>CAZQPV010000036.1:0-18646 GCA_964595265.1 uncultured Fimbriimonadales bacterium
CCAGCCAACAGGAGGTTCCGAGCCGATGATCCACTGTGCCGAATGTGGCAAACCACTGGAAAAAGTGCCGCTCTGGTTCGAGACGGTTGCCATCCGCTTTGTATGTGATAACTGCCGGAAGGTCAATCCCAGCATCTGGCTCTCCGCCACGGTAGACGAGGAAGAGGAGAAGATTCTGCCTGAAGACGATCAGGAGCGTCCGTTCGTGGAGGGCGAGGTGAGCCTTGAGGAGCTGGCGGAAGAAGACCGCAAGCGTCTGCTGGGCGACGACCTGTTTGACACCGAAGAAGAAGAGCCAGAAGCCGAATGACCCCCCAGTTCCGCGCCATAGAGCCGCATGAGCAACCTGCGTGCCTGCAGCTCTGGACGCAGGTGTTCTCGCCAGGCGCGGACTACTTCGTGCGTTACTTTGAAGAGCCGCTGTGGAAGCCCGAATATACGCGCGTGTGTGAGGTGAACGGGCAGCTGGTCGCCGCGGTGCAGCTCGTGCGCCGTGCGGTACGCCTGAACGGACAAGCGGTGCCCATGGCGGGGATTGCGAATGTGGCGACCCTGCCCGAATACCGTGGGCGCGGGTTCTCCACCCAGTTGATGCGTGATGCCCAGCGCGTGATGGACGCCGAAGACTTTCTGTTCGGCTTGCTGTTCACAGGCATCCACGACTTTTACGCGCGGCTGGGCTGGGAGCGTGTGCCGTTTCCCCTGTGGAGCGCGACGCCTCAGCCCCTGACGCTGGATGGTTGGCGGTTCCGCACTGCTGAACCCGACGATTTGCCGCAGGTGCAGCTATGGTACGCCCAGACCTATGCTGACCATCCGCTGAGCGTGGTACGCGACGAGGCTTACTGGCGCATCTGGACGCGCTGGGACGACCCGAACTGGCGACGTGCCTTCTACATCGCCGAGGACTCACTCACCGCTCGCGGCTATATCGTGCTGGAGACCCACCATCGTACGCTGCCCGACGGCACGCGCCGGGTTGCCGCCATCTCGGTTCAGGAGGTGGGCGCTGCGCCCGAGGATACCGAAGCGTTTCAGCAACTGATTGGCTTCGCGGTGCAGATGGCGGTGAACGCTGAAGCGGAGCAGATGCGCTTCTTTTTGCCCCGAAGCGATGTGGAGCGCTGGGTGCGCCCCTTTCTGCCCGAAATATCGCCCCAGCCGATGGGGAGCGCGATGGTTCGGGTTGGCGTGCCGGAGCGTTTATGGGAGGCGTTTGAGGCGTTTGGCGCTCAGGTGCGGGTGGCGGCGCAGAAATTGCCCCCTGCGCTGGCGCTCGCGTGGCTTTTCGGGCTGGAGCTGTCCGAAATCCCCAACGAGCTTTACGCCCTGCTGCCGCCGCGCCCTGCCTGCTACTCGCCCGTAGACTCTTTTTAACGATGACCCTGGAAATCGGGCTGACGCTGGGGCTGCTGATTGCGGCGATTGCGCTATTTATCAGCAATCGGTTTCCCCCAGAGGTCGTGGCGCTCATGCTGCTGGTGACCCTGCTGGTGAGCGGGCTGGTCTCGCCAGAGCAGGGCTTGAAGGGGTTCAGCAATCCTGCAGTGATTACGATTGCAGGCATGTTTGTGTTGAGCGAGGGGTTGCGGCGCACGGGCGTGATTGAACAGATTGTGC
This sequence comes from uncultured Fimbriimonadales bacterium, assembly GCA_964595265.1. Classification (GTDB taxonomy): domain Bacteria; phylum Armatimonadota; class Fimbriimonadia; order Fimbriimonadales; family GBS-DC; genus LDYB01. The sequence continues at coordinate 1,621 of CAZQPV010000036.1, forward strand.
GCCTGCTGGAGCGGTTAGGGCGTCGGAGCGCGTGGCTGGCGATGGTGTTGTTGCTGCTGGGCGCGGCGGCGCTCTCAGCGTTTATGAACAATACCGCCGTTGTGGCGCTATTAATCCCCGTCGTGTTGAATCTGGCGCAGTCGGCGAACCAGAGCCCCTCGCTCTGGCTCATCCCACTCTCTTATGCCTCGATATTCGGCGGGGTCTGCACGCTGATAGGCACTTCCACGAACCTGGTGGTGAGCGGGCTGGCGGAACAGAGGGGTCTGGCGCCGCTGGGGATGTTTGAGTTCACGCCGCTGGGGCTGATTTTTACGGGCGTCGGCATGCTGTATCTGTTGACCTTCGGGATGCGCTTGCTGCCTGACCGTCGTGCGCAGGCAGACCCCGCGCAGGCGTATCAGCTGGGGCGCTACCTGATGGAGGTGGTGGTGAGCGAGGAGGCAAAGTCGGCAGGCAAACCCCTGATGGAGGCGGACTTCGTGCGCGAGCTGGGCGTGGAGGTGCTGGACATCTGGCGCAACAATATCCGCCTGCTGCCGTTGCCAGACCGCCTGATTCAGAAAGGCGATATATTGCGGGTGCGCTGCCCACTGAACAAACTGGAGGCGTTGCAGACGCGCTATGGGCTGACACCTCTGCCCGCCGCGCAGTTTCATGAGGAGCCAGAGGACTACCTGCTTGCCGAGGTGGTGATAACGCCGAACGCCTCGCTGATAGGCAAGTCGCTCAAGCAGGCGCGGTTCCGCAACCGTTATGGCGCCACCGTGCTGGCGTTGCGCCACCGTCAGGAGACGCTACTGGAGCAGATTGCCGATGTGCCTCTGCAGGCGGGCGATACCCTGCTGATTCGCGCCCCGCGCGAGCGCCTTGCGGAGATTGCCCAGAACCCCGACTTTCTGCTGGTTTCTCAGTGGGTATTCACTCCTGTCCGTTCGGGGCGCGCCCTGCTGGCGAGTGCGATTATGGCGGGCGTGATTGTGGTTGCGTCGCTGGGGTGGCAGCCGACGGCGGTCGCGGCGCTGGGCGGCGCGCTGCTGATGGTGCTGACCCGATGCCTCACGCCTGAAGAGGCAATTCAGGCAGTGGACTGGCGGCTGATGGTGATGCTGGGCGGCATGCTGGCGATAGGCACCGCGATGGAGACCACAGGCGCCGCTCGATGGCTGACCACCCAGATGATGCACACATTGGAGGGACTGGGGCCCTATGTCGTGCTGGCGGCGTTCTATCTGCTCACCTTACTGCTGACCGAGATGATGTCCAATAACGCGACAGCGGCGCTGATGACGCCACTTGCCATAGAGACAGCCAGCACGCTGGGCGTGGACGCGCGCCCCTTTCTGTTTGCCGTCGCTTATGGCGCCTCCTTCGGGTTTATGACCCCGATAGGCTATCAGACCCATCTGATGGTGTTCGGCGTAGGGCAGTATGAGTTTCGCGACTTTTTGCGTGTGGGCGCGCCGCTGAACCTGCTCTTCTGGATTCTCGCCAGCATGCTGATACCTTATTTCTGGAGGTTTTAGCGCCGGTATGGTATCCTATAACATCGGGATCGGTGGACTATGGGGACGATTACAGTGACGGTGGCAATACCGCAGTCCGTGCTTGCGGTGACGGGCTTGCAGCAACAGGAACTGGAGGGGTTTATTCGGGAAGTTATCGCCGTAGAGCTCTATCGCCAAGGGCGGCTTTCGCTGGGGAAGGCAGCGGAGGTTGCGGGCATTGCCACACGGTACGAAATGATGGCGTTGCTGGCAAAACATGGGGTTTGTTTGAACTATACTGCTGCGGATGCGGAAGCAGATTTGGCGACGATTGAAAACCTTAACGCCGATGAAAGTGGTTAGCAATTCAACACCGCTCGTGCATCTTTCAGCGATAGAGCAGCTGAATCTGCTCCAACAGCTTTTCCAGCAGATTTACATTCCAAAAGAGGTTTATGAGGAAGTTGTGGTGAGGGGTGCTGGCAAACCCGGCGCTGACGCTGTTTCAAACGCGAGATGGATTCATGTGGAATCTATCACGAACCGAATAGCATATGCCGCGCTGAATGCTGTGCTGGGGCAGGGCGAATCGGCGTGTATCGTTCTATCGCTGGAAATAGGAGCGGATCTTGTGATACTGGACGACCGTCTGGCACGCCTTCACGCTCAATCGCATAACCTGCGCGTTATTGGCACAGTAGGCGTACTGTTGATGGCAGATCAAAAGGGATTGCTGGACTTTCCCCAGTGCCTGGATGCCCTGCTTGCCTCTGGTTTTCGCCTGAGCCATTCGGAATATCAACGAGTTCTAGATATGTGGAAACAAACGAAAGGACATTGAAAACCCCTACAAAACTGTATACCTTTCCCAACAGTGCATCCAGCCATAGTCCAGCGTTTGTTTGCAGGGAATCGCCCGCTCGATACGAATCCTGAATGCGAGGGGATTCTCCGATGCGGTGGATACTGCTGCTTGTGGGATTACTCTGTGCCTCCCTGTGGGCGCAAAACGCGCTGAGCGCCAGCGAAGATGAGCGGCTGAGCCAGAGACTTACTGTTCGCGCAGTCGGCTTGCCGTTGCGCGACCTGCTGACGCAACTAAGCCAGCGCACGAAAGTCGTTCTCAAAGTGGAGCCAGCCCTGCAGGAGTATCGCGCGTGCCTGTATGCGAAAGAGAAACCTTTGAGCGAGATTCTGAGCCATCTGGCAGAAGCGTTCGGGTTTTACTGGAAACGCGAGAAGCCTTCCGAAGAGGCGCCCTATGAGTACCGCCTTGTCGCGCCGCCTGAGGAGAAGACCAGGGTTCGTGAAAGCGACCTGCGCGAGTTCCGTGAGAAGGTGCTGGCGCCCGTGTGCGCGCAACTGCAGACGCCGATTGAGGCGCGGCTGCAGCGCCTGATACAGGCAGCTGAAATGGGGCACGAGCAACTTTCCCATGAGGAGCGCGAAGCGCTGATGCCCGTGTTCCGTTCGGTGGATGTGCATCATATCGCTGTGTGGCATGCCCTGTGTCAGATGGGCGAGGACGAATGGCGTCGGCTGGCACGGGGCGAGGCGCTCTTTTTCAGCACGCGCTTCCCTAATCAGATTGCGCCCAGAGCCATAGACGACTGGAAAGCCGTGATGCGGGAGCAGATCAAGTTTTCCATAGAGCGCTATGGCGCAAGCGAGCGCTATCAGGACAATCTGGTCAAACTGGAGGCGGTGAACGAGTTGCGAGCGATGGTGCGGTATGATGCAAGCGAGAAAGCTCTCAAAACCGCCTATGAGGCGCTGGCGGAGGGGGAGCGGGTTGTTCTGGATGGCTCCCAGTCTGCTTTTTCTGAAATGACTCTCTGGAGCGCCAGTGAGCCAGCCCGCCGCGTATTGCGTGGTGAACCCGACCCGCCGCTGCCTGCACAACATCCAATACTTTCGCGTCCGCTCACACAGTTCAAAGAGCCAGGTCCGCACGATGACTGGTTCCAGTGGCTTTCGGAGCTGATGGTGCAGATGGCAGAGGCGACTAGTGCGCCGCTGGCGGCGGAGTATTACCCCCTGCAGACCGATACCCTGATTCTGCAGGACTGGAGCCAGTATCGCCCCCGCCTACCACAGGACTGGTATGCGTTTCAGGGTCTGCTGCGAGAGTTTGGGTGTCGCGTTCGGCTGAGCGACTCAGGCTGGTTGGTGATTGAGAGCCGTCAGCGCCCTTATGCCCGCGAGAACGACATCCCTCATCCCACCTTGCAGCGCTGGCTGTTCAAGCCCAATCGTCGGGGTATGCTGACTTTTGACGAGTGTGCAGAAGTGGCGATGCTTTCATGGAATCAGAGGAGCCATCTCTACATGTACATTCAATCCTTCGCGCAGCTGCACGACCTGCTGGAAGGGGTTCCGTATGTTCCTGCGGAGCTGGATTTCCTGCACGGGGGATTACTATATGCCCAACGCACGATTGTTTGGCTTCAGTGGGAGCGTGGTTCTACCCTGCCTGCGCCCCTGCCTGAAGAGGGCATTCTGTACGCGATGCAGCTCTATGCTTTGCTCAAGCCCGCCCTGCGCACCCAGTTGCGGGCAGGGGGCATCCCGTTCAACCAGCTAACCCCAGCCCAACAGTGGCTGTTTCTGCTGGCGTACACGCGGGGCAACCTGCTAACGCTGGACGACTTCTGGCTGCCGCCAGCCCAGTTGCAAGCACGGATGCAGAGCGCCTCTATGCGCCTTATGAGTGATACCCGCGTCCAGGAAGGTGTGCGCATTCCTGCTGACCAGAAGCCACCCATCCGTACACTGGACGACTGGAAGCGCTACCATCGCCAGGTGCGCCTTGAAAAGGCACCCATGCGTGTTCAGGTGTGGCGGTTTGAACTGCGGTGGGGCGAAAACAGACGCGAGATCGTGCTGGAACTGCCTGTGAAGTGAAGCCTTTTCTCTGTTCCCTCGTCAAACCAGTAGCGCCACAGGGAGGGAACCGAAGGGATGTCCACATCACGATGGTTGCACGGATTGTTGGGTGTTGTGATTCTCGTGCTGGTGCAGTTCTATGCCGTTGCGGAGCTGATTCAAAACGAACCGCCTCGTGGCACGCTGATAGGGCGCGTGTTCTCCAGCCGCACGCTCCAGCCCATTCCGAAGGCAGAAGTGATGCTGATACTGCAGAAACGCCTGCCCGAAGAATCATCAGAAGGCGCGCGGCGCAGGGTGCTCCTGCTGGAACAGGGCTGGATTGAAGAGGAACGCGACGAGGTGGGGGCCATCTGGTCGGTGCGCACGGACGCTCAGGGGCGGTTCGCATTGCGCGGGATTCCTGCGGGGGTCTATCGGCTCGCTGCCTACTCTCGGGCGCATTCGCTCCGAAATCCGCTTTCCCATGACGAGATCGAGGTCGCTATTCCCGAAGGCGCGCGTGTGGAGAAAGACCTCTACCTCCAGCCGGACCCGGACTTTATGGAGCTGATTCATCCGCAGGCTGTTTACTACCCCGATGAACCCCTGAAGATAGGCGTTCGCGGCTTCACGCAGGAAGACGAGATGGAGGTGACTCTGCTTGCGCTCAAAGGCAATCGCGCGCCTTCGCGACGCCTGATGCGCCTGCTGGAAGACCTGCGCTACGGCTGGTGGCACTCCTCCAGCGAGCTGCACAGGGAAATGGAAATGCTCACCGATGCGCTGCAGGCCGTGTGGTCGCAACGAATGCCGATTACGGGGCGCGATCCCGAAGGCGTGTTCACACGCTATATTGAGCTGCCGCGCCAGCCTGAGGGGGTCTATCTCGCCCGTATCGTTGCGGGCGACCTGGAGCGCGCCGCAGTGGTGGTCGTCAGCCGTTTCGGGATTGTTTTCAAGCAGGACGGCGAGCGCATGGAGTTCTGGTGCGCCGACTTCAAGACGGGGCAGCCTGTGCCGAATGTGCCCCTGCAGCTCTGGGTGTCTCCTGCGCGGGAACTCCAGAAACTGGGCGAAGGGCGCACCGATACCCAGGGGTTCTGGCGTACCCATGCGTCGCTTCAGGATAGAATGGGCGACCGCCTGTATCTGCTTGCGTTTGCGCCCGATGGGGCGCGCATCGTCCACTGGGCGTCGGGCTACGCCTACGGACGCGGGCACAGTCCCCTGTATGGAACCATCTACACCGACCGCCCCATCTACCGCCCCGGACACACAATTCACTACAAAGGCATCGTGCGCCTGCAAACCCCGCAGGGCTACATCGTCCCGCCCCCCAACACCCCTGTGCAGGTGGAAGTGGTAGACCCCCGCAATGAGACCTATACGGAGCAGAAGGTCAGACTCAACGAATACGGCGCGTTCTCTGGGGAGTTTACCGTGTCGCCCGAATCGTCCACAGGGTACTACACGATTCAAGCCAGAGTGGGCGACTATGGCACAGTTGATCAAAGCATCCCCGTGAGCGCGTATCGCAAGCCGAGCTACCGCATTCAGGCGCGCCCCAGCAAAACCCTCTATCTTGAGGACGAAACGATAGAGGTGGAGGTCTATACCGAATACTACTTCGGCATGCCCGTGCCGAATACAAAGATAGAATATTGGGTCTATCGCGAGCCGCGGGTTTCGGACGATTACGGATGCATCGTGTGCAACGGACCGCCGTGGCAGGAGGTGGGCGGGGTTTATGGCGAGGAGGTGTTGACAGGCGAGGCAACGACGGATGGACAGGGACGCCTGACGCTCCGATTCCGGGCGCGCGACCTGCTCCCGGAGCGCGACACAGAAATGCTCGGCACGGAGCCATACCCTTTCACGCTGAGCCTTTCGGGCTTGAGCGAGGGCTGGGAAGCTGCAAAAGCCAGCGTGAAGTTTTCCATCGCGCCGTGCGTGTGGGAAATCCGCATCAAGCCCGAATACTGGTTCGGCGAACCCAATCAGCCCTATCGGATTGAGGTGCAGGTGAAAGACCTGCGCACGAACCAGCCCGTGCAGACCACCCTGCAGGTGAAGGCGGGGCGATTCACCTGGGCAGGACGCTATCGTGTAACGGAATACCCGTTCCGCCAGACCCTCCAAACCGACGCGAGCGGTAAAGCCGTGCTGGACTGGACACCTCCCGAATCGGGCGACTGGCAGCTGGTGGTCTCGACTCAAGACCCCACAGGCAGGCGATGTGAGGAAAGCGCCACGCTCTGGGTTTTTGAGCGCACCTATCGGGGCGGGGAAGTGTCTGATTTACGCAATCCCCTTGAAGTGCGCCTCCAGAAGAAGCATTACATGCCCGGTGAGAGCGTGGAGGTTGCCATCCGGTCGCCCTATCCCGATGCGGTTTATTATGTGAGCCTGGAGGGCGAGCGGCTTTTTCAGTCGAGGATTGTGAAGGCGACGGGGAGCCTCACGCGCGTGAGAATCCCGCTCACCGAGGCGCAAATCCCCACTGCCTATGTGAGCGTATGCATGGTGCGCAACAAACAGCTTTATCAGCGCACACTGAATGTGTCGGTGGGCACACAGGATACGGAACTCAACATCAGGGTTCAGACCGATCGCACTCGCTATGCGCCGCGCGATACCGTGCAGGTGCGCATTCAGACCACCGATGCGCAGGGGCGTCCCGTTCCTGCAGAACTCTCGCTGGCGGTGGTGGACGAGGGCATCTACGCGATTATGGAAGACGACCCCCATCGGCTGCGCCATGCCTTCTATGCGCACAGGTCTAACAGGGTGTCCACCAGCTTCTCGGCGCCCTATCTGGCGCTTCAGGGCGACAAGGGCGAGGCGGAGGACACACGCCGCGACTTCCCTGACACCGCCTTCTGGCTGCCCCACCTGCGCACCAGCCCTCAGGGCGTCGCACAAGCCACCTTCCGCCTGCCCGATAACCTGACCGAGTGGCGGCTCACTGTGTGGGGGCACACGCTCAAAACGCAGGTCGGCTACGCGAAAGCCGCTATCAAAAGCGCTAAAGATCTGATGGTACGCCTGCGCACGCCCCTGTGGCTGGTGGAAGGCGACCAAACCGAACTCAGCGCGATGGTAAGCAACAACACCAATCAACCCCGAACCGTGCAAGTGGTGTGGCACACGCCCGAAGGCACGCAGAGCCAGCAGTTGACCGTCGCGCCCAACGACTCGCGCACGCTGAGCTACCCCTATCGCGCCCGCAGGGTGGGCATGCAAACGATTCGGGTTTCGGCGCAAGAAGTCAACGGCAGGCTCCGCGATGCGGAAGAGCGCCGTTTTGAAGTCAAGCCCGCCGCCACGCCGCAGGTCGCCACGCGCGTGATTCTCCTCAACGGCGAGCGCCAGCTGGTGATGAACCTCCCGCACGACAGCCGCCAGGAGCTGGGCACACTGGAGATAGAGGTTCAACCGACCCTGCTTCAGTTTTTGACCGCGCGGCTGGACTACCTGATTGAGTACCCCTACGGCTGTGTGGAGCAGACGGTGAGCCGTTTCGTGCCTGCGGTGCTGGCGCGGCAGGTCTACCAGCAGCAGGGTGAGCCAATGCCGCCCGAACTGGAGAAACGCGTCGAGGAGGCGCTCAAAGCGGGTCTTCAGCGCCTTGCGGAACTGGAATCGCCTGAAGGCGGCTGGGGCTGGTGGGACGCCGAAAAGCCAGAGCCGTGGATTACCGCCTATGCCATGCGCGGCTTGTATCTGGCGAAGCAAGCAGGCGTGCCCGTGCCTGAACCGCTCTACGAGCGCGGGCTGAGCGTACTTCGACGCATGGCAGATTCGGAGGTGAGAAAGTACCGCGAGGCGCTCCAGGAGACTCCTGCGCCATCGATGGACAACCTGCTGGATGTGCTGGAACCCCTTGCGGAAATGGGCGAACCCGCGCCAGACACCCTGCGTGAAGAGCCAGCCCTGCTGAACCGCATGACCCAGCAATCCGTCAACATGCGGGGATTCTGGACTCACAAGCCGCGCATGCAGATGATGAGGCTGCTGGTTCACTGGTCGAATTTGCCCGACGCTCACAAGCACCTGCGCGCGCTCTGGGACGCTCTGCAGAGCGACTATCGCGAGACCACCGACGCCCTCTACTGGTTCCGCGAGGAGCAGGATGACCTGTTCGTGGGGAGGGTGGTGAGTCAGGCGCGAGCGCTGCGGCTGCTGCTGAAGCTGGAGCCTTTTATCAGTGAGCTGAACCTGACACCACGACGCTATCGGCAGATGCTGGAGAAGACCACGCTGGGGCTGGTGCTGATGCAGTATGGTGAGGCGTGGTACTCCTCTTACGACACCGCGCTCGCGATTGAGGCGCTGCTGGCGTACACCCAGCGTTATGAAGCGTCCGATTCTCGCGCGACCCCTCGCGTGCAGGTGTGGGTGAACGAGAAACCCGTGCCCGCGTTTGAGGGCAAGCGTCGCCTGCAGAGCGCGTGGCTGCGCTTGGGTGAGAACCTGATTCGTCTGCGTGCGGAGGGCGGCGCGCCGATTATGGTCGCGCGGCTCACCAGCTGGCGTCCGCTCACCTATGCGGAGCGTCCGTCGGGCGTGATTCGGATGCGCCTTTATGCGCTCCAGCCGTCGCAGGATGTGCTGACGCCTTCCGAGCAGCTCCGTCCCATCCCGCTGGGGGGTGCGGTGCGCACGGGCGCGCTCCTTCGGGTGGAGGTGGAACTTGTGCGCCCGCGCAATGTGTCCGATTGGGACTACTCGGTGCTGGAAGCGCCTTTCCCCGCAGGATGCGCCCCTGTGGACACAGAGGCGTTTCTGAACGCAGGCTGGTGGGAAAGCGATTACAGCGAAATTCGGGACGACCGCGCGCTCAGCTTTCAGTCCCGATGGTGGTGGTACAACGACACCAAACGGTTCGTGTTTCTGGTGCGTGCAGAGGTGCCTGGCGAATACAGCGTGTTGCCCGCGCGCCTGTGGGGGATGTATGCGCCGTTCAGCGTCTCCAGCGAGGCGTTTCGGATAGTGGTGCGGGAGTAGTGAGGGGCGCCGCCTATCGTGAGGTATACTGCTACGGATGGCGCTACCTGACACCTGCTCGGCAAAAGTGTATATCGCCGATAGCCGCAACATGGCGGAGACGCCCAGTGAAAGCGTCGCGCTCGTCATCACCTCGCCTCCCTACTGGCATATCAAAGACTATGGCGTGCCCCATCAGATTGGCTATGGGCAAACTTTACATGCGTATCTATACGACTTGAGCCGCGTGTGGCGTGAATGCTGGCGCGTACTGATGCCAGGGCGACGGTTGTGTATCAATATTGGCGACCAGTTTGCCCGCGCGGTCATCTACGGGCAATATAAGGTGATTCCGCTTCATGCGGAGATTATCGCGCAGTGCGAAACGATTGGCTTTGATTATCTGGGCGCCATCATCTGGCAGAAGAAGACAACGATGCGTCCCTCTGGAGGGGCGGTGGTGATGGGGTCTTTTCCGTATCCGCCGAACGGGATCGTGGAGCTGGATTACGAGTATATCCTGCTGTTCCGCAAGCCTGGCAAAGGGGCGCCGCCTTCGCCCGAAGCGCGAGAGGCATCGGCGCTCACAACAGAAGAGTGGAAAACCTTTTTCAGCGGGCACTGGCAGTTTGCTGGTGAGCGTCAGGCATTTCACGAAGCGATGTTTCCCGAAGAGTTGCCGCGCCGACTGATACGGATGTTCTCGTTTGTGGGGGAGACCGTGCTGGACCCGTTTGTGGGCAGCGGTACGACGCTCAAAGCGGCGCTCGCGCTGGACCGTAATGCAATTGGCTACGAGATACAGGCAGACTACCTGCCCCTGATTCGTCAGCGCTTGGGGATGGACAGCCTGCTTCCCCCAAAAGTGTGCTTTGAACAGCGTGAAGAGACGCTGCCTCCCGTAGAGCCGCCAGAGGGGTACACACCCCGCATCAAGGATGCCGTGCCCCTGATAGAGCCGAAACAGGTGCGTGTGGAACCTGAGGCGACTTATCGAGTCGTGGGAATTGCCTGTTTTGTAGCAGGCAGCCCTGTTCTCCTTACAGAAGAGGGGCTGCAGGTTGCCCTGATGGGCGTGCGGGTTCCTGTGGCGCTACAGGAGCAGGCGCTGGCTTATTTGAAGACCTATGTGGTCGGTAAAAGAGTGTTACTCCGATTCGAGTGCCCCCCTGAAGGCGCAGGACAGCCCGTGCCAGTGTACCTTTATCTCACCAATCGGCTCTTTGTGAATCGGAAAATGATTGAGATGGGACTGGCAGAGGCGGACAGGGAGCGCGATTACCGCTACCGCGAACGATTTATCGAGGCGGAGAGACAACGAAATGGCGCCCAGAGGCTCTTCTAAGGAGTGGATTCTGAATATTGCGTTCAATCGCTGGCAGTATAACCGCCCGCGCTATGTGGGCAAGCTCGCGGAAAGCATCCGCGAATGTGCCCCCCGCACCCTGAAGGAATGGGAGCGCTACTACTTCGAGAAGGTGCGCCCTACACAAGGGATGCTGGCAGACACGATGGAAGAACACCTCAACGAAATAGGGCGCAGGCTCTATACAAAGATTAGTGAACAACTCCGTGCTGAGATAGAGGCGATTACTGAGGAGGACTGTATTCGGTATGTGTATGAGGTGGTGATAAAGCGCACTTTTGAGGGCTATCTCAGCGAGAAAAAGACCGTTTACGAGCAACTGGAGGCGCTTTTGCAGGTTAAGATGGAACCTGCACCCGATGAGTGGGACAGGAAATACAATATAGACTTTTATGTCACGGTGGGTGAGCGCTACATCGGGATTCAAATCAAGCCAGTGAGTTATGCTCAGCTTCCAGAGGCACACAAGTGGCATGAGTGGATGGCAGAGTCGCATCGCCGATTTGAACAGCAAATGGGCGGGCGTGCATTCATCGTATTTTCAACAAAAAAGATAATACCAAACAAATTGCCAACCCCGAAGTGGTAGACGCAATTCGCGAGGAGATAGAACGCCTGCGCCGTGAGCAGGGTCTTTCGGGGTGACCTCGCTTCAAAATATGTGTCCTTGTGGCACCGAGGCTCTTATGTATGCAGGCTGGTGGGAAAGCGACCACAGCGAGATTCGGGACGACCGGGCGCTTCGTTTCCAGTCCCGTTGGCGGTGGTATGGCAACACCAGGCGGTTCGCGTTTCTGGTGGGGGCTGGGGTGTCGGGGCTTGATCATCCTCAGGTATACTTGAGATATGCCTACTTTACTGTTCAGGGGACGGGTCGTCGGTAAAACCATCGTGCTGGAGTCGGAGCCGGGCTTGCCAGAAGGTGCGCCCGTAGCGGTGGAGATTCACTATCTTGAGCCAGCGACCTCTGCTGAAGAGCGCCTGCGCCTCGTGCAGGAACTGTTCGCGATGAACTTGCCTGTGGCGGACTGGGAGCAGATGGAACAGGAGGCGGTTCGGGGAGCGCTTGAAGAATGAATCTGCCGCAACAGAACCTCGTCTTTCTCGACGCGAACATCGCTATGTACACCGTAGGTGCGGAGCATCACAAGGTATACTCCCCCACGCGATGTGGGAGTTCGTGCAGTCGCTGTGGGAGCGCCATATCGATACGGTGCTGGCGAGCGCGGGCAAAATTTTGCTCGTATTGCTGGGCGCGGCGGTCGCCCGCTGGATTGGCGGACGCGCTATTCATGCAACCGTCGCCACGCTCACCCGAAAAATCGAACTCTCCTCGCGACGCCAGGCGCAGGTGCAGACCATCACCACGCTGCTCGTGAGTGCACTGAACTACGTGCTGTTGTTCGTGGTGATTTTCACGGTTTTGAGCGTTCTGGGAGTCAATCTGGGTCCGATTCTGGCAACGGCGGGCGTGGCGGGACTTGCCATCAGCTTCGGCGCCCAGCAGATTGTGCGCGATGTGATTAACGGCTTCTTCATTCTAGTGGAGGACCAGTTCGCGGTGGGCGAATATGTCACGATTGATGGCGTCAGCGGCGTGGTGGAGACGATGGGCATGCGCATCACGCGCATTCGCGACGATTCGGGCAGGCTCATCACGCTCGCCAATAGCAGTATCACGCGCGTGATTAACCACAGTCGCGGCGAGCAGAAAATCGCGATTGAAGTCGGGATTGCCAGCACAATGGAGCTGGACTCCGCCCGTCAGTGGCTGGAGCAGAGCCTCGCCGCGTTCGAACACCCCGCACTGAAGACCCCGCCCCGTGTTGAAGGACCCCTCACGCTGGAAAGCAACCGTTATCTGTTTCGCGTCACGGCGGGCGCGGAGCCGTCGGCGGGTACAATTGTGCAGGACGCCCTGCGCGCCCATCTCTTGCAGAGCGCCCGACAACATCAGATACCGCTCGCATAGGAGTACGCGATGAAAACACAGGTGAACTTTATTCGGGAGTTGCTTGTTCAGGCTTACGAAGGCAGTCGTTATCATAGTTTCAAAACTGCGGTGAAGAGCCTTACGGAAGAAGAAGCGCTCTGGGTTCCCCCAACAGGTTATAAAGGCTACTTCTGGGCAGACGGCTCCATTTTGAAGATTATTTTTCATGCTGGCGCGGACAAGCTGGTGCAGATTTCCACCGCGTTTGGTGAAGGCTCGGTGGACTGGGTGGCGATGGAGCATCGCTTCAAGGCGATGGGGGGCAATCTGCAGGCGGCGCTCCAGATTGCACAGGAAGGCTATGAAACCACGCTCGACGCACTCGCCCCCCTCACCGACGACGACCTGCTCGTGGAACGCCCCACATGGGGCATGGGGCGCATGGAAACGGGCAAACTGTTGCTGATGCTGGCAGAACACGATATCTATCACGCAGGGCAGATTATCTATGTTCGTTGTATGTATGCCGCAGTGCACAAAAAGTAGCGCGAAAAGGAGTTGCATGCGTGCGGGCAACAAACTGGCTGGAGATTGACTTGAGCGCCCTGCGCGAGAACGCCCAGCAGGTGGGGGCATATCTGGGCGGCTCGTGCGCCCTGTGGGCGGTGATTAAGGCGAACGCCTACGGACACGGCGCGATTGAGGTGGCGCAGGCGCTGACCACCAACGATCCACCTCTCCGACGCCTGATAGTCGCCAGCCTCGAAGAAGCTATTGCGCTTCGCGAGGCGGGAATCGAAACACCGATTATGATGCTTTATCCCCCTCTGGATAGCGAAGCGTGGCGGCTAACGCACCGCTACCGTCTGGAGGGCGTGATTGAGAGCGTGGAAGGCTACCGTCTCGCCTGCGAAACGGCGCAGGCGCACGGGATTGTGCTGGATGCGCATCTGGAGATAGACACGGGCATGAGCCGCCTGGGGCTGCGCCCCGAATCGCTGTGTGCCTTTCTGGAGGTGTGGGATTCGCGCGCCCCCATCCGCTGGCAGAGCGTGTTTACCCACTTCGCAAACGCCGATAGCGACTGGGAAGCCACACACGCTCAGTTGCACCTCTTTCGCGCGGCTACCCTGCAGCTACGGGAGGCGGGTTTTCCCGAAGTTGCCCTGCACACCAGCGCCAGCGCGGGCTTGTTGAACCTGCCTGAGAGCCATCTGGACGCCGTGCGCTGCGGGCTGCTGCTTTATGGGGTAGCGCCGCGCGGGGCGGAGTCGCATCCGTTGTGTGGGCGTTTGCGCCCGGTGCTGCGCTGGCAGGCGCGGGTGCTTTCCGTGCGCACGATACCGAAAGGGCAGGGGGTGAGCTACGGCTGGCGCTATCGGGCGCCGCGAACGCGGCGCATCGCCACGCTGGGCGTGGGCTATGCCGACGGCTACCCTATCAACCTGACCAACCGCGCCGAAGCGCTGATTCGGGGCAGGCGTGTGCCGCAGGTGGGGCGCGTGTGCATGGATATGCTCATGGTGGATGTTTCCGAATTGCCCGAAGTGGCGCCCGGCGACACGGCAACCCTTATCGGCAAGGAAGGCGACGCAGAAATCCGCGTGGAGCATCTCGCCGCGTGGCTGAACACCACACCCCATGAAATCACCACACGGCTCGGACAACGCCCCCCACGCCTTTACAAAGGCTGAGGTACAATCCTTGCTATGCGCGGTCGAAAACCCTTCCACGAGCTGGACCTGAGCCAGTGGCGCACCTATACCGACCTGATTACTGACAGTCTGTGGCTTCTGGGCAAACGCGATAATCAGGGCACACACAAAGGCGACTATTGGGGCAACTTTGTGCCGCAAATCCCCTATCAAGCGATGCGCCGATTCACACGCCAGGGCGAACTGGTGATAGACCCCTTCGCAGGTTCAGGCACCACGCTCATCGTAGCGCGTCGGCTGGGACGCCACGCAATTGGAGTGGAACTGAACCCAACCCTCGTGGAGGAGAGCCTCCAGCGCGTGCAGGCAGAAGCGAACCCCTACACGGTTCAGACCGCCATCCTGCAGGGCGATAGCACCCAATCTGCTACGGTTGAAAGCCTGCGCACCCTGATGGACGAGTGGGGATTTGCGCATGCCCACCTCCTCATCCTGCACCCTCCATATCACGATATTATCCGTTTCAGCGACTCGCCTCATGACCTCTCGAATGCGCCCGATATGGAGACTTTTCTTGCGCAGCTGGAGCAGGTCGCTCGCAACTTCACGCCCTTGCTTCAGCCGGGGCGCTATCTGGTGCTGGTGATTGGCGACAAGTACGCCAAAGGAGAGTGGGTGCCGCTGGGGTTCTACGCGATGGAGCGCCTGATGCGACTGGGCTACACGCTCAAGAGTCTCTGCGTGAAGGATATTCAGGAGAATCGGGGCAAGCGGGGTCAGTATGCGCTCTGGCGCTACCGCGCTCTGCGCGATGGGCTGTATGTGTTCAAACACGAATATGTGATGTTTTTTGTGCGTCATCAGGGCTGAAAGGCTGTCAGGTACAATTTTGGGTAGCCATGCCATTCGTCAGCCGAAACCCGTATACCGAAGAGGTCTGGAAAGAGTACGCCAGCGCTGAGGGCGCCTATGTAGAGTCGCAACTGCAACACCTCCATCAGGCGTTTCTGAAGTGGCGTGAGTCGAGCTTTCGGGAGCGTGCCGACGCGATCCGCAAGGTTGCCCAGCACCTGCGCCAGAGTAAGGAAGCCTATGTGCAGCTGATTACCACCGAGATGGGCAAGCCCATCACGCAGGCGCGCGCTGAAGTGGAAAAGTGCGCATGGGCGTGTGAATATTTCGCCGAGAACGCCGAATCGATGCTCCGACCGATGGAGGTGCTGACCGACGCCCGCAAAAGCTATGTGGCGTTCCAGCCGCTGGGCGTGATTCTGGCAATCATGCCGTGGAACTTTCCGCTCTGGCAAGTATTTCGGTTTGCTGTGCCCGCGATTATGGCGGGCAACACGGTGCTGCTCAAACCCGCGCCCAACACGCCTACATGTGGGCTGGCGGTTGTGGAAGCGTTTCGTCAGGCGGGGCTGCCGTTTGACCTCCTGCGTGTGGTGCTGGTGGAGGTGGAACAGATTCCGGACCTGATTCGCCATCCGCTGGTGGCGGGTGTAACGCTCACAGGTTCCCCCCGGGCGGGGCGTGCGGTGGCGCAAATTGCGGGCGAGGCGCTCAAAAAGTGCGTGCTGGAGCTGGGCGGCAGCGACCCCGCGATTGTGCTGCGCGACGCGAATTTAGAGCTGGCAGTGGCACAGTGTTTGCAGGGGCGCTACATCAACTCCGGGCAGAGCTGCATCGCCACCAAGCGCATTCTGGTGGAAAGCCCCCTGCATGAGGCGTTTGTGGAGCGCTTTGTGGAGGGCAGTCGCCAGCAGGTGATGGGCGACCCGATGGACGAGGCGACCACGATTGGTCCGCTGGCGCGCGCCGACCTGCGCGAGAACCTGCACCGTCAGGTGCGCCAGAGCCTCGAGGCGGGCGCGCGCGTGCTGCTGGGCGGCGACCTCCCCGAAGGACGCGGCTACTTCTATCCTCCCACGGTGATGGTGGACATCACCCCCGAGATGCCTGTGTGGAACGAGGAGACCTTTGGTCCCGTAACCCCAATCGTGCCCGTTTCCAGCCGCTATGAGGCTGTTCAGCGAGCGAACGAATCGCGCTACGGCTTGGGCGCGAGCGTGTTCACCGAGAACATTCGGCTGGGTGAGGAGATTGCCCGCGACCGGCTGGAAGCGGGCAACTGCTTTGTGAACCATTTTGTGTTTTCCGACCCGCGCCTGCCGTTCGGCGGAATCAAAGAGAGCGGCTTCGGGCGCGAGTTGGGGCTGTTTGGGATTCACGAGTTTGTGAACATCAAGACGGTCTATATCGGGTGAGCGATGGCGCGTGAGCAGGTGCTGGAGGGGGTGATTCTGCGACGCTGGGCTTCGGGCGAATCGGACCGCGTGGTGAGCTTTCTCACCGCAGAGCGAGGCAAACTGCGCCTGCGAGTGCGGGGCACCCAGAAGCCCAACAGCCGCATGGGATTACTTACCGAACCTCTGAACCGCCTTAGTGCCCGTGTGATAGAAGGGCGCCATCAGCGGCTGCTGGTGCAACCGCAGCTTTTGCGAACCTACTTGCAGGTGCGCACAGATTTAGAGCGTCTGAGCGCGGCGCTGGCGCTCTGTGAAACGCTGGATCGCTGGCTTGCTGAGGAGCATGCCGAACCCGAAGCCTATTGCACCCTCATTCGGGCGCTGGAACTGCTGGAGCAAGGGGGCGATGTGGCGACGGTTGTTGGCTGGGCGCTCTGGCGCTGGCTGGCGCTGCTGGGCTACGCGCCCGACCTGAGCCGATG
>CAZQPV010000037.1:0-18496 GCA_964595265.1 uncultured Fimbriimonadales bacterium
GTGTTGCACCCGCCCCCAAGGGCGGGTGTGGATTGAAACGCCTCAGAGGGCTAAAGCGGCTCTGGGGCAGGAGCGCCCCCCTGCTCGGGTTTTCCGCGCAAGCGCGGGGAACCAAGGCTGGGGTTCCCGTGTGCCTGTACGCCTCGGCGCGCGGCAGGGTTCGGTTCCCCTTGCAGAGCAGGGGGAACCTCACGGAGGGGGTCTCAGAATGCGCACGCCCGTATCCTTGCGACAGAGCAGCTTCAGCCGTCAGGGCACGGGTTCAACAACGGCACGCCCATCCTGCTCAACAGCGATTTGCTGGACGCCCCCGGCGAGCCTCCTCAAACTACGGGTTCACGCTGAGGGGGATTGAGGTGTCAATATGTCCGCCGATGCTTTCTACGGGCTTGCCTTCCACCAGAATCTGCAGTTTGCGGATGTCGGGGAAGCTGCGGGCGGTCTGGGTGAGGGCATTGATCAACGCCGCCTCGTCGTCCGAGCCGCCCGTGAAGTTTTGCGTGAGTTCCTTAGAGAAATCTAGGATTAGGGTATCGTCGCGGCGTTCGGCGCGGAGCAGGCGCGTGCCCTGCGGAAAGCCCGACGCATGTTGAAGCAGGTACTCAAACGGCGCACGGTAGGGATTGGAGGAAGCGCCTACGGAAATTGCCTTCGTATCGTAATCCACCTCGCCCTGGGGCGACACTTTGGGCAGGTAGACATTGACTTTCGGCGGGATAATTGCCGACTTAGGGGGCGGGGGCGGGGTCAATCGGAGCCAGACCCCCACCCCGATGGCAACGATGGCGATGATGACCAACATTATACCCAGATAGCCCTGAACCTGTCGCGCCTGGTTCACGGTTTTATGCCTCACTTTGTGGTGTGTCCTGCGCTGGCGTCGCATCGGCGTCCTCGGAAGTGGTTTCAGGGGTTTCCGCGGGCGTGTTCCACGCTATTACGAACTGGCTTCTGCCCAGCGTGAGCGTGGCGCCCTGCGGAATCGGCGTGGGCTGGTTGGGCACAATGCGCACCTCATTCACGAAAGTGCCGTTCGTGCTACCCAGATCGGTGATGCGTACCTCGTCGCCCACAATCTCAATCGTGGCGTGCTGTCCCGACACATAGGGGTCGGGGATTACAATCTCGTTGCCCGCACGGCGCCCAATTTTTTGCGGGCGGGCGTAGAGCGGAAACCGCTGGCTGGGGTCCTCTTTGTTCACGAGGAAGGCTAACGGCGGAGCAACCGCTTCAGCGGCGACGGCGGTGGTGAACCCTTCGGGCAGCTCCAGAGTCAAAATCACGCTCCCGAACTGGAGTTCCGCCTGTGGGGGCAGGGGCACGCGCTCGCCGACGGCAAGGGGCTGCCCGTTGAGCTTCGTGCCGTTGGTGCTGCCGAGGTCTTCAATAAAGGCGGTGTTGTCTTCAATCAGGATTCGGGCGTGGCGTCGGCTCACCGTGCCGTCGGTCAGCAGCACATCGGAGGCGGGGTCGCGTCCAATCATGTTCTCGCCTGCTTTCAGCAGGAACTCGCGTCCCGCAGCATCGCGCAGTTTGGGATACGCTCCCTGCGGTGCTTGTTCTTCTGGAGGCGCACTGCTCAACAAAAAGCCGCATTCAACACAATATATCTCGCCGACGGGGTTCACCTGTCCACAGATGGGGCATTGCACGGGGGCAATCGCCTGCGTCGTGCCTGGAGCCGCCACTGTCTGGGGCGCGCCAACCGCTACCGTCGTTTCGCCTTGCATAGCGGTTATAAGTGTACCCCATCAAGCGAAACCGCCCCGTGGGGGAAGGACGGGGCGGTTTCTTTGGGGGACGGGTCGGATGGAAGCCTCAGCGGAAGAACTCAAACTCCTCGATGGCTCGCTTGACGCGCTGTAAAAACCGCCCCGCGTACATGCCGTCAATCAGACGGTGGTCGTAGCTGAGGCAAAGGTTCATCATGGGGCGGATGGCAATCATGTCGTTAATCACGACGGGCTGCTTGACAATTGCGTATGTCCCCAGAATCGCGGTCTGGGGATGGTTGATGATGGGCGTGCCAATCAGCGCGCCGTAGCTGCCGGGGTTGGTGAGGGTAAAGGTCGCCCCCTGCACATCGGCGACGCCGATGGTCTTATTGCGTGCCCGTTTTGCAATCTCTTCCAGCTCGCGGGCGATTTCGATAATGGACTTCTTATGCACATCGCGAATCACGGGCACGATTAAGCCTTCCTCGCCCTTTTCGCCCAGCGCGACGGCGACGCCCATATGCACATAGTGGCGCACGATAATCTGGTCGTCCACCAGCGAGGCGTTCATCATGGGGAACTCCAGCAGGGCGTCGGCAGCCGCCTTCACGAAGAAGGGCGTGTAGGTCAGGCGCACGCCATACTGCTGCTGGAACGCCTCTTTGTTGCGCTCGCGGAACTCCACCATGCGCGATACATCCACCTGAATCACGGTGGTGACATGCACCGCAGTGTGATAGCTTTTGGTGAGGTGTTCCGCAATTGCTTTGCGCATGCCCACCAGCGGGATGACCTCTTCACCCTCTTTCGGCTGGGCGGGCGCGGGGGCAGGCGCAGATGGGGTGGGAACTGGCGCAGGCGCGGGTTCAGGGACAGGCGGCGCGGTGCGACGCTGGGCGATATAGCGCTCAATATCGGCTCTCGTCACGCGCCCCCCTGTGCCTGTGCCGGGGATGCGCATCAGCTCTTCCTGTGAAATCCCGTGTTCAGCGGCGATTTTCGCCACGACGGGGGAGATGAAGGCGCGTCCTGATGTGCGCGTGCGTCCATCGCCAGCGGCAGGTGTCGGCGCAGGCGCTGGGGCAGGCGCAGGAGCGGGGGCTGAAGCCACAGAGACCGGTTCCTCGCTTCCGCCGTAGAAGCCCACTTCGGCGACCGGAGGCGGTCCAGAGGGCGCGGGCGATTCGGCGCGCGCTTCGGTCTCAATCCATGCCAGTTCCTGACCCACTTTCACAGTAGCGCCAGCGGTTGCCAGAATCTGTTTCAGCACGCCGCTGGCAGGCGCGGGCAGCTCCGTGTTGACCTTATCGGTCATAATCTCTACCAGTGGCTCGTCTTCCTTGACCTGCTCGCCCTCTTGCTTGAGCCAGCGGACGATGGTTCCTTCCACGATGCTCTCGCCCAGTTCGGGCATAATCACAGCCACAGCCATCGGTATGCCTCCCTCAGTAGTGCGCCAGCTGGCGCGCGGTGTATACGATGTCGTCGACACTGGGCAGCACGAACTTCTCCAGCGGTTCGGCGAACGGCACGAAACTGTCTTTGGCGGCGACGCGCATCACAGGGGCGTCCAGCCACTCGAAGCACTCTTCGGTGATGCGTGCCGAAATCTCCGCACCCACGCCGCCCGTTTTGGGCGCCTCGTATATCACCAGCACCTTGCTGGTCTTGCGCACGGAGTTATAAATGGTCTCCATATCCAGCGGCTTGATGGTGCGGAGGTCTATCACCTCCATCGAGATGCCCTCCGCCTCCAGGATGCGGGCGGCGTCCAGCGCAAAATGTACCATCGCGCCGTAGGTCACCACCGTGAGCGTATCGCCCGGGCGGCGGATGCGCGCCTCGCCTAACTTAACGATGTAATCCGCCTCGGGGTTCGGTATCGTGCCCTTGATTCGGCGGTAGAGATACTTATGTTCCAGAAAGATGACGGGGTTGTTGTCGCGGATGGAGGCTTTCATCAGCCCGTAGGCATCGTCGGGGAAAGCAGGCTGCACCACCTTGAGACCGGGCACATGGAAAAACCATGCCTCAAACTGCTGGCTGTGATACAGGCTCCCGCCGACATAGCCGCCCGAAGGACCTCGCACCACAATCGGAATGCTCACCTGACCGCCCGAACGGTACAGATAGGTCGCGGCGACATTGACCACCTGGTCAAACCCGTAGGAGATGAAGTCAATAAACTGCATTTCGGCAATCGCGCGTTTGCCAGCTGCTGCCGCGCCAATCGCCACGCCGATAATCGCGGTCTCGGAGATGGGGGCGTCCACCACGCGGTCAAATCCGAACCGCTCCTGAAAGCCTGTGGTGACGCCGAACGCGCCGCCCATCTTGCCGATGTCCTCGCCAATAATGAACACATTCGGGTCGCGCTCCATTTCTTCCCAGATGGCAGCGCGAATCGCTTCCAGAAAGGTCACTTCCCTCATCGTGACACCCCCGCGCTCTCGTCGTAGATGTCTTCCAGAGCCGTGTGCGGTTCAGGGTCGGGACTCTGGATAGCATATTCGACGGCGTTGTGAATCTGCTCTACAATATCGGCGGGGGGCTGGGGAAGCTCGTCTTCGGTGAACAGCCCCGTCGCGAGCAGGTACTCCCGGTATCGGAGGATGGGGTCGCGCTTTTCCCACATCTCAATCTCTTCTACGGGGCGATACTGGCGAGCGCGAGTCTCGTCGTGGTCGGCGTGTCCCTGCAGGCGATAAGTAACACACTCGATCAGCACAGGACCCTTGCCTGCCCGCGCATGTTCCAGCGCCTCACACATTGTGTCGTAGACTTCCAGCACATCGTTACCATCGATAGAGTAGCCCGGAATCCCATATCCCTTCGCGCGGTCTGCCACATTAGGCGTGGGCACTTCCAGCTCCACCGGCGTGGAGTAAGCGTACTGATTGTTCTCCACCACGACAATCAGGGGCAGCTTGTGGACAGCGGCGTAGTTCAGCCCCTCGTGAAAGGGTCCTGTGGCGGTTGCGCCTTCCCCCAGGTAGGCGACGCACACGCGGTCGTGCTTGCCGTCCAGTCGCTGCGCCCACAACACCCCGCATGCCACGGGGATGGTAGACCCCAGCATGCTGGTGGAGTGGATAATGCCCAGCCGCATATCGCCCATGTGGCTCCATGAGTCTTTGCCGCGTGTGGGCGCGTTTGCCTTGCCCCACACCTGGCACATCACCTGTTCTACAGTCATGCCCCGAAACACGAAGATGGGCATATCGCGATGGATGGGCGAGGTGAAGTCATCGGGGCGGAGGGGATAAGTTGTTCCGACCTGAATGGCTTCCTGCCCGCGCGAGCCGTAGACATTCCCGCGCCGCAGGCGCCCTTTTTTCTTCATATCGTACAGCGTCTCGTCAAAAACCCGCGCGAACCAGAGTCGGCGATAAATCTCCAATAAATCGTTTTTGGTCAGGCGATCCCGATAGCGTATCGCTTCATCCTGTCTTGCCCGTCGGTTGCGTACAGTGGTGCTCAAGGCGCGTCCTCCTTGTTCCACAAAGTATACCCTATCGGCAAGGGTGCAGGCGGTATAATAGACTCGATGCGGAACCTGTTTCGGCGGGAGATTGTTGCGGGCGCTATAATCGGGGCGGTGGGAACCTTTTCGCTTTACGCTATTCTTGGGCACGCCTCATCCGAGGATTTGTTGATACTGAGTACCGCTGGAGCCGTGATAGGGGGTGCCATAGGAGGGCTCGTGGGCTGGTGGCGGCATTGGCGGGGTTCGTATATGCTTCCGTTTTACCGCAAGGAGCATCTGCGCCTGCGCCAAATTGCCCAGCAGATTCGGAGCAACCTCCAGCGCATGACAGGAGTGCGGGGGTCGTATCCGGAGTTAGACGAGATTCTGCGCAAAGATGCCGAGCTACGGTGTCAGGCGTCGCGCCTGCGCATGACCATCGAGCGCGAGGCGCGGCGCGGGCTGTCGTGGTTAGACCATTTGGCAGTCGCCTCAGAAGCGCTTTATGAGGGGTTGAGTGGAGGTGGCTTCCGCCGTGTAGACTGGGCGTGGCGGGCGTATCGGGCGAAACTGGAGCGCGAGCTGAACGCGCTCGGACGCCGACTGGAACGCAATCGCGACCCTCTGCTGGAAAGCTCGCTCAACCGCGCCTATCGCCAGAAAGCGCGCGAGCTGGCAAGTTTCCAGCAGCTGGAGCGCACCCTGCAAACGCTGGAGAACGAATGCGCTACGATTGCCACCGGGCTGGAAAGCCTACTGGTGGAGACGATTCGGCTCAGCGCCGCGCCCCACCCGGTTGCCATCCCCACGGAGAACCTGCTGGAACCCCTGCGCCAGCAACTCGCGGCGTTTGAGCAGGCGCTCAAAGAGGCGTATCAGCCCACGCCCGATGCGCAGGTGTTTCTGGACACTACTGATTCGCACGCACGATAGCGTCTAACTCTTCCAGGGCGCGCCCTGTGCCAATCGCGACGCAGGAGAGCGGGTCTTCAGCAATATACACAGGGATGTTGGTGGCGTGCGAGAGCAGTTTGTCGAATCCGCGCAGGAGCGCGCCGCCCCCGGTGAGCACAATCCCGCGCTCGATAATGTCCGCCGCCAGTTCGGGTGGCGTCTCTTCGAGTACCGCGCGCACCTTTTCCACAATCTGGTTCACAGGCTCTGCAAGTGCGCTCCGAATCTCTTCCGAGTGAATCACCACCGTTTTGGGGAGACCTTCCACCAGGTCGCGTCCGCGCACTTCCATTGTCAGCTCCTGGGGCAGAGGGTAGGCGGAGCCAATCTTGATTTTGATTTCCTCGGCAGTGCGCTCGCCAATCATCAGGTTATGGGCAACCCGCACATGGCGCATGATGGCTTCATCGAACTTATTGCCCGCGACGCGGATGCTCCGGCTAATCACAATCCCGCCCAGCGAGATGACCGCAATATCGGTCGTGCCCCCACCGATATCCACCACCATGTTGCCTCCGGGCTGGCTGATAGGCAGTCCGGCGCCGATGGCGGCTGCCATCGGCTCTTCAATCAGATGAACTTCGCCCGCGCCCGCCTCTTTAGCCGCCTGAATCACGGCGCGGCGCTCCACATCGGTCGCGCTGGAGGGCACGCACACCAGCATGCGCGGGTTGAAAAAGCGTCGCTTGCCCAGCACCTTGTCAATGACATAGCGGAGCATCTCCAGTGTGATGGAATACTCGGCAATCACGCCGTTTTGCAGGGGGCGGATCGCGACGATATTGCCCGGAGTGCGTCCCAGCATCAGGCGCGCCTCTTCGCCCACCGCCAGCACTTTGCCCGTGGTTTGCGAGATGGCGACCACCGACGGCTCGCGTAGCACAATCCCGCGCCCCCGCTGGTACACCAGCAGGTTCGCCGTGCCGAGATCCACGCCCAGTTCGGCTTGCAATCGGAACATCAGGCTTCTGACGCCTCCCCTAAAGGTGTTGCCACAGCGTAGGGGTAGACACGCTGGATGTGCGCCCCCAGTGATTGCAGTTTGGCGTCCAGATTCTCGTAGCCCCGATCAATGTGGCTAATCTCGTGAATACGGGTTGTGCCTGTTGCGGCGAGCGCCGCCACTACCAGCGCCGCGCCACCGCGCAGATCCGTCGCACGCACCGTCGTCCCACGCAACTGCTTGACTCCGTTAATAAAAATCGTGCGCCCCTCCGCCACGATGTCCGCGCCCATTTTACGCAACTCGGGCACATGCTGGGTGCGGTTTTCATAGATGGTCTCCAGCACCTTAGATGCGCCCTGAGTCAGGGTCAGGTAGGCACACATGGGTTGCTGCAGGTCGGTAGGAAATCCGGGGTAGGGCATGGTGCGGATATCCACGCCCTGCAGGGGGTCGCGTGCGCGGATTCGGGCGGTATTTTCACCTTCCTCGATTTCCACGCCCGATTCACGCAGTTTGGCGAACAGCGCGTGCAGGTGTTCGGGAATGATATGTTCTAGTGTGATATCGCCGCGCGTAATCGCGCCTGCCAGCACGAAAGTGCCCGCCTCCAGCCGATCGGGGATGACCGAAAACTCCACATAGGGTTGCAGGGAAGGCACCCCCTCGATATAGAGCGTGCTGGTGCCCGCGCCCTCAATTCGGGCGCCCGCCGCGTTCAAAAAGTTTGCCAGATTGATCACTTCGGGTTCCATCGCGGCGTTTTCGAT
Source organism: uncultured Fimbriimonadales bacterium (assembly GCA_964595265.1). Lineage (GTDB taxonomy): Bacteria > Armatimonadota > Fimbriimonadia > Fimbriimonadales > GBS-DC > LDYB01. The sequence continues at coordinate 7,849 of CAZQPV010000037.1, forward strand.
AATCGTCAGTCCTTCCGCCAGCACGGCGGCGGTCATCAGCTGCTGGGTGGCGCCAGCGCTGGGCATATCCAGATAGATTCGGGCGCCCTTCAGACGCGACGCGGTGGCGCGATAGAGCGACTCCGACTCCTCAATCGCGGCGCCCAGCTCGCGCAAGCCCCTGATATGGAAATTGACGGGGCGCGCCCCTATCTGGCAGCCGCCCGGATGGGGCATGTTTGCATAGCCCAGCCGCGCCAGCAACGGACCAAAAATGTAAAATGACGCCCGCATCCGATTGACCCGTTCCGGGTCCGGACTGGCATGCGAAAGCGAGCGCGTCTCCATCCACAAACTGTTCCCCTGCCACTCAAAGCGCACACCCAGATCGGCGAGCAGCTCCCGCATTGTCTCGACATCCTCAATTCGGGGCACATTGTGGAGCAAGACCTCGCCGTTAATCAGCAACGCGCCTGCCATCAGCGCCAGTGCGCCATTCTTGCTACCACTGATAGCGACGCTACCTTTTAAAGGGACTCCGCCGTGAATTTCGTAGATTTCCAACCTGTTTCCTCCTTGCGTGTGGTGTGCCTCCTGCATGGATGGTAGGATTATACCTGTTTTTCGTTTCATAGCGTTTTCATTCGAGGGGCGCGCTCGCATAGGCGTCGAGGTCATAATCGTCGCGCTCCCCGCGGTTCAAGCGGAACCAGCCTGCCAGCGCAATCATCGCCGCGTTGTCCGTGCAATAGCGTAGGGGCGGGATCAGCACCTCAATTCCCGCCTCGTGGCAGGCTTGCTGAATTTGGGATTGCAAAGCGGAGTTTGCGGCGACGCCGCCCACCACGGTCAGTAGGGAGACGCCTTCTGCCTGCGCGGCGCGGACTGCTTTGCGCACCAGCACCTCCACCACTGCCTGCTGAAACGAGGCGCATACATCGGCGAGAGTTTGTTCAGAGAGTGGCTTCGGCAACGCTTCTACTGTTCGTAGCACGGCTGTTTTCAATCCGCTAAAACTGAAGTGGTGTGTGCCTTCCAGCCACGCGCGGGGGAATCGGAAAGCGTTCGGGTCGCCTTGTTTCGCCCAGCGGTCAATCGCGGGTCCGCCGGGGTAGCCCAGTTCCAGCAGGCGCGCCACCTTGTCGAACGCTTCGCCCGCCGCGTCGTCCAGCGTGTGCCCCAGCAGCTGGTACTCGCCGTGCCCGTGAACCTTGACCAGCTCGGTGTGCCCGCCCGACACAATCAGGGCGAGATGCGGGAACGGGATGGGGCGCCCTGGCTCAGTGAGAAACGCCGAATACAGATGCCCCTCCAGATGGTGAACCCCCACGAATGGGACATTCAGCGCGAAGGCGAGCGCTTTGGCGCAGGCAAGCCCTACCACCAGTGCGCCCACCAGCCCAGGGCGATTGGTTACGGCAATCCCTTCAATTTGGGCGAGCGTGATTCCCGCTTCGTCCAGCGCCTGCTGGAGAATGGGGTTCATGCGCTCCACATGCTGGCGCGCCGCGGCTTCGGGCACAACCCCGCCCCAGCGGGCGTGCCAATCCGCCTGCGACGCCACGACGCTGGAGCGTACATAACGCCCCTGCAGCACTGCCACTGAGGTCTCGTCGCAACTGGTCTCGATGCCCAGAACCCAGTCCACACCAAGATTATACTGCTTCGCGGTCGTGGGCGCAGCGGCGATACTCTTCGATTCGTTTCAAGAGCCAGAAACTGCTGCGCGCCAGCGCGTCGTTGCTGTGTTCTGGGGTGATGGGGTCGGGCGTGCGCCCCATCGCCAGATCGCGCATGAACTGCTCCACGAGGCGAAGGCGTTCTTCCAGATGCTGGAGGGAATGCTGAACCTGCTCATACTCGGTGAGCAAGGGGTTGAGCGTGCTGGACATCTGGCGCAGGCGCGCCCGAAGACGCCGGGCAGGCAACACCCAGCGCCAGTAGAGCAGTGTGAAGATGCCCAGTAATCCCGATACGCTCATGACGCCGTGTTCCCCCAGCTGGCGATACAGTTCGCCCTGTTTCTGCAGAAAGAAGGTTTCCAGCGAACGACGCAGGTCGCCCAGCGCCCGGTTCAGGTCGTCCTGCGAGTCGTGTCGAAAGGCGCGCAGGGTGGGCAGGTTCGGGGGTTGTTGGGCATCGGAAAACGCCAGAAACTCGCCCAGAATCGAGGCAACACGCTGCCACTCGGTGCGCACGCGTGTGAGGTTCCAGAAAAATTCGGACGAATCGCCGACGCTTCCCCACGCCTGAAGCTGTGCCAGCAGAAGATGTGAAGCGTTCTCTGCTTCGACAAAAGCCTGCTTGAACTCGGCGCGAATTGCGGCGGGGCTATAGCCCGCTGCCCGCACTGACTCATGCCGGGCAGATGCCAGCTCCAGCAAAAGCCGTTCGACGTTTAGCAACGCACTCTCAAACCGATTCAAAGCGCCAAGGGTGTTCTGACGGGCGTCGTGGAGGCGACGCAGCTGATCCAGGCGCAGGAAGACGCCCATCAGCCCCGCTCCGCACAGCACTATCACAAACGCCCAGAGTGCGGAGTACCCCACACGCCTGTACCGTAGCCACATCCCAGTAAAGGAGTTGTTCCATACCCGGCGTCAATTTTGCAAAGCGAGCGCGAGCGCTTCCGCTTGGGCGCATCTGGGGAGTGGCTCACTCTCTAGACCTGCCCTGGAGAAGACGCTCCTTCTGGGCTTCAATCAGCTTTTTGAACTCTTCAGGGGCATTCTCCAAAGTGAATGGCTTAACCCCAGACAGCTCAAAATCCACCAGTTCTGTGCCCCAATCAGAAAGGCGGATTCGAAAGTCGCCAAGACGCAGGTTGAGGGCATACCGCTTCTCATTTGCCAGGTTCAGCAACGCCATTCGATATCGCTCGTACTCCTCCTGATATCTGCTCTGAAGCGAGGGGGGCAGCGACTCGTCTTCCACAAGCTGCTGTCTATACACCAGTAGTAATGCGTCCTCAAAGGAAGACCACACGCCCGCGCGACGCTTCGTGAAGACGCCCTGACTTGTCCTCTGTGAAAGGGATACCTGAGCCTCGTCGGGAATTCCGTTCGGGAAGAGAGCATAAAGCTGGAGGTACCGTGGCGCGCCTCGGCGAGGCGCGTCCTGCCCTGATTCTACCTCCACCTCGGCGAGGGAATCATAACGATGATACAAGTCCTTAAAGAGGGTTTCTTTCTGCGCGGGTGAAAGCTGGCTTAACATCAGGCTGTTGCCCCCTAAAAGCGATTCGCGCTGCTGAGGCGTTAGGGTTATGAGAAACTCCGGCAGGCGCGAAGATATTATCAGGAGATCCTGGAGAAAAAGTTCCACATAGACACGCGCCAGCTCGCTCTGCCGCTTGTGCGTGATTCTGGCATATTCCAGAAAGTGCGACAGACGCGGATGTTTGTCTTTCAGGATTTGATGCATCAGCTGGCTTAGCGCGCCTCGGTCCACGCGCGGGAACCAGCTGTAGGAAGACCACTTTGGTCTGAGGGAAACGACCTTCTCGCTCTCTCGCTCTTCGTGCATCACCATGAGAAAGCGCATATACACATCTGGTGTTGCATGCGCATCAAGATAGAGTTCTGTAAAGGAGCATAGAGAATCGTCCACCAGCGCTACGAGGTTTTTCTTTTTGTGCTTTGCATAGGTCAGCATCACATCGGAGGGTATCAGAGAGAGCGGCTCGGTGCGCGCAGGGTCTAACAGAGGGGGGAGGGCGCTTGCCTCTGTTGTGCGGAAGAACTCGCGTACAGTTTCCAGAAACTGGCGTGTGGTCTCGCTCCACTCTATCTTTGCAACGACAGGGGGAGATGTATTCTCAAACTCTTCGACTGAGGAAAGGATTTCCTCGAGGAACCTCTTATATTGCGACTCTTGCTGGCTTGCATCTGTCACCGAAAGGCGGAATCGCAAGAAAAAGGGGCTGACGCGCTCTATCGCAAGATAGACCTGAGTGTAGGTACTGTTGCCTCCAGCAGCACTCCGCACCCTATGGTATCCGAACGAAAAAACCTTGTAGCGCGACTCGAGATCGCTCCAGAGTTCCTCATCGAATCCCTCACCAGAGCGCCAGACGGTGCGCAACAGCTCCCGTTCGCGCAGGTACTGCTCCAGAAGCGGTTGAACGGAAAAGCCAAAGGGGGTCAGGTAGCGCCCCGGTACATTACTAAACACGCGCTTTTCGCCCACGGGTATCGCCAGCAGGCGCTTCAAATCCATCCGCTGGAGCAGGCGCACGACAAGGCGGTAATCGATATCCATCGCGCTAAAGGCTTTATCCAGAGCTTTGCGTGTCTCGCTATCCAGCTCTGTCTGGTTCGGGTCGTGTTTATCGAGCGCCTTTCTGAGAGTCTCTTTCACCTGGCTGAACTGGTCGCGCAGCTGTTCGGCGGTCAGCGGCTCAGCAAGCGCTTTGAACCGCTCGCTGAAAAAGACCTCACGCCACCGTTGCAGAATCTGGGCGTCGTCTTCGGCGCGGCGGCGCTGGGCAACGCGTGGTGTGCGCGTGAGCCGATGGCTGCCATCCTCCTGCTCCACCCACTCGCCGTCCGTTACATACGCCAGATGCTCCATCAACTCTTTGAGGGGCATCCCTTCCACTGCCACCAGCACAAACTCGTCGCGAATTGGCGGGGCAGCAGTCAAGCGCACACCTGTCTGCTGGGAAAGCGTCTCCAGCAATTGTTTGACCGTAATCGCAGGTTGGCGAAAGGTGATGGGCTGCTCAAAGTCCACCGTCTGAGACCATGCCTGCGCAAAGAGACCCACCACGCCCCACAGGATTACACCACGATATACCGCGCGCATACGGGAACCCTCCTGTAGAGAAATTTACGGCAGGCAACCTACGAATCCTGCTACTTTCGTCCCAAAATATTTTTAAGAATCACAGCGCCGCCTGCGTCGCCCTCCACATTCACCATCGTGCGGAACATGTCCAGAATGCGGTCCACCGCCAGAATCAGCCCAATGCCTTCAACCGGCAGGTTGACTGCTTGAAGCACAATCACCATCGTGAACAGTCCCGCACTGGGGATACCCGCCGCACCAATCGCTGCTAGGGTCGCCGTAAAAAGCACCACAATTTGCTGGGCGAAGGTGAGCTCAATCCCGTAAACCTGCGCGATAAACAGCGCGGCGACCGCCTCGTAGAGCGCCGTGCCGTCCATATTCACCGTTGCACCAATCGGAATGCTGAAGCGGCTGATGTAGGGGGGCACTTCCAGCTCGTTTTCCACGACGCGCATCGTGACGGGCAGGGTGGCGGCACTGGAGCTGGTGGTGAGCGCGGTTAACATCGCCTGGGCAATCCCTGCGAAAAAGCGCCATGGGGGCATGCCGCCCAGCAGCCACACCAGCGCAGGCAGCACCACCAATCCGTGAAACGCCAGCCCGCCCAGCACCACGCCCATGTATTTCGCCAGTGGGAGAAGCGCGTCCGTGCCTGCCTGACCCAGCGTGCGCATCAGCAGCAGGGCGACCCCAACAGGCAACAGGCGCAGCACCCAGCGCACGACCACCATCGCCATCTCCAGCACTTCGTCCACAAAGCGGCGCACAGTGGCGCTGCGGTCGCCCATCAAGTTCAGCGCAATCCCCACAATCAGGCTGAAACTGATAATCTGGAGCATATCGCCCCGCGCGAGGGCGTCTATCGGGTTTACAGGGATTAAGTTGCGCAACAGGTCGGCGAAGGTGGGCGGTTGCCCCTGTTCAATCTCTTTTGGCAATTCCGATTTTGTGAGCGCGGCGCCAATCCCCGGATCAAACAGGTTCACGATTACCAGTCCCAGCGCCGCCGCCAGCACCGTCGTGCTGAGATAATAGGTAAACGCGAGACTGCCCAGCCGCCCCAGATAGCGGGTGTCCAGGCTGGCTGCTGCGCTAATCAGCGACGCCATAATCAGCGGCACGACAATCATGCGCAACAGCCGAATAAACAGATCGGCGCCGAGCGCCACGATAGCATACTGGGGCGACTCCATGCCAACTGTTCTGTTCAGCACCAGCCCGCCGATTACGCCGACGAGAATGCCTGCCAGCACCCAGCGTACCGATACGAACTCGCCATGTTTGCTCATCGTTGACCTCGTATAACGGGGAGAAAGCTCAGGTAATTAGCCCTGGCGCGAAGGGCGCCACGGGGATGATTTTCTCAGCGTGCGGTTTGAGCGCACTGAGGGTCTTCTCCGGTTCCAGCGTGATGAAGATGATAGTACCGCCCGCTCCCCCGGCACCTGCCAGTTTTGCGCCCAGCGCCCCGTGCGCCAGCGCCATCTCCACCAGCTTATCCAGCGTCTCGCCGCTCCCGCCCAGCGAGCGAATAATCGCATAGTTCTCGTTCATCAGTTGGGCTAAGGTGTGCCAGTCCTGCTCCAGCAGGGCGGTGCGTCCGCGCCGTGCTAGACGGGCAATCTGCGCCATGCCCTCCACGACGGCGGTTTCGCCCGACTCCCAGCGTTCACGCAGGGAGCGATGCACCGCGCCCGAAAACCGGGTACCCCCCGTTGTCGCCAGCCAGAGGGGGAGCGCCACACCCCGCAGGTACGGCTGCAGCGACTCGACGGTCGCCAGTGGCTCGTCGGGGTCGCGCCCCAGCCCCTCCTTATCTCGAAAATCCATCAGGTTGATGCCGCCGAAGACCGCCATGTAGAAATCCTGATAGCCGCATGCGACCTTGAGCAGTTCCGCCTCTACGCGGCGCACGCGCTCCGCCAGATGGTGAGGCGAGCGCCATGCCTCCTCCTGCGCCTGAAGCAGGCACGCCACAATCGCGGTCAGCAGCGCCGAAGAGCCAGCCAGCCCCGACTGGGGAGGAATATCGGTCTCAATCCGCAGGGCGAAATGGGCGTTCTCTGGTGTGAAGCCCAGCGCCGTTAGTGCCACCCGGCAGACATCGAATTCGTCGCCCTGGAGCTCCAGCGTGTCGGGCACAACGGTACGCTGGGGCGACTGGAACAGCAGATGTTCCGCTGGCTCCAGCGTGCAGCGGGCGCGCAGGGGGATGGCGCACGAAAGCACCGTGCCCCCATACATATCGCTGGGGTTGCCGATAATCCCTGCGCGCCCTGGCACCGAACAACGAATGGGCTGGCTCAGCGAGAAGCGCATTTTTTACTCCTTCGGGCGCTTGCGATAGCGCTCGTAAAGCCGGATGTGCTTGCTGGTCATCTCGATGGGGCGTCCCCCAATCCAGACCTGCACCACCTGCGTGCGAATGTCCAGCGGGTCGCCTGTGGTCAGCATCAGATTGGCGTCTTTGCCCGGCTCAATCGTGCCCAGCCGATGTTCCAGTCCCAAGATGCGGGCAGGATAGAGCGTGATGGCTTTCAGCCCCTCTTCGTAGGGCAACCCGTAAGCGACCGCTGTCGCCACATGGTAGGGCAGATTGCGCACATTGCTGGCGTCCCGACTGCCGATGCAGAACAGCACGCCTTTCTCGTGGAGCTGTTTCGCGACAGTGAACGGCTGGTCGTAGGGACTGTCTTCGCTGGTGGGCATGTTGTGAACGCCTTCCAGAATCACGGGCACGCCCTTTTCCCGGAGCAGGTCGGCGACTTTCCAGGCTTCGGTGCCGCCCACAATCACGAGGCGCACTTTCTCCTCTTCTGCCCAGCGGACGGCAGCCTGAATTGCCAGCGCCGTGCTGGCGCGCACGAAACAGGGCAGTTCGCCTTTAAGGACGGGGATCATCGCTTCGAAGCGGGGGTCGCGTTCGTGGGCGGGCACGCCTGCCTGACCGTGAGCCTCGTGGGCGCGCATGTAGCGCCGCGCGTTTTCGAAAAACTCCTTGAGCGGGCGCATGCGGGTTTCCCAATCGCGCCGCCGCACCTCCGCCGACTGCGACGCATCGCCCGAGGGCGCCGGGAAGTTCACAAACAGCCCAATCGGCGTCTTAATCACCATCTCTTCCCAGGTCCAGCCGTCGAGGTTCATCACGCAGCCCATGCCCGACAGAACGCCCCCTGTGGGCGCGGTCAGCACGGTGGTGATGCCATTCACCCGCGCGACAGGGATCAGTTCCGAGTCGGGGTTGATGGCAATCTCCGCACGCACATTCGGATTGAAACTGCCTGTTTCAGCGGTGTCTATGGTGGCGGCGATGGAGCCGATTTCGGTCAAACCCAGCGAGGTGCTGGCATCAATCAGTCCGGGGTAGAGGTGTCGCCCTTTTGCATCGTAGACCTGTGCGCCGCGTGGGATGGGCACATTGCGCCCCACTGCCTCAATGCGTCCATCTTTAATCAGCACAGTGGCGCCTTCAATTGGTGCGCCGCGCATGGTGTGAACCGTCGCGTTGCGAATCGCATAGACGCCGCGCGTTTTGACGGGGCGTTCTAACGAGGCAGAATAAACGGGCGAGAGCGCACCGCTCAGCGCCTTCTCGCCCGCAAACGCCATAATCGCTATCAGAACCCATAGCCCGAACCCGACCAGTTTTCGCATACCGCGCGTATGATTCGGGCTATGGGGACGAGTTCCTGCTATGAACCCCCTTTGCGCACGCGCTCCACATAGGCGCCTTCGCGCGTGTTCACCTTCAGCACATCGCCGACTTCAATATGGAACGGTACCTGAATCACAGCGCCCGTCTCCAGTTTCGCAGGTTTCGAGCCGCCCGACGCCGTGTCGCCCCGGAAGTTCGGGTCGGTCTCTGCCACAGCCAGTTCCACAAAGTCGGGCACTTCCGCGCCCACAATCTCGTCGTTGTGGTAGAGCAGATACACATCCATCCCTTCCTTAATGAATTTGGCGCCCTCCCCAAACTGGCTGACAGGCACATGAATCTGGTCAAAGGTGTGGGTATCCATCACCACCCAGTCATCGCCGTCGCGGTAGAGGGTCTGCATCTGCTTGCGCTCCAGAATCGCTTGAGGGAACCGCTCGCCCGATTTAAAGGTGCGCTCGTAAATCGCGCCGTCCCGCAGGCGTTTCAGGCGCACGCGCACAATCGCGCTCCCGCGTCCCTGATGCGACTGCTGATACTCCAGTATCGTATGGATTTCATTATCGATAATGATGTTCAGTCCACTGCGGAAATCACTGGTGTCTACCATAGATGAGCCTCCTTCGTTTTTTGAATCTGGCACTAAGATTGTACCCGACAGAGGAAGGTACAATTGCCCCGATGTCCGAGCTGCGCTGGCATCCACTGCTACGGGAATGGGTTATTACGGCGACCCATCGCCAGGAGCGCACTTTTCATCCGCCGCCCGAATACTGTCCGCTCTGCCCCACGAAACCGGGCGCCATCGAGACCGAAGTGCCTGAACCTGATTATGAGATTGTGGTGTTTGAAAACCGCTTTCCGTCGCTGTTGCGCGAGCCGCCTGAACCGAGCGTGGCGCCTGCGCCTTTTTCGCCCGTGCGTCCTTCCGAGGGCGTCTGTGAGGTGGTGCTTTACACGCCCGATCATCACGCCAGCCTGACCGATCTCCCTGTGGAGCGCATCGAGCAGCTTATCTGGGTGTGGCGCGACCGCTACGCCGCGCTGAGCGCACGCCCCGAAGTGCAGTATGTGTTTATTTTCGAGAATCGCGGGCGCGAGATGGGCGTTACGCTGAGCCACCCGCACGGGCAGATTTACGCCTATCCCTTTATTCCCCCCAAACTGGAACGCGAGCGCGACGCCCAGCGCGACTACCTCGCTCAGCATGGCAGATGCCTGCTTTGCGACATCGTGGCGTATGAGCTGGAATCACAGGCGCGTCTGGTGGAGGGGAACGACCAGTGGGTGGCGTTTGTGCCCTTTTTCGCGCGGTATCCGTATGAGGTCTACCTTGTGCCCCGCCAGCATCGGGGCGACCTGCTCACTCTGGACGAGGAGGAAATCGGCTCGCTGGCGAGTCTGCTCAAGCGCGTGTTGATGCGCTACGATCGGCTCTGGGGCTTTCCGATGCCGTATGTGATGGCGCAACATCCCTGCCCCTGCGACGGCAAGGACTACCCTGAGTGGCATTTCCATATCGAGTTCTATCCGCCCTATCGCACGGCAGATAAGTTGAAATATCTGGCAGGCTCGGAGTCGGGCGCGGGCACCTTCATCAACGACACCCTGCCCGAAGAGACCGCCCGCCAGCTGCGTGCCGTGCCGATTGATTAGACGCCCATCTGCCCGTAATCGCGAATCAGCCCGATGACCTTGCCAATCACCCGCGCCTCTTCGGGGCGCACATAAATCGGCTCATAGGCGGGGTTCGCCGGCTGGAGGCGCACCCGGTCTTTTTCAAAATAGATGCGCTTGATGGTCGCCTCGTCGTTAACCAGCACCGCCACCAGCTCGCCGTTGTAGGCAGTCTCCTGTGGCTTAATCACCACCAGGTCGCGCGGCAGAATATGTTCACCCGTCATACTGTCGCCCTTGACCCGCAACAGGAAAGCGTTCTCCACATTGCGCACCATATCGGCAGGCACGGGGATGAGGTCTTCGATATTCTCCTGGGCGAGGATGGGCGTTCCTGCGGCAATATCGCCCACAAGAGGCAGCAGTCGCACGCGCTCAGAATCGGGCTGATAGTCGGGGTGCAGGATTCGGATGGAGCGCGCCTGACTGCCGCGCTCGATGTAGCCTTTGCGCTGAAGGGCATCCAGATGCAGGGCGACTCCACGCAGGCTTTTGACCGTGCCAGAGTGCTGCTGAATCTCGCGCAGGGTGGGCGGATAGCCATGC
>CAZQPV010000038.1:0-11741 GCA_964595265.1 uncultured Fimbriimonadales bacterium
AACCGCGCCCGCTTCACCCGAAACGGAATCTGGTCCGGCATTTCCGCCGCCGGCGTGCCCTTCTCCCGCGAATAGATGAATGCGCCCACCCGATCCAGCTCCGCCTCTTCCAGAAAATGCAGAAGATTCTGGAACGCCTCGTCGCTCTCGCCGGGGAAGCCGACGATAAAAGTGGTGCGAATCGCAATATCGGGCATCGCCTCGCGCAGTTTGCGAATCATTTTCAGATAGGTCTGCCCGTCACCTGGGCGGCGCATCGCGCGCAACACTTCACGGTCGGCGTGCTGCAGGGGCACATCCAGATAAGGCACGACTTTCGGCGTGGTCGCCATCGTCTCGATCAGCGCGTCGGTGATGCGCGAGGGATAGGCGTAGTGGATGCGAATCCACTCCACCCCGTCCACCTGTGCCAGCTCCTTCAGCAGAGTGGGGAGCATAAACTGTTTATAGAGATCGTAGCCGTACTGGGTGGTGTCCTGCGCGATGAGATTAATCTCTTTGGCGCCGTTCTGGGCGAGCCATTCGGCTTCATGGAGTACGCGCTCCAGCGGCTTGCTCACATGCGAACCCCGAAACGAGGGGATGGTGCAGAAGGTGCATTTATGGTCGCATCCTTCCGAGATTTTGAGGTAGGCAGACCATGGGGTTCGCGAGCGCAGGCGGGTTGTAACTTCCGCCCAGCGGTGGTGTGGGGGCTGGATGTCGGTGAGTGGTTGCGTGCTGCGGCGCACGGTGCCGACAATCTCGGCGAAGCGCGCCATCTGTCCCACGCCCACGAACGCATCCACCTCGGGAAACATCTGGCGCAGGGTCTCGCCCTCGCGCTGGACGAGGCAGCCCGCGACAATCACGCGCCCCACACGCCCCGCTTGCTTCTCCTGCAGGGCATGCTGGATTACTTGCAGCCCCTCGCGCTTCGCTGGCTCAATAAACCCACAGGTGTTGATAATCACCACATCGGGGTTCTCGGCTTGCCCGTCCAGCCGATACCCCGCCTGTTGCAAGACCCCGGCAATTTCTTCGGAGTCCACCTCGTTTTTGGCGCACCCCAGGGTGATGAGGCGCACGACGGGAGCTGCGTTGCGCTCGTTTGCGAGCCGTTTCTTCAGCATCGGGGGAATTGTACCCCCTTTTGCATCAGCAGCCGTTGCCGAAGTTGAACAGCACGGTTAGTAGGTCGGCATCATCTACCACACCATCGTTGTTCACATCTTCAGGCAACCCGCTACCCGTCTGCCCGAATGCAAACAGCACCGCCAGCAGGTCGGCGTCATCCACGCAACCGTCGCCGTTCACATCACCCTCACGCCGTGCAAACGGATTCCGCGCCAGCACCAGTGTCGCATCCGCACGCCCATAGGCAAAGTAGCGACCATCGGGAGAGAACTGAACATTAGAGACTTCCGCAGTTTCCTGGTCGTAAGTTATCAGGAGGGCGCCATTATTTACACGCCACAATCGAATGGTGTTATCTCTCCCCGCGCTTACAAGGTATCGCCCATCGGGTGAAAATGCTACGGAGGTGGCATAATCTATGTGTCCTGAGAAGGTGCGCACCTCAGAGCCGTCGCTCACACGCCAAAGTTTGAGTGTGTTATCCCAGCTGCTACTCGCGAGGTATTGACCATCGGGTGAAAACGACACGGAGGTAACATAGTCTGCGTGTCCGACAAGCGTGCGTAGTTCTGAACCGTCGCTTACTCGCCAAAGTTTGATAGTCCCATCTCCACTGGCGCTTGCTAATAGCTGACCATCCGGCGAGAGCGCAACGGATGAAACACTCCATGTATACCCCGATAGTGTATACACTTCGGAGCCATCACTCACTCTCCAGACCTTGACCACAGGATCTTGATAGTCACTGCTGCTTGCAAGGTATTGGGTGTTTGGAGAAAAAGCGAGGGACAGCACACCGTCTGAGTGTCTCCAGAGGGTGTACACTTCTGAACCATCGCTTGTCTGCCACATGCGTACCGCGCCGTCCGCAATTCCGCTTGCAAGAAACTGACCATCCGACGAGAATGCCACTGAAAGAGCAGGATCCCACAGTGTAGACCCTTGTACCCATTCACCGTTACTGACGCGCCATATAGAAACCTCTCCACTGCTACACCAGCACCCATCCTCCCAATACCAGGTACCACTTGCGAGATACTGTCCATCGGGTGAAAGCCCTATCGAGAGGACGAAACCTGCAGGACCCACAATTGTGTATATTAGTGTACCATCATTTACATGCCATGACCTGACAGTATGATCCCGCCCCCCCGCTTGCCACATGCTGTCCACTGGGCGAAAACGATGCGGAATATATCTCCCCTGCGTGTCCCATGACTGTGCGTATTAGAAATCCGTTGCTCACCTGCCATAGTCTGATAGTACTGTTGCTGCTTCCGCTCAACAAGTATTGTCCATCAGGCGAGAACGCCACGGCAAAAACAATACCAGTATGTCCTCTAAGCGTGCGCCGGAGCGTGCCGCTCACGCTCCAGATCCTGACTGTACCGTCTTTGCCGCTACTTGCCAAATGTTGTCCGTCGGGCGAAAACAACACGGAGTAAACCTCATCTGTGTGTCCTCTGAGCGTACGAACCAATGATCCGTTGCTCAGCTGCCATAGTTTGATGGTGTTGTCCCCACTTCCACTCACCAGATACTGACCATCGGGTGAAAACGAGACCGAGAAAGCAGCCCCTTCATGCCCTGCAAGTACATGCACTTCAGAGCCGTCACTGATTCGCCATACTCGAACAACAGCATCTGAACACCCGCTCGCCAGATATTGACCGTCGGGTGAAAACGCTACTGACAAGGTAGCCCCCCAATCGCCTCTGAATGTACGGACAAGGATACCATCGCTCACCCGCCAGATGTAAATTTCCCCACGCTCACACCAGCATTCCTCGTCATCCCAGTAAGTGCCACCACTTGCCAGACATTGCCCATCGGCAGAGAAGGCTACTGTAAAAACAGCACCGCGATGTCCTCTCAGCACGCGTACAGGGGAGCCGTCATTCGCATGCCACAGCCTGACAGTGCCATCCCAGCTCCCGCTTGCTATATACTGTCCGTCAGGTGAAAAAGCCACTGAGGAAACAGCGCTCGTGTGCCCGCTTCGCATCCACACGATGTCCGGACGACCTTGCGCCAGTGCAGCGGTTAGTGTCACCAACCCGGCGGTCAGGCTCACCGCCAGCCTCAACCACATTCTCTGTATGCCACCATTTCGAACCAACTGTCGCACTCGCATCCTCCTCCTTTGTCTACAATTTATACACCACCCTGCAAACTACTTCTACAGCCCTTGAGTCTACGAAACACTAACATGCGTGACAATTTTCCTCACATTCACTTCGAAAGCAGGAAATTTTCATTCTTGCGCGAATCTACAAACAGGTGAGGCATATGCTAAAGGTGCGATTAACAACGCTGGAGGATGTGCCTTGGTGTGTGGCGCTTAGTCGGGATGCATGTATGCTCAATGACGCTTCCTTAGTGAGCCGTCGGGTTGAATGGTGGCGTGAATGGCTGAGTCAGGGAATAGCTACCTCCGCCGTCGTGGTGGATGAGACCGATACGATTTATGCTTTCGGTCTGACTGCGGCTGTGGACGACAGGTTCATTGCTTATGTGCGCACTTGCGGCTCTAGTCTGGCGCTTAGCAGCGTCCAATTTAGAAACCGTATGACATGGCGCGCTCTCCTCAGCGCGCACCGTGGCGAGGGAGTCAACCTCATCGGCTTCTACGGGTGGCGTAAGGATGTGGAATCGCCCCTGCTGGATCAGGCGCAGCGGCTGCTTTTGCGGAGTTTCCTTCATCTGCATCGGGGACTGCATCTGAAGTCGTTCACTAAAGAGGTGTTCGGTGAGGAAGAGCTTAGCAGCTATGTGGACATGGGCTGCCAAGTCTATCGCGCTTCGGATGAGTATCCATCTCACCTGCGCGGCTTGAGGCCGGCGCTGGTGGGACTGGAGCGCAAACAAGCTAAAGAGCACCCGCGCTGGGCAACGCTGCTGTTTCAGATGTTCGAGCATGAAACGCCCCGTCTGTGTCTGCGGAGTGACCAGTTGCTGCTGGTACAACTGGCCTACCATCTGAGGTTGAGCAATGAGCAAATAAGGGATTGGTTACGGGGAGCGAATCGCTGGCGAGGGCGCAGCGGCGCTATGGGGATGTTGCGCCAGCGCTGGCATCGGATTTATGAGGCGTGCGATATGGTGTATGGACCTCAGTGGCATCGGAACCATCATAACCACTGGTACGATTCTCTGGAATGGGTGGAAAAATGTTCGGAGATTGCGTTTCCCCTGCAGATAGGATCTCTGGTGTGTCAATTCCCTGAGCTGGCATACCAGTATCCTTTACCCCTTTGAGACGATGAACGACGCCACCTAAACCGTGATGTCCCACCCCCCTGCTTCCGTGCGCTGGAGGGAGAGGACGCCGAACCCTCTGGCGAAAGGGGGCGCCTGGGCAATCCAGACGCCATTTACCTGCTGGGGCGGCTGAATCGGCGTGTGGGAATGCCCGCCCAGGATCACATCAATCTGGGGGCACGCCTCCGCCAGCAGGCAGTCCTGCTTGTAGCCGATGTGGGTGAGCGCAATCAGCAGGTCGGCTTCCGGACGCAGGCGCGGAACCCACTCCTGCGCTACTTCAATCGGCGGGTCAAACAGATAAGCCGAGAGGAGCGCGCTCTTCATGCGGGGCGTGACCATCGGCACGGTCAGCCCCAGCACCGCCACGCGCACCCCCCGATGCACCGTGCGCCACACAGGCTGAACGGGCAGGGGTGTGTCGGGATGTTTGGGGCGCAGGTTCGCACACAGCAGGGGGCAGGGCGCGCCGCGCGTCTTCGCCAGAAACCCCCACGCCGTGATGTGGAACTCGCGGTTGCCTATCGTCATCACATCGTAGCCCGCCTGCGCCATGAACGCCCACGCAGGCTCCACGCTCAGGGGCACGCCCACATTGCCTGAGCGGATGCTGTCGCCCGCGTCCAGCAACAGGGCGTCATGGCGGGTTTTTGCTTCCCGCAGCTGCGCCACAAACGCCTCGCTCCAGCGGTTATGCACATCGTTGGTGTGAATCAGGGTCAACGGGAGCGACATGCCTGCATCCATTCGCGAATCGTGGCTTCCGGGTTATTGGCGCGCATCAGGCTCTCGCCCACCAGCAGCGCGTTCACGCCCGCCTGCCACAATGCTCGTACATGCTCGGCGTTCTCAATCCCGCTTTCGCTCACTTTCAGCACGCCGTCGGGCATGCGCGGCAGCAGGCGAAAGGTGGTCCCCAGCGTGGTGTGGAAGGTCTTCAGGTCGCGGTTGTTCACGCCAATCAGCGTCGCGCCCGATTCCAGCGCGATTTCCAGCTCTGGCTCGGTATGCACCTCCACCAGCACGCTGAGCTGAAGCGATTCCGCCAGCTCGCGCCACTCCCGAAGGGTGGCAGGGTCGGGAATGCTGGCGACAATCAGCAAAATCGCGTCAGCGCCCGCCACACGGCTCTGGTAAATCTGATAGGGGTCTACAATAAAGTCCTTGCGCAACAGCGGCAAGGGCACGCGCTCCCGCACCTGCGCGAGGTATTCCAGCCGCCCTTGAAAGTAGGGGGTATCGGTCAGCACGCTGAGTGCGTCTGCGCCGCCGCGATAATAGGCTTCAGCCGTCGCCACGGGGTCGAAATCGTGCCGAATGACCCCTTTGCTGGGTGAGGCGCGTTTCACTTCGGCAATCAGCGCAATCGGGTTAGGGGTGTTGCGGAGCGCATCGGCGAAGCTGCGCGTGGGGGGCGCATCCGCACAGCGCGCTCGCAGCTCCGCCAACGGAACCGCCGCCTGCTGCGCGGCGACCTCCGCACGCTTATCCGCCAGAATGCGCTCCAGCACACTCATTTAGCATCCCGCTCCGAAGGCAAACAACACAGCGAGCAGGTCCGCATCATCCACCACGCCGTCGTAGTTCACATCCGCAGGGTCAAAGAAGCCCGTGTTGCCGAACGCGAACAGAACCAGAAGCAGGTCCGCGTCGTCCACGCAGCCGTCCAGGTTCAGGTCCTCCAGACGCCGATCAAAGCGCGGCAGAATGGCAATCCATGCTTCCATGTTGCCGCTGGGGTTTTTGCCCGTGCCGACAAGCACCGTGCCGTCAGCGCTGATGCCGCGCACCTCCTCCAGCCGCCAGTCGGCGACCTCGCTAACGCCCGCCGCAAGCAACAGCTCTTTTACCCGATATGCCACGCCCTCGTGGTCCCACAGGAGCGCCTCTTTGCCGATGTCGGAGGTGCCGAACCCACCAACCAGTCGCCCATCGGCGCTCACGGCGTAGGCGCGGCTGTCGTATTGTCCGCCTTCCAGCTCGCCCAAGCCGACCATGCCCGTCTCTGCGCGCCAGCGGAACGCTTCGATCCCGCTGGGGCTACGGCTCCAGCCGACCACCACCGAGCCGTCGGCGTTGACTCCGTAGGCATAACTGAAGAAGGGGAACCCGCCCAGACTGCCCAGCGGCTGGAAGTTGCCATTCTCCCAGCGAAACGCTTCCGTGTCGCCGTTGTAGGAGGCACTGCGTCCCACAATCACCTGTCCGTTTGCTGACACATTCTGGGCGTAACTGGCGAAAGCGCCGCCCCCCAGATCGCCCAACCCGACCATGCCGTCCGCGGGCGTCCAGCGAAAGGCTTCCGAGCCATTTGCAGAAGCGCTCCAGCCCACCACAACCGTACCACTTGCCGAGCATCCCAGCGCGAAGCTCTGAAAGTTGCCGCCGGGCAAGTCGCCCAGCCCGACCATCGTGTTCGTGTCGCGTCGCCAGAGAAACGCCTCCGTGCCGCTTGCCGAGCGCCCCTGACCCACGATCACCGCGCCGTCAAACGAGACGCCCCACGCAAGGCTGATAAAAGTGCCCCCGGGCAAATCGCCCAGCGGGACCAAGCCCGTTTCCCGTGTCCAGTAGCAGGCTTCGGTGCCGTTAGCAGAGCTACTCCAGCCCACTGCGACGCGCCCGTTTGCCGAGACCGCAAACAGGTTGCTCGTGAAATTGCCCCCTGGCAGATCGCCAGCGCCATAGAACGCGGGCGTCTGCGCAAGGGCACCCGAGAGAAGCCCCCACAGCATCAGCCCGCTATAGCTGCGAAACGGCACAAACCCTTTCCGCACCATTCGCATATCACCTCGTGTGCCTATTATATTCGATAGGCGGCAAGGTTTTCCCACTGAAACGCGACAGATTCTAACGCATGAACGCCATCGGGTATCCTTCTGCACAATGCAGCTGCTGGATCGGCTGATTGTGCGCGAGCTCACCCCCCCGTTGCTGTTCGGCGTGGCGCTGTTTACTGCGCTGATTTTCGCGGGGGGCTATGTGTTTATGATTACCGAGTACGCCGTCAAGGGGGTCCCGCTACGGCTGGTGGTGGAGCTGGCGCTCCTTTATTTGCCCCAGATTGCGGTGAAAACGCTGCCGATGGGGATGTTGCTGGCGACCCTGCTGGGGTTTGGGCGGCTCTCTTCAGACTGGGAGATTACCGCGCTTCGCGCGGCGGGGGTGAGTCTGCGACGGATTATGGCGCCCGTGTTCGTGATGAGCCTGATGGTAAGCCTGTTTGCGATTGCCTTCAACGAGACGCTCGTGCCCTGGGCGACCGCCCGCGCCAACGCGATCCGTGCCGAGATTCTCAAAAGCCTGGAACTGAGCGAGCAGCAGGCGTTTGGCTTTCCGCAGTATAAAGAGGGGCGGCTCGACTCCTATGTGATTGTCGCAGGCGGGCGCGACCCCCAGACGCAAACCCTGTTCCAGGTAACGATTTTGAAGTATCAGACAGGCTCTCAGCGGGCACCGGAGGCAGTCGCCTACGCCCAGCGCGCCGAGTGGGCAGGCGAAAACGCGTGGGTGCTCTACGACGGCTGGGTGCGCACGATGGAGGGGCAAACGCTCACCTTTCGAGTGTTTCGCGCGGAGCCGCGGGCGCAGGTACGCATCGATCGAACTCCAGTGCAGATTGAAGCCCTACTGACTCAGGTGGACGAACGCTCCTTTCGGCAACTGCGCGAACAGATTGCCTTCTACGAACAGGAAGGCGCCGAACCGCAGGTGGTGCGCCAGCTCACAGTGGAGCTTTACAATAAGGTTAATGTACCCTTAGCCAGCCTGATTTTCGCACTGCTGGGCGCGCCGCTGGGCATTCGCCCTCAGCGCTCCAGCCCCGCGACGGGGTTCGCGCTGAGCATCGCCATCATCTTCCTCTACTGGGTGCTGGCGCGCTACCTGATTATTCTGGGCAGGAGCACGCTGCCGCCCCTGCTTGCCAGCAGCCTGCCGAACATGATTGGGCTGGCGCTCGCCCTCTGGCTGATTGCACGCCGCGAACGCGCCTGAACACAGGCGGTATAATCGTTGCGATGCTGTTAGCGATTGATGTCGGCAACACGCACACGGTGCTGGGACTATATGTGGATGGGCGCTGGCACGCATGGCGCGTGCATACAAACCCTGCCCGCACCGAAGACGAGTATTATGTGCTGTTGCGCTCGCTGATGGAAGCGGAGGGGCTACAGGGCACGATTACGGGGGTTGCCATTAGCTCCGTCGTGCCCGCCCTGGAGCCTGTGCTACGCCAACTAACGCATCGCTGGCTGAAGTGTGAACCCCTCTTTGTGTCGGTGGAGATGGATCTGGGCATCACCGTCGCATATGACCCGCCGACCGCCGTGGGCGCTGACCGCCTGGCAAACGCGGTTGCGGGGGTGGCGCGCTTCGGCAAGCCGCTGATTGTGGTGGATTTCGGCACCGCGACCACACTGGACGCCGTTTCACGGGAGGGGGTCTATGTGGGCGGCGCGATTTTGCCTGGCGTGGAGCTGATGCTGGAAGCGCTGGCAGGGCGCACAGCGCGACTGCCCCGGATCGCGCTGGACGAAGAACCGCACGCGATTGGTCAAAGCACGCCCGCCAGCCTGCGAAGCGGTGTCGTGCTGGGTTCCGTCGGCGCGATAGAATATCTGATAGGGCTGTTCAAGCAGTCGCTGGGGGCGGACACGCGCGTGGTGGCGACGGGCGGACTGGCGTCCAGCTTCGCCAAGCGTTGCCCCTCCATCGAAGCGGTGGAACCCTGGCTCACACTGGACGGCTTGCGAATCCTCTGGGAGCGTGTCTGTGCTTCATAGAAGGGGTGGGCGGCGAACCCACGACACGGCTCGCCGCCCGCGTGTCCACGCAAGAGATGTTCAGCGTCCTGCGCCGAAGTTGAACAGCACTGTCAGCAGGTCGGCGTCGTCAACGCTGCCATCGCCGTTCAGGTCGCCCATTGTGATGGCGGGGTTCCGAATAATGTTGGGAACCCCAGGCTGAATCGACACCCGTGTCTCGTAGGGAAGCATCCCGCCCATGCGAACGCTGAGGATGTAGGTTCCCGGGGCAACCTCAGGGAAGATTTCCATCTGACCTTGCTCGTCGCTCACTGCCTCTCCATCCCATACGGGGACGCCATCAGGCGTGCGGAGTGAAACCTTCGCAGGGTTGTTAGGAGGGAAAGGACAGCAAATGACGATGTAAATGTAGCCCAGACAGAACGCCAGATCCATCGGCTGGTTCTGGCATACATTAAAAGCGGGCGCGAAGTCTAAGGTACCCTGGTTGCCGACAAGCAACTGCACCGCTTGACACCCACGCACCTGACATGTGCCTGACCATTCAAAATCGACCATGTTCGGGCGCACGCTGGCGTGGTTGTCTTCTGCAATCTGGACCCAGTAGCGCGTATTGGGCGCGGGCGAGAACAGCCCTGTCACCCCGAAGGATGTCCAGAAGTGATACACGGGACGCCCCAGACAGTCGGCGCCTGCGAACCGCCGAAACGGCTTTACACAGCGGGTGTAGACCGCGGCGCCCGGAGTGAGAATCTCGTCGGGCAAG
Organism: uncultured Fimbriimonadales bacterium; assembly: GCA_964595265.1. Classification (GTDB taxonomy): domain Bacteria; phylum Armatimonadota; class Fimbriimonadia; order Fimbriimonadales; family GBS-DC; genus LDYB01. The sequence continues at coordinate 9,910 of CAZQPV010000038.1, forward strand.
CAGTCGCCGTTCGCGTCAGGGAAGAAGCGAATGATGAACTGGCGGGCGCGCCCAGGCGAGCTGGGATCAACGAGCTGTCCCCAGTGATGCACAATGCCCCACCACTGAATCGTCAGCACGGCGGCAGGCTGGCTTGGGGCAACCCAGTCGTCGAAGGCGATGCGCGGCAAGGGAAAGCTGTACCCACCTTGAACACATGCCTCCGCCGTCGAAATGGTTGAGGGAGCGCACCGATCCCATATCTGACACCCGATGTCGCACACGCTCTGTAGCTGACAGGGGCAGTATTGCAAGTTGTCTAACCCGAAATAGCCGGGGGTACTCCCCCCAAGACCAATTATCTCGATCCGAGATACGGGGGTTTGAAACTGCCATCCAACCCACTGCCAGGTGGTTGTCGATAGGTTCACGGTATCGGAGCCTAAGTAGAGGTTCTGGGCGTCGTAGAACTTCACCAGCATAGCGGAGGGCGGCGTAATCGTTGCCAGTGCCACCGCACGGAAATAGCCTCCTGCCTTACACGCGGGCTGCGGAAAGACCCACTCGATGTCGGTGGAGCGTCCCCACAGGTAATTCGGGGCACTAAACGCCGGAGGCGGCGACGAAGCTACCAGCATCGCGCCACTGGCAGTTATGGGATTAATGGTGCCTACCGCCGTGTTGAGGCTGCTGTAGACACCCTGAGCAATCGCGTCAAAGTTTTCACTATTCGGGCAGGTAAAGGGCTGGGTGATGCGCTGGAAGGTTTGAGCAGACACGCGCTGCGCCAAACCGACCAGACATAGCAGGGCAACACATCGTACAGCTCCGCGAACCACAGCTCGCCCATCAAACCAAACTCCTGTTGCACCACGCATCGTTGTTTCCCTCTACCGTATTATAAATCGTCCACTGAAAAAACACTGAAAAAACCCCCCGCCTCTCCAAAACCTCGCAATTTTGCCGATAATCCCCGACAGAGGTCTGGAAGACTCTATGAGGGAACCGATTCTCTCAACTGGAGGGCGAAACGCGCTATGTATGAAGCATACTGGGGCTTAAACGAGCCGCCGTTCACCCTGACGCCCGACCCGCGCTTCCTCTATCTGGGCAAAGAACACGAGGATGCGCTGGTGATGCTCCACTACACCATCACGCGCAATCGGGGCGCAGGGATGCTCATCGGCGATATCGGGCTGGGCAAAACCACGCTCAGCCGCAAACTGCTGGAACTGCTGGACCCTGTGGAATTCAAAGTCGTGCTGATTGTAAACCCCATCCTGACCCCAATACAACTTTTGCAGGAAATCTTATACCAGCTAGACATCCACACCAGCATCCGCAACCGCCAGCAGCTGGTGCAGATGTTGTTTGAGCATCTCATCCACCTGTACGAACACGGTCAGCGCGTGGTACTGATTGTGGATGAGGCGCACCTGATTCGCAACAGCAGCACTTTTGAAGAATTGCGCCTGTTGTTGAACTGTCAGATGAACGACCAGTTTCTGATGAGCTTGATTCTGCTGGGCCAGCTGGAGTTACGGAAAAAGATAGAGCGCGTGCCAGCACTCAAGCAGCGACTGGCAATCCGCCATCAGCTCAAACCGCTTGATCAGGAAGAGACCGCCCGCATGATCGAGTTCCGCATGCGCACAGCAGGCTACGCTGGCGAGCGCATTCCGTTCACGCCTGACGCGCTTTACGAACTGTACCAGTACACTGGGGGCTACCCGCGCCTGATCTGCCAGATAGCCGATAATGCGCTGCTGGTGGGGATGGCGCAGGGTGCGCGCCAGATTGACGGCTTTCTGATGCACGGCGTTATCATGGAAGCCGAAGGCAAGGAGTGGTGA
>CAZQPV010000038.1:11841-13965 GCA_964595265.1 uncultured Fimbriimonadales bacterium
GCCGCCGAGGAGCACTTAATTGGCTTCGAGGTAGTGGAACACGGCGAAGAATATCTGGAAATCCTGCTGGTCGCTGCGCCCCGTGCCTCCACAGAAGCCTTTGTGGAGCTGATTGAGAAGCACAATATTGAGGTGGAGCTGGTAGAGCTCCAGCCGTTTGCATTTTGGCGTGCTATCCAGGTCGCCCATCGGGGACAGACGCCTCAAGCCTACGCCTTCGTGGATATTGGGGGCGGACATACGCAGGTGAGCGTGGTGCGCGGGCCACTGCTGGCGCTGACCCGCCACATCCCGATTGCTGGGGAAACCCTTAGCGCCGCGCTCAAAGGTTACTTCCACTACAGCGACGAGGAGGCAGAGCAGATTAAGTGCAGTCTGAACCTCGCCGAGTTGATTGAACACACACCTCAGGAGAATCCGCCGCTGCGCCTCGTGCAGCCCATTCTGGACGAGCTGATTCGCGAAATCCGCCGCTCACTCAACTACTACCAGTCGCAGTTCCAGTCCCAGAAAGGGCGCGAAGGGCGTGTGGAACGCCTCTATCTGGCAGGAGGCACGGCGCGCATGCAGGGCATCGCCGCCTATTTCGAGCATAAGATGGGCATCCCCACGCAAGTGTTTGACCCATTCCAGTCCGAGGGGGTTGCTTTTGGCAGCTTTGTGCCGAATCCCGAAATGCTCGGATGCCAGTGGGTGAACGCGCTCGGCGCGACCATGATCCCCATCGAGCAGGCGGAACACGATACCTGGTACGCCGCCACCGAGTCTGTTGAAGAGGTCGCCGCGTAAGGAGGAGCCTATGTCGGTTATCAACTTGATTGCTCAGGATCGTCTCAAGCGTCAGCAGCTGGCGCGCAAGGTGCGTCTGGCGGGACTGGCGTGGTTTGGGGTGGTCGCACTGGTGGCAGTCGGCTGGGGCGGCGCGATTCTCTATGTCGGCGCGCTCAGCCTGCAAACGGCGCGCATCGAGGAAGAGATGGTCAAGCTGAACCCTGCGGTGCAGGCGCTCAAGCAGGTGCAGGCGCAGCTTAACGCGCTCCAGCCCACCGTAGCAACCCTCCAGAACGCCCGGACCGAAACAGGGCGCGCACGCAAACTCCTGCAACACCTCAGCCAGCACACCCCTGCGGGATGCTACCTCACCGCCATCGAGTTTGGCAAACGCACCGACCCCAAAAAGCCGATGGAAGTCGTCCTGCGCGGCACCGCCAGCACTCAGGAAACCGTCGGCGAACTGATGCTCCGACTCAATCAGCATCCCGACCTCGAAAAAGTCCGACTCGATTTCTCACAGGAGCGTACCCTTGGCGAGAACCAGTCCGCCTTCGATTTCCAGATAACCGCTGAAATCAAGGGCACCGCAATCCAGACGAAGGAGGAGAAGAAAGATGGCGGGCAGCAGTAAGATCCAGCGTCTTGAACGCGTGGTTCGGGTGATTGGGCTGGCGATATTGATTACATTGCTGCTGGGGATCGGCAGCGCCTACTTCCCCTACAGTATGATTAGCGAAGCGCAGAATCGCCTGGCAGAGCGTCAGAAAGCGCTGGAACAGGCGCGTCAGGCGCCGGGACAGCTGCGCGTTTTGCAGGCGCAGCTGGAGCAAACTCAGCGCAACCTCGCCTTTCTGGAGCGCGGCGTTTCGGAAGCCGCCTATATCCCCACGATGCTCAAACAAATTGAGGACACCGCCCGAGCGCTGAACCTCAAAATCGTCGCCATCCGCCCCCAGCAGCCCGCACAAAACAACACCAGCAGCGGACAAAACGACGCCAAAAAGCAACAAGCCAAACCCTACGAAGAGCAAATCATCGAAATCAGCCTGCAGGGACACTTCTGGAACCTGATGAGCTTCCTGAAGCAACTCGACGAATATCCCAAGATTCTGGCAGTGCAGACGATGAACCTGCAGGCGAAGTCCACTACCCAGCAAACCGCCGAAACGAACCCTGAGCTGGAAGCCAAATTCACGGTCAAAGCCTTTATCTTCCACAACAGTCCGCCCACGACGCAAAACTCCCAGAACGGAGGCTGAATATGGAAAAACTCCAGAGTATGCAAGCGAAGAAACCGACGGATCCAAGACAACTGATTGCGGTTGCAGTGTTGAGTATTCTGCTGGTGGG
>CAZQPV010000038.1:14065-18427 GCA_964595265.1 uncultured Fimbriimonadales bacterium
TATCGGGTGGAGAAAACTGAAACGGGTTTTCGTGTGTGGATAGGACAGGCGCAGGCAACCACGCCTCCAGAAACTCGGTTTGAACCCACCAAGCCTGTTCAGGTGGCGTCTAACGAGCCGACCGCGCCGGCAACCGATGGGCGCGAGGTGAAACCCATCCTGCCCGAATCGGCGGTGCAGGTGCGCACCGCGGCGCCTGAACCTGAACGGCGCGAGATTGCCAGCGCGCCCACCACGACCACGCGCCCGCCTGTGCTGGTCTCGCTCGATTTCGTAGGTGCCGATATCGGCGATGTGCTGAAAGCGCTCGCCATCCAGTCGGGAGCGAACATCGTAACCGCGCCCGATGTGAAGGGCACTATCACCGTTAGCCTCAACCGCGTGTCGGTGGAAGAGGCGCTGAACCTGATTACGCGGCTCAGCGGCTACCGCTACGAGCGCATCGAAAACACCTATGTGGTGGGCACACCTGCCTCCATAGAAGCCTTTCGCGGCAAGCCCGCCCCAGAGCGCCCGAAGTCGGTGGAGGTGTTCACCTTCAAAGTGGCTCAGGCGAGCGAGGTCGCGCTCTATCTGCGCGCGCGTTTCCCTGACCTCACCATCACCCCCTCTTCGGAAAAAGACCCGCGCTACCTGCTGGTGGAGGGCGATCCCGAACGGATTGCCGAAGCGCGCGCCGCGGCGGAGTATTTTGAACAGCAAATCACTGGCGGCGTGGAGATTGTTACCGAAGTCTATCGCGTCAAGTACGCCGACTCGCGCGATCTGGTGCGGATTCTGGCGCAGATGGTACCCACTGTGTCGGTCGCGCTGGGACCCGACGCGCTGTTGAGTCGGGGCACAATGTCGGGTACGGCACAGGCGACTGCCTCCCCTTCAGGGGGTGATGCGCCCAGCCCCGCTGCCCAGCAGATGGGCGCCCCCACGCCGGCGGGGGGAAGCGGCGCTCCAAACGGATCCCAGCCGCCGAACCTGCTGGTGCTGATGGGCACGGCACGCGATGTGCTACACGCGCTGGAAATCCTCAAAAAGGTGGACATTAAGCAGCCGCAGGTCGTGATTGAGGCGCGCGTGCTGGATGTCTTCGAGGGAAGCCTCAAGTCGCTGGGGCTTTCATGGAACGCACTCCAGTCCAGTGCAGTCGATACCCTGGACCGTTCGGGGGGGCGGCTTCCGTTTCCGAGCGGGGGCACGCCTGTGCCCAATCAGCAGGGTATTCAAGTGAACAAAGACGGCTCTCTGGGAATTGACTTCAGCATCGTCAAAAAGCCCATCGACTTTAGTGTGACATTGAACGCGCTGGCGGAAGATCGGCGCAACCGCTTACTGGCGAACCCGCGCGTCGCCACACTGGATGGACGCCCTGCCACCATCTTCATCGGCGACGAGGTGAACTATGTGAAGCTCATCCAGCAGACGCCTCAGGGCGCCAATGTGCAGACCGATTCGGTGCAGGCTGGCATTATCCTGAATGTGCTGCCGCGCGTGCATGAGGATGGCTCCATCACGCTTCAGGTCAAGCCTGAGGTGAGCGTGATTACGGGGTTCCTGAATGTGCCGGGGGGTGGCTCGCTACCGCAACTGGCACGACGCAACGCGGAGACCACCATTCGTCTCAACAACGGTGAGACACTTATCATCGGCGGGCTGATTCGCGAGCAGGATATCAAGACCATCCAGAAAGTGCCCTTGCTGGGCGACTTACCTTTCTTCGGCTATCTTTTCCGCAAGTCGTCCACCACGCGCGACCGCTCGGAAATTGTGATTACCCTCACCGTGCGCGTGATGGAATAAGGTTTCCGCTCCCAACTCTGGGGGCGGAAACTACCCTCCCATCGGCAGCGCGAGCAGGTAGGCTTCGCTGCTGCCGTTTTGCGTGATGGCGTCGTAGGAGAAAAGGCTGTAGCCCCGTGCGCCTGCCCGAAGCGCGGCGCGAATCTTGTTCGCCGTGCTTTCGGGCGAAATCTGCCACGCGCCAATCCCAGCAATCAGTGGGCGTCCCTCCGCCTGCTTAAGGGCGTGTTCTATTTGCTTCTGCACGCGGGCGGTGTCTTTGTCGTATGCCATCAGTGCCAGCGTGTCCAGCCACCCGGCGCGAATCCAGTAGACCCAATCCTGCAGTTTGTGTCGGTATGCCATCATCGGATCGGGCCAGACGGCGGCGGAGAGAATGAGGTTCGGGTTGATTCGGCGCGACTGGCGGGCGAACTGGGAAACAAATGCGCTGACCTGCTCCCGACGCCAGTCGCTCCATTCGGCGGGGAAGGCGTCTATCCATGCACAGGGGTTGCGCTGGCAATCCAGCCTCTGACGCTCGCGCTCGGAAACGCGCTCCTGCATCGCCTCGCGAAACCGCGCCCGACACCCCGCGCAGTAGCAATACCCCTCATAGGGGTAGCGCACATAGTCCAGATGCAAGCCGTCCAGCTGCGGATAGCGCTGGGCGACTTCAGCGAACACTTTCAGCGTGTGGGCGCGCACATTGGGGTTACTGGGGCAAAGATACACCCCCTCCACCTTGCCTGCGGTAGTCATCTGATAGCGCTGGTTGCGGTCGCGCGCGATCCACTGGGGGGCGCGGTTGATTACATGCTGGGGGCTAAGGGGGCGCCGGGGCTGGCTCCAGACATAGAACACATTCAACCACGCATGCACCATGATGCCCGTGCCCTGCGTACAGCGGAGCAGGTGCCCCAGCGGGTCAAACGAATCGGGCTGGGAGCGCAACGCCTCAGCGCGCGGCTCTAAGGTGGAACGATAATACGCATCCCCACGCCCCCGAACCTGCACAAACAGTGTGTTGAAATCATACCGATAAGCCAGCTCCACCACACGCTCTACGGACTGGGGTGAAACCATGGAAGTGCGCACGACCCACAGGGCGCGCACGGTTTCGGGGAGACGCGTTCCGCCCTTCACCAGCCGCTCCTTAAACAGGCTCATGGTTCAGGAGATTATACCTTGTAAATCTCCTTCCGCCGGCTTTGTAGGCAAACGGAGTGGGGAAGGCAAAACCCACTCCGCTCGGTATCGGTTTTTTCAGGCGCGTCCACCCCGACTAATTGCGCTCACTACTGGGAGGTAGTCGTATGCCCTAAGCAAGGGTGCCCCTCGCAATCATACCCTGTAGCCTCCTTCGGTTCTGCTCGAAGCAAGCACTCGTGCATCGTCTTACAGACCCTCCCATCTGCGGTCACACACCTGAGAGTACGGAAAGTAACCTCCCATCTCTGGCGTGCCGAGCAAGGTCCCGCATTCGGGTTGTGGTTGGGACAGGTCTCGGTTTTCAGAGAACAAAAGTTGCCATAATCGGTTCGTGTCGACTCTCTCCAAATACAAGGCTCTCTATCAGAACATAGGCTGCTTTCACCCGGTCGCGGTCTATCGGGATAGTTAGGCGTTGGTTTCTGACACTCGTGAGCCCAGACGAGCAACACTGTCAGCAGAAGCGAACCTGTAACCACTACCATCCATCGCTTTACCAGCATCCTGAGCCACCTGCTTGACGAATTGCTTGTTCTTGATTCTCTATTTCTTCGCGTGAGGGTAAAGTACCGCCCCATTTCGCAAACGGGTTGTAACCAGAACGGCAACTCCATTTAAGGGTAATAATGCTACCTAACAAACTGTCATTATAATAATCCACACATCCGTAAAAGTTCACGCCAAGAAAACGTCGATTCTCGCCCCTAACCTCTTCGGAGAATACAGGATACCAGTACATTCCATCCCACTCCTGCCCCACCACTTTACTGCTCAGCTTCGGGTCATAGCAATAGCCACACTGTAGGATTGGATGATATCGATGGCTTTTCAAGAGGTTAGTGATAAACACCTTCCACTCATGGCGCAACTGAGGGGTGTCAGGTAAGAGGGTACCATCCGCACGATAAGGAGGTTTGAAAACGGCATAGTACTGATATGGTTCCCCGTTAAGGGGGCATCGCGGTGCAACGCCTGCCTTCTTTGCAAGCGCCTCAAACTCCTCCTCCGTGATAGGCAGCGAACCTGTCCGGCTATACTCCTGAACCAACCAGGCACCCAGCGTCGCTATTCGGGTCTTACAATCCGCCCGTTTCACCGCCGTCCGCATCCGAAGCCCTATCGGCAAGAGCAACGCCACCAGCGCTACCATAATCGCCACCGCAATCAGCAACTCTTTCAAGCTCCAGCCCCTGCGTACCATTACCGCTTCGCCTCCTTCTGCAAGAGAAGCTCCTTGTTGCGCTGAAGCACCGCTTTCACTGCCTCTTCCGAAAGCGCGCCTCCTTCTTGCTGACAGCCCGCCTCCGCGGCGGACAAGGATGATTGTGTCATAGCTGTATGTACCCATTGATACCATCTATCATCTTGCCTAATTTC
>CAZQPV010000039.1:0-13133 GCA_964595265.1 uncultured Fimbriimonadales bacterium
ACCAGCGCTTCGCGGCGGGGCGATTCGCCAAGCGGCGCCAGTGCAAGCTCTACCTGCCAGCCTGCCTGCAATAGGCACTCGGCGAACTCCCAGCCCGAATCACGCCCAGGGTCTACCAGCATCGCCTCCCCATCGGGCGCAAGCGCTTGCTCCAGCACCTGCATGAGCGGCGCGTGCAGGTCGCGGTCGTACACCACATCGGCGCCCAGCACAAGGTCGTATGGCTCCCGATGCGTCCACGCGCGCCAGTCCATCAGCAGCGGTTCAGGCGGCGCAATCCCGTTCTGGCGTGCGTTCTGGGCAGACAGCACCAGCGCGGGGGGATGGTTATCGTTCTGCACCACGCGCGCCGCACCCAGCATCTGCGCCACGATTCCCACGAGTCCGACACCACAGCCCAGCTCCAGCACGCGCTTGCCCTGAACCCGATGGGGATTCGCCCAGAGCCAGCGCCCCAGCCAGAGCGCGGAATCCCACAGAATCGCCCAGTAAGGAATCTCGCTCTCGGGCGGGAGGGCGCTCAGCAGGTCGTCCACCGAGCGCACCGTCCACAGGCGCAGGCAGTGTTCCCCCATCGGCACCCTCTCCTCGTGGAGCCATGCGGGGTTGACGCCTGCGTTCTGGAGAGCGACGCGCCAGTCTTCCATAAACGCGATGCGAAGGGGGAGGCGAGCGCGCCTCCCCATGATCTTAGCGCTTCTCCAGCTGGTTCATCAGTACTTCAATCGCCTTGTCCAGCTGCGGGTCGCGCTCGTTCACCCAATCGTCGGGCGACATCCAGACGGCAATATCGGGCGCTTCGCCGTTGTTCTCCATGTTGGAGCCGTCCTTGCGGTAGACGCCCAGCTGCGGCATGCGCGCACCTGTGCCGTCCACAAGGTCCAGACTCCATGTTGCAATCACATAGCCAGGCGTCTGCCAGCCGACCAGCGTGCCCAGTTTTTTGGCACGGACGGAGTAGGGGAACATCTCGGCGTTGCTGAAACTGCGCTCGTTCATTAAGACCGCCAGCGGCAGCTCCATCGCGCCCGATGGCCATGGGTAGGGCTGCCAGTCGCGCGGGCGGTAATAGCCATATTGCGTGCGTTCCAGCCAGTCAATCAGCGTGTCGGCGATGTTGCCTCCGCCGTTGAAGCGCACATCGATAATCATCGCCTGCTTGTCCCGTGCGTACTCGTAGTATTCGCGCTCGAAGCGGTTCAGGTCGGAGCCGCCCATGCCGCGGATATGCACATAGCCGATTTTGCCGCCGCTGCGCTCTTCCACATAACGGCGCAGGCGGTTCACGCGGTTCTGGTAGTGCAGCTCGCTCCATTCGCCTGCGCTGAGTGGCTTGTATTTCACCACTCGTGCGCCCTCTTCGAAGGGACCGCTGTTGACCAGAAACTCGAAGGTGCGGTCGCCTTTGTCGTTGATGAGCTGCCAGAGTTTCTGGCTGGCTTCCACTGGTTCGCCGTTGATTTTGAGGATGTATTCGCCGGGCTGGATTCGGGTTTCAGGATAGGAACCGGGCGCGCCTTCGGGCACGGCAGCCACCTTCAGCCCGCGCCCGCGATGGCTGTAGTCTATTGTGAATCCCAGATGGGGCGTGCTGGGACTGCGCCCACCGCTGGAGCGCGGCGACACCTCCGAGTGCGAGGCTTCCAGCTCACCGACCATCATAGAAAGCACCAGCGCGAACTCTTCGGGCACGCCCACGCCTGCAAGCAGCGGGCGATACCGCTCCCGAATCGCCGCCCAGTCGCGCCCGTGAAAGCCAGGGTCATAGAACCCACGCTCATAAGCACGCCAGAACTGCACAAACGCCGCCTGACGTACGGCGTCAGTGTCTACTTCCATCTCCGCCTTGAAGTCCACCTTTTCCACGCGGTTATTTGCCTGCAGGTTCATCGTGTACAGCTCGCCGTTGCGGATGAAGTAGAGTTTTTTGCCATCGGCGGAGACGCGCAGCGCCGCGTGCCCACCGCCACTGGTGAGCCGCTTGCTCTCGCTTCCATCATACGAGACCTGCCAGATGTCGCCCTCGGAGATGAAGTAAATCTTGCCGTCCGCGCTCACCGTCAGGTCGCCCTGCGAGGACTGGCTCACGAACCGCCGGATGCGCTGGTCAATCCCGTCAAAATCAATCTTGACCTCCAGCGGTTCGCCCTCTTTGGGCTTCTCGAACTTCATCTCGGTGTCTTCCGTGCGGGCGGTCTCGCGCGTGAGCGGCACCACATAGATTCCGCTCCCGGCGCGGTTACTGTTGAAGAACAGATACTTCCCATCGGGCGACCACGCAGGCTGATTATGGAAGGCGTTCAGGCGCGTGATGTTGACGGGCTGCCCCGAGCCGTCGGCAGGCAGAATCCAGAGGTTCCAGCTGCCGCGGGGGTCGCGCCGTTGCACGCACAGCCAGCGCATATCGGGCGACCATGCAAAGTCGCCGCCGCCCAGCCCGTACCAGTGCGTGCCTGGCTCGTGAAGCACCTTCTTCACCTCGTTTGTCTCCAGATTGAGCGTGAACAGTCCGCCGTCTTCACCCGAAACCCAGAAGCCCAGAAACTTGCCGTCGGGCGAGAGCTGCAGGCGCGACACATCAGCAGGCTTGTCCCAGAGGCGCTTCACCTCCAGCGTCTCCACATTCAGCGCATAGACCTGCTGGTAGTAGTTGCGGTCGGAGGTGAAGTAGAGCGTTTTGCCGTCCTTAGACCAGTAGAAATCCGAGTCGTCGCCTGCCCAATCGGTGAGGCGTCGTGCGAACTCGGCGTTGCGCTTTTCGGGCAGGCTCTTGGGCTTCTCGATATCGATCACCCAGATGTCGCCGCGCAAGCGGAAGGCGTAGCGCTTGCCATCGGGCGAAGGTTCCGCCTCCTCCACGCCGCTGGTGAACACCTCGCGCTGGCGCGTGTTCTGAACCTCATCCTGCATCGCGTAGAAAGTGAGCTTTTGCGGTGCCCGCGCGCCTGACCGAAGCAGATACAGATGCCCCTCGTACTCAAAAGCAATATCGCCCGACTGCGCCGCGACGGAGGGAAACCGCACGGCGCCGCCCACCATCTGTGTTAGTTGACGCTTGCGCCCCTGCAAGTCCACCAGCCACAGGTTGGGCGTGCGGCGCGGGTTATCCTGAAACCGAGGGAGCTTCTCACCCAATCGGGGCGAATCAGGGGTCTTCTCGCCAATTGTGACGGTCAGCAGATGTTTTCCATCAGGCATCCACTGCGTCCACAGGTGCTGGCGCTGGTCATTCACGAGCGCGCGGCAGGCGCCCGTTTGCATCTCCATCAGCCAGATTTGCATCGCGCCCGAACCCATATAGCGCGGACGCCACCACGGGAAACCGCCCCGACCATACGCCAGCAGCTTGCCGTCAGGCGAAATCTGGGGTCCGCTGAGCGGTTGGTAATCTTCCGTCAGGCGGCGGAAACGCCCTGTGGCGACATCCAGCTCCACCAGCGACGGGTTGTTGGAATCATACGAAGCGGCATAATACAGATAACGCCCATCCTGACTCCAGCTGCTGGGGATTTCGGATTGGGAATGGAAGGTGAGCTGCACGGGCGCGCCTCCTTCCGCCGAGACCACGAAAATATCCCAGTTGCCGTTGCGCACGCTGGCAAACGCAATCCATTTGCCATCGGGCGACCAGAGCGGATAGGCGTCGTAAGCCACATGGCGGGTCAGGGGCGTAGCACGCCCGCCCTCCGCAGGCGCCAGCCAGATGTCACCACGATACACGAACGCAATCTGCTTGCCATCGGGACTCAGCGCAGGCATGCGTGCGCCGACAATCGGCTTCGGCTCAGGCAATACCATCTGCGCCCAGCCGGCAGCAAGCCACACGCACAGCAACATCCAGAACCATACCCAGCGTCTCATAACGCCTGCCCGTTTCGCGCTCGAATGCACGAATCCTGCCCACTATCGGGTACAATCTTGGCGCGAAGGAGACTGGAACGATGGCAATTCTGGTGGATGCGAACTCAAAGGTGCTGGTGCAGGGTATCACGGGGCGCGAAGGGGAGTTCCACACGCGCCAGATGCTGGAATATGGCACGAAAGTCGTCGCGGGCGTAACGCCAGGCAAAGGGGGACAGGAAGTCGCGGGTGTGCCCGTGTTCGATACGGTCAAGCAGGCGGTGCGCGAGACGGGCGCGAATGTGTCGTGCATCTTCGTGCCTGCGCCGTTCGCCCCCGACGCCATCCTTGAAGCAGCGAATGCCGGGATCGAGCTGATTGTGTGCATCACCGAAGGCATCCCCGTGCAGGACATGGTGCGTGTGGTGAACTACCTCAAGCGCTGTACCCGGAGCCGACTGATTGGTCCCAACTGTCCAGGGTTGACCACCGCAGGCGAATGCAAAGTGGGCATCATGCCGGGCATGCTGTTCCGCAAAGGTTCCATCGGGCTGGTCTCCCGCAGCGGCACGCTGACCTACGAGATTGTCTACGAACTGACTCAGGCAGGCTTGGGGCAGTCCACCTGTGTGGGAATCGGCGGCGACCCGATTATCGGCACGACCTTTATCGATGTGCTGCCCCTGTTTGAGGCAGACCCCCAGACCGAAGCGGTGGTGCTGGTGGGCGAAATCGGCGGCTCCGATGAGGAGATTGCGGCGGAGTATATCAAAAACCACATGACCAAGCCCGTGGTGGGCTTCATTTCGGGGCGCACGGCGCCGCCAGGCAAGCGCATGGGGCACGCGGGGGCGATTATCTCCGGCGGCAAGGGTAGTCCCCAGTCCAAAGTCAAAGCGCTCACGGAAGCAGGCGTGCCGATTGCCGACACGCCCAGCGACATCCCTGCGCTGGTCAAGCAGGCGCTGGAACGGCGGCGGCAGTAAACGACTTGCCTGAACGCAATGCTAAGGCGTCCCGTCTCTTGTAACGGGTACGCACAGGGTCATGGTTTCTCCTGGCTCACCCAACATAGTGGGTGACTGAATGCAGAGTTTCAGACTGGCGCGCAGCCTTACACGCGTGTCAGGGCGGAGACCGCCGATGACGGCTCTCGTCCAGTGCTCTGGCAAGCTCCCAAGCGGCATTTGCTTGCCCACCCAGTCCACGAAAAGACTCTGAATAGGGCTGAGAACCTCCGTAAGTGCTTGGCTGTATTGACGCTTGTATTCGCTTAGAACCTTCTCCAGCGCAGCGGGATAGAATTGCGTCTGCAGCTTCTGCAGAAGGTTTACGCTAACGGGCTGGGAGACCAAGATCAGGCAGCTCTGCGTTAGACTAGCGGCGAAGCGCCTCCCAGAGGGCTTTGGGACGCCCTCCATCTCCCCGAAGGAAACCTGTATTTTTTCTGGAGTGTAGGTTCCTACAACATTACTGTTCGTGTCATAAAAGTCAATCCCGTACCTTATCTGAACCTGAATCTGGTCGAGATTTTCCAGCACATGCTGGCGCCTTTGGGGGCTGTAGGGCAGGTGCGACTCCATCAGAGAGAGCAGAATCGCCTGAGCCTCTTCTGGAAGCTCCTGCCATTTCACGAATCTGTTGGGAGTCTGCTGATGCTTCATCAGGATAAGCGCTAAGCGGTACATAATCAGGTCATAGTCGCCTTCGATAGCGCTTGGTGGTATCCATAGCAGGACTGTCTTACCCGATACTGGCGCGATGGTAGGAACAAAGCCTGCGGAAATCATTTCTGAGACTATCTTCTCGCGCTCTTTGCGATTTGCCCATACGCGACTGAGTCGGTTTACCATCTCGGTTTCCCACGAGGCATAGGTAGGCGCGTAAAAGAGTTCTGTCTCCTTCAGCCACTCGTAATTGGTGGTGGATGGGCGACTCTGTGATTGTGAAGACCGCTGAGGCTCTCCACGGTTCGGTGGAACCTCACTATGTGCGGCTGGACCGCCAAATGTCCAGCCGCCGATAAGATACACGACCCAAAAGATTCTCAGCATGCCGCGCCTCATACCCGCATAGTATCAATTCCGTATATTAATCGGCACAGAGATACCGATACCCGGTGGGCAACAGTTTGGAAGACGCCTGACCTCGATTGTCCAGTCACGAATTCCTGTCGGAGTTTCACGCGAGCGGAATAGAATTTTTGAAGGATCATTACAACGAAGAGTCACATCACATCGTTGCGAATTGAGGGTTACAGTAAGAGACATAGAGCTGCATGGGGGGATTTGTTCAGTCGGACAAAACTCTATCGTGACTTGTCCGACCTGACCACGCCGCTCGAAGCCACTGGGCCAAGGCGCACTATCACAGCTGCTTCCCAACACAGTGATCGGTTTCGTTATGCAACAACAGTCCATCGGTATAGGCCTGAAGCAGTCGTTATTCGCCTTAGAACAGAACTCAGGAAAAGGATATGTGCTCTCTCTACGCAGTGTGGTTCGCCCACAACCCAGCCGCTTTTGCAGGCACCGCAGTCTTCATCCTGAGCGTAGAGAGATACACCTATTCCCAACAGCGTCATCAGCAACCACACTCTGATCCACTGTGTCTCGCGCATGTTCGTCCTTCTCATTCATGTAACGCCGCCTAGCAACGGGAATTATAACTTAGTGAAGCGTTGCTGCCTACCTCTTTTCTATCAAAGCAGGACCAAAAGTTATTGGCAGAACTATATCATCGAGTCCCCAGCTAACCTGGTAAAAATTGTTATCCATACCTCTGACGAATGTAAACGCCGTCGGACGCACCCTGAGCTGGAGAGTTTCAGGAAGGGGGGTTCCGCTTCGCTGGAGACTTTCCCGCAACCTCTCCTGATAAGGTAACGGGAGATTAGACCACGCAAGCGGAGTTCCAAAAAGTCCTTTTTGCCCCACTTCCTTCTCAAGGAGCTGCGTGAGGCGCCCTGTTATCAGGCGCTCTTGCTCGCGGAAAAGGGTCTCTCCCTGCTCGCTGAGTAATTGCCAGAATTGGCTCATAAGTCTCAGACCCTGTGTGTAGGCTGTGCGCGCAGCAGGGGGGTTATACAGAATGACTGCTCCGAGGGAGGGTTGCGGTTCATTCGGCGCAGAGGCGCGGTACGAGAAAGTCACTCGTTCCAGCGAAGGGGTAAATGGAATGAACTCAACACGCCTCTGATTTCCGTCAGAATGAGTCCATTCCGCCACCACACGCGCTCCTAGCATGATATACGACTCCGTATACAAAAACTGCGAAAACCCTCTCAACTGCACTAATTTGCCACGCTCTACCGTTGTTAAGAGGGCATAACGCAGATAGGAGGGGAGACGATGCAGGCTGACTGGCTGTCCCTCGTCAAGAGTTTTTGCCAAGAGACGCAACAGCTCCGTGCGCGCATAAGTCGGGTTCTCTGTCAGCACGAGCCGGGCACTGACCAACAAATGATACTGCTCCTTCTGCACATAATAAAACCGTTTCTCACGGCACCACTCTTGAAGCGCTTTGAGACGCTCTGACAGATCCTGATCTGTGTTCTCAAGAAGCGCAAACGCTTGCCTCACTGTCTCACGCTCCTCCTGAGTCGCCAGGGCAATCGCGGGCGGCACTACAGGAACCTGGTACGATTGCTGTGTATAGGCAGCGCTGTGTAAGAGAGCAACGCCTGTCCAGAGCAGAATCCATGCTATCTTCATAGAGTCTCCTCCTTCAAATCGTTTGGCAAAGGAAGGGGGATAAGACGGGGATCGTCTCCTGGTATCGGTATCTCGATAATGCCTCCATCTTCGCCACAGAAGATCGGGGGATAGATCACTATTGGCCCAACAGGCGTTTCTACACGATTGCCCCCACAATACCGCATACTGCTGCATCTCAAACAAAAGGCTCCCGGCACACAACTACCAAAGAGAGCAGGAGAAGAGGTAAACACAGTATTCTTAGCAATCCCAGAGCATGTACTGCCCAAACAGTTGGGCTCATTACGGCAAGCATAACGCGCTTTCACTACCAAACAGCAGTGAAATCCGTCCGCCATGTAGCAGTCAACCTCCAGACCAAGCATTTCGGCTGGATAACAACCAGGAGGGCATGGCACATCTTCGGGCCAAGCGCAATCAGGAGGTTGTGAATAGGACTTGGCAAAAGCCAGCAGTGTTACAACTGCAACCATCAACTTGACTTTGACTGACCACATAGTTGCCACCTCCGACACCAATGAATCGCCATCCTGCAGATAAAACTATAACTACCCGCGCGATACTTTTTCCTTCAGAATCGCCTCAGCTTTCGCTCGTATCTTCTGCAATCGTTTACTGACCGCTTGTTGGGTTATTTTCAGCTTCTGCGCTATCTCCATTTGGGGCTTCCCTTCTAACAGCTCTTGCAAGAGAATCCGCTCCCTAACATCTGACCGCTCGCGCAACTGTTCCAACAACTGCTCAGACGCCACCCACTCCAGCACCTCGTCTATCAGTTCCAGCGCCCTCGAATCTGCAATCTCCTGTTCGCCCCACTCACTTTCCTCGTTCTGAACAGCCAACGCCACTGTGCTCGCGTAGTACCGTCTCTCCTGACGCCAGAAACGTCTCAAAGCGTTTTCGGTTTGCCTTGCCAACCACAACACCCTCTGTTGTTTTGATTCGTCAAGGTTCCCCCATGACTGTGGCAAACTGGCGCTCCACTGAAAAACCATATTTTGGTGCTTGCCAGATGATTCGGACGGAAGACTTGGTCTATCATGAGCATCCTGCTGGTCAGTAGCAAGCACCGCCGCCCATGCAATCGCTTCACACTCAACAAGCCACTCATGCTGGTCAGGGCAGGGGCATGGGTAGCGCGAATGGAAGACGCGCAGCGCAAGGCGTACAGCAAGCTCTTGGTGCGGCTCGGGACAGTCGAGACCCGTCAGTGCCCCGCCCTCATCCACTAAGGCACAACAGGAATGGCGTCTTTTTTGCATGCAGGTCGTATTCACTGCGATACAGGCAATTCCTGCCTTTTCACATAGCGACACATTTCACACTGTCAAAGCGCTCACGAAGGCAGGGGTACCGATTGCCGACACACCAAGCGAAATCCCCGCGCTGGTCAAGCAGGCGCTGGAACGGCGACAGCAGTGAACGACTTACTTGAACGCAAAACTACGGCGCTCCGTCCCCTGTAAGGGGGATACACAGGGTCATGGTTTTCCGACAATCTGCTCCAGCCCCCCAATTTTTACCAGCAGGAAATTTTGCAGGGAACCTGTATTCTTACAATATCGTCGAGTCTAAACACCGCAGGGACGCCTCACTTTCTACATGCAGGGAGGGTACTGGAGGGTGATGTTCCATGCCAATTGGCGAGAACACTTCACTGGCGGTTGTGCTGGTGGTGGATGATGAACCGCTGACAGTGGAATATATTGCGACGCTGCTGCAGGAAGCGGGGTACAAGCAGATTCTCACGGCTTCTACTTCTAGCGAGGTTCTGGATCACTTGGCTTATGTGTCTCCCGATATGGCGCTGGTGGACTGGCATCTGAAGGATATGGACGGGAAAGAAGTAGTTCGCCTCCTGCGAGAGCGGTACTCCAGCGAAGTGCTGCCGATAATCGTGCTGACCGCCGATTTTGCGCCGGAGATTAAACTGGAGGCGTTTCGGAGCGGCGCGACCGAGTTTTTGCACAAGCCTTTTCAAGCGACGGAGTTTTTGTTGCGCGTGCGCAACCTGCTGGAGATGCGCTGGCTCCATCAGCAGTTAGCGGAGCAGAAGTTGCAGATAGAGCGCCTTTTGCAGCAGCGCGAGCGGGAACTGGAGCTGGCACGCATCGAGATTCTGGGGCGTCTGGCGCGCGCGGCGGAGTATCGCGACGACTTGACGGGCGAACACATCGTGCGTGTGGGGCGCCTAAGCGAAACGATTGGGCGGGTGCTGGGGCTTTCGGAAGAGGTGTTGTTTTTGTTGCGCCACGCCGCACCGCTACATGACCTGGGCAAGATTGCCATCCCTGACGCTATCCTGCGTAAGCCTGGCAAACTCACCCACGAAGAGCGGCGCGTGATGCGACAGCACACCATCCTGGGCGCCCAGATGCTGGAGGGCTGTCCCTACCCTGCCGTTCAGATGGCGCGTCAAATCGCGCTGACCCACCACGAGCGCTGGGACGGGCGCGGCTACCCCTGCCGACTGAAAGGCACCGAAATCCCCCTCTGGGGACGGATTGTGGCGCTTGCCGATGCGTACGACGCCATGACCCACGACCGACCCTATCGCCCTGCAAAGCCCCTTGAAGAGGCGGTAGAAGAAATCCGGGCGCAACGGGGCAAACAGTTTGATCCTATCGTGGTGGACGCCTTTCTGGAACCTGCGACTTTCGCCGTTATCCAGGGTTCAGGTTCTGTCGCAACTCCTGATGAGGCAACGCCCTAAAACGCCACAGGCGCCTGCAGGAATCGGTCGCGCAACAGTGTAAAATTAAAGTCGCGATGCGCAAGGTTTTTATGGCGCTATGGCTGTGGGTGCTGGTTGTGGGGGTGTGGAGCCAGGAGCCGATTGAGATTAAAGCCACGCCGCTGTTTGGGCAGCGCGCGACGCTCAACAGCCCCTTCCCGATTGCGGTGGAGGTGCGCTCGAACACGGGCAACCTGCGCGGCGTGCTGACCATCCGAAGCGCAGGGTTCGGCTTGGTACGCGAATACCGGTATCCGCTGGAGCTGCCCGCAGGCGGGCACAAAGTGGTGGTGGCGACCCCTGTCGTAAGCGACTACTCAGGCAGCTTTGAGATTGTTTTTGAGGGGGGGCGTCATCGGGTTAGCGTCCGCCAGGAGGTGCAAATTCTCGACGAAACCAGCACGCTGGTGGTGAATGTGGGCGATCTGATTGGAGGACTGCAGAACCTGACCCGTATCCCGAACCGCCGCAGGGTGGAGTGGGGGCACTTTGGCGGGAGTGGCAGGTACCAGCCTGCCTACTGCACGCCCGAATATTTTCCCGATAACTCGCTGGCGCTGGGGGGCGTCAGCGTGGTGATTCTGCACGCGGGCGCAGAGCGACTGAACGCCGAGCAATGGAACGCCCTGCGCCAGTGGGTCGCGCTGGGTGGCGTGCTGATTGTGCCCGGCGGCGCAGGAGCGCTTTATCTGCAGGCGCCTGCGCTCCGCTCGATGCTGCCCGTTCAGCCAGAGCAATTGATTCAGGTTTCAAGACTCCCTGCGCTGGGCGTTTTTGCCCAGAGCCGACCGCTTAATCAGCCTGTGTCGCTTACCCGTGCGCGCGCCCTCAAGGGCAGTCAGACGCTATTGCGGCAGGGCGATTTGCCTCTCATCGTGGTACGCCCGTACGGGCTGGGCGCTGTGGTGTTCCTTGCGTTTCAGCCTGCCGAGGAGCCTTTGCGTTCCTACGCCGGGATTGAAGGTTTCTGGAAAGCCCTGCTTCGCCATGTGCCCGACCTGCCGCCCAGCCAGACCGTCAACCGCATCTTTGCCGTGCAGTCGGGGGAGGCTCTCGACCGCTTCGGCTGGAACCCCCAGCCAGGTCCCGACCTCGATGTAAAACTGGAGCTACCCTCGCTGGGGCTGGTGTTTACCCTGCTGGCAGTCTACTTCTTTCTGGTGGTGCCCGTGAACTACTGGGTGCTGAGGCGCTTGCGCGCGCTGGATTGGGCATGGGTCACGACCCCCCTGATTGCGCTGGTGTTCGTGGGCATTCTGGCACGGTTCACGGCACACCTCTACCGCAAACCGCTCTCGGCGAACATCCAGTCGGTGCTGATTATGCCCGCGGGCGCGTCGGAGGCGTATGCCATCAGCAGTGCGTTGCTCTTCTTCCCGCGCGCAGGGCTGTACGATATCCAGTTTGACCGCGCGGAGCTGGTGGAAAGCGGCACGCTGAACCCCTTTGCGGGACGAGGGGGCGACCTGCTGGATGTGCTGGGCACTCTGGAGGGCGACCCGAAGGTGGTGGAAGGCTACCGTGTGCGCAACCTGAGTTTCCAGTGGTTCCGCTATACGCGCTATGTAGAGCTGGGCGGGCATCTGGAAGCCCAACTAAGTCTCAAACCCATGGGACGCCGCTGGCAACTGGAGGGGACTATCCGCAACCGTTTCCCGTTCCCGTTGCGCCAGGTAGAGGTTCGTCTGGGCGATAATATCCTTTACATTCACGACCTGCAACCGGGCGAGCGCCGTACCTTGCGCGAGACCCTCTTGCAGCGGAGACCCTCGCGCGCTGTGCGCCCCCGCGAGCTGGATCCGTGGATGGTGCGACGTGCAAGGAGCGATGTCGCTTCGTGCAACGATATTGTTGACCTGGCACAACAGGAGTGGGTTCAAACGCTCCCCGATACGCCTGTTGCCTACCTGACAGCGGAAACCGCGGAACCGGTGCTGGCGCCCAGCCTGCGCGACGCCGCCCAGAGCAAAGCACGCAACACCCTCTGGGTTAGCATCCCCGTGGAGGTCGCCCGATGAGGAACGAGAACCCCCTGATCTGGTATCACCTGATCGGGAGCACGCGCCACCGTTTCACGCGCCTGCGCGTGGTCTACTACGCCATCGGCGTGGTGCTGCTGCTGGTGTACCTGACCACCCTTCTTGGGATTGTCAATCTGCGCTTGGGCATCACGGAGACCCTTTTTCTGATACTGTTTGTGGTCTGCCTGGTTACGCCTCTGTTCAGTTATAATCTCTTCTCTTCGGAGTACGAGAAGGCGACATGGGAGTTTCTGGCGCTCACACGGCTCACTGCAAAAGAGATTCTGCTGGGCAAGTGGAGCGTGGGATTGGTTCGGCTGGCGGCGTTGCTGACGGTCCTGTTTCCACTGGGGCTGGTCTCTTCGGCACAGATGCCAGCAAGCTACGCTTTTATGATGCATTTGTTTCTGGGAATGCTCTGTATCGGAAGCTGGGGCATGCTGATTCTCTCCGTGGGGCTGTGGGTTTCGTTCCGCTGGCGGAACACGGTGCTGAGCGCGTCGCTACTGTATGCGCTTCAGGTGCTCGTACTGCTTTTGCTCCCGTCTCTGGTGAGCATCCTGACCTACGAGCCAGGGATGGAGAACCTCCTTCAGGTTATGCTTCAGGGTGATTTCCCCGATTTCGCCAGCCGCGCCCGCTTCTGGCTTGCCTCGCTGGTGAACGGGCAGTGCCTCATCTGGCTAAATCCGTTTTACACGCTCGGGGAGCTGGGAACGATGTTCGGCAGATCCGACGAAATAGCAGAGGGATTGATTGCGGTCGGCTGGGGATGGGTCCAGAGCGGGCTCTACCTGCTGCTCGCGGCAGGATTTTTGTGGC
>CAZQPV010000039.1:13233-17960 GCA_964595265.1 uncultured Fimbriimonadales bacterium
GCGGCGTATCGCATTCCCAAATCCCAGCGCGAGCAGATTATCGATAATGTGCTGATGTTGACCGACCTCACCGTCAAAAAGGACGCCTATGTGGAGACCCTCTCGCGCGGGATGCAGCAACGCCTGTGTTTGGCGAAAAGCCTCGTGCATGACCCTTTGCTGCTGCTACTGGACGAGCCTGCGTCTGGACTGGATCCACGCGCTCGAATCGAAATCAAGGAGCTGATTCGCGAGCTGGGCGCGATGGGCAAAATCGTGCTGGTCTCCTCGCACATCCTGCCTGAGCTGGCGGACTTCTGCAACAAGATTGGCATTATTGAGAAGGGCGAGCTGCTGGTGTGGGGCGCGGTGGACGAGATTGTGAAGCAGTTGCAGGCGAATCGGCTGATTGCGATTCGTCCACTGGACGAGCCAGAGAAGATTATCCCGCGTCTGGAGCGTGAAAGCCTCGTGCATGGGGTGGAAATGCGCAACGGGAGTGTGGTGGTGCATTTCGCGGGCGGGCTGGAAGAGCAAGCCGAGCTGCTGAGCGCCCTCATACGCGATGGCTACCGCATCGCCTCCTTCCACGAAGAAGCGCTGGACCTGGAGGATGTGTTCATGCAGATTACCAAGGGCGAGGTGAGTTAGGCATGGGGGCGCAGACGCGGAGCGATGTGCTTGGCGCCATCGAAGCGCACCGCTCGGAGCTGAGACAACTGGGTATCAAGCGACTGGGGCTTTTCGGCTCTTTTGCCCGCGATGAAGCCAGCAAGGATAGTGATGTAGACATCCTGGTGGAGTTTGAGCAGGGGTGTAAAACCTTCGATAATTTCATGCAGGCTGTGTTCCTGCTGGAGCAGGTGCTTGGGAGACGCGTGGAGCTGATAACCCCCGAATCGCTCAGCCCCTATCTGCGTCCCCACATTTTGAAGGAGGTTCAGTATGTCGCACTCGGCGATTGAATATCTCAGAGGCGATCTAGGAAAACCAGTCAGCCGCGCCATCAGAGGGTGTTTGGGCCAGATGGCTCAAGCTGCTCTGTTGCAAAGAAAGGGGGATTCGCAGAACAGGACGCGGGACCCGCGTCCGTACGGGCATCAGTAGGGGCGCGGTCCCCGCGCCCTACGCGGCGAAATTAACCGTGCTACGAGATGGAATACGCATCCTTGCGACAGAGCAGGGGACCCCATTCCGAATAAACAAAGCCAGCCTGCGCTGGCTCAAAGAGCCGACGAGAGTCGGCTTCGCATCATAGGAACGGCTTCAGCCGTCGGGCGCGAGAGAGGATTTTTCGAACCCCCTCCATGGGAGGTTGACTACGACATTGTTTGGGATGTGGTCACTAACAAAGTGCCGCTCCTTTATAAGAGAATAGCCCGAAACGCCAGAGAGCGCTCAAACATCCTGCTTGAGAAGAAGTGAGAGACGCTCTACACGGAAACCCCGCAAGAGGACAGGGTTTCCGTGCATCGCTGTCTATGACGCCTGCTGTACCTCGTCTTTGGTGAGAATAATCGGTTCCTTGCGCTGGGTGACGGTCTCTTCGGTAATAATCACCCGCTTGATGTTGGGGTTGGAGGGCACTTCGTACATCACATTGAGCATAATCTCTTCCATGATGGAGCGCAGGGCGCGTGCGCCTGTGCCGCGCCGAATCGCTTCGCGCGCGATTGCCTGCAGTGCTTCCTCTTTGACCACCAGCTCCACGCCGTCCAGCTCAAAGAACTTTTGATACTGGCGCACGAGCGCGTTTTTCGGCTCCACGAGGATTCGGGTGAGCGTGGCTTCGTCCAGCGCGTCGAGCGTGGCAATCACGGGCAGGCGCCCGATGAATTCGGGAATTAGCCCGAACTTGAGCAGGTCTTCGGGCATCACATGCTGGAGGATCTCACCGATATTGCGCTTTTTGCGACTGTCGGGGCTGGAGCGGAACCCCATCGTCTGGTCGGTGAGGCGGCGCTCGATGATGCGATCCAGCCCTTCAAACGCGCCCCCACAGATGAAGAGGATGTTGGTGGTATCAATCTGGATGAACTCCTGATGGGGGTGCTTGCGTCCGCCTTGCGGCGGCACATTGGCAATCGTGCCTTCCAGAATTTTCAGCAGCGCCTGTTGCACCCCCTCGCCTGACACATCGCGCGTGATGGAGGGGTTATCGGATTTGCGGGCGATTTTGTCTATCTCATCGATATAGATAATCCCGCGCTCGGCAGCCTTGATGTCCATGTCGGCTGCCTGAATGAGGCGCAGCAGGATGTTCTCCACATCCTCGCCCACATAGCCTGCTTCGGTGAGGGCGGTGGCGTCAGCAATCGCGAAGGGCACATTCAGAATCCGTGCCAGCGTTTGCGCCAGCAGGGTTTTACCGCTCCCTGTGGGACCAATCAGCAGGATGTTGCTTTTCTGCAGTTCCACATCGGTGGCGTTGCCCGCTTTGAGGCGCTTGAAATGGTTATACACCGCCACCGACAGTACCCGTTTGGCGCGGTCTTGCCCGACCACATACTGATTCAGCACGCGGTAGATGTCTTTGGGCTTGGGGATGGTGTCTACACTCCCCGCATGGACGCCCGCGCCAGGGGGCTGCATTTCGTTTTTGAGGATATCGCTGGCGAGCCGCACGCAGTCCGAGCAGACCCCGCCATACATCCCCAGAATCAGTTTTCGTACCTGCTCACGGGTTTTCCCGCAGAGGACGCAACGATCCATCATTCGATTCTCCGACGAAATTCTCGCCACAATTGCCTCCTGTGCGCGTGAGATTATTCCTCCCCCGTGCGCCGGGAGAGAACATGATCGATTATTCCATACTCCTTGGCTTCCTCTGCAGACATAAAGTAGTCGCGGGCGGTATCCTGCTCGATGCGCTCGATGGGCTGCCCTGTGTGGCGGTGCAGAATGTTGTTGAGGATATCCTTATAGCGGAGAACCTCCCGCGCCTGAATTTCGATATCGAGCGCTGTGCCCTGAAAGCCCGCGTGAACCTGATGGATCATAATGCGGGCGTGCGGGAGGGCGTAGCGTTTGCCAGGCGCGCCCCCTGCCAGCAGCACGGCGCCCATGCTGGCAGCTTGCCCGATGCAGATGGTTGCCACATCGGGCTTAATCATCTGCATCGTGTCGTAGATAGCCAGCCCTGCGCTCACCACGCCGCCGGGCGAGTTGATATACATATCGATGTCCTTATCGGGGTCCTCTTTCTCAAGGTAAAGCAGTTCGGCGACAATCAGGTTCGCCACATAGTCGTCGATGGGGGTGCCGATGAAGACGATACGGTCTTTGAGCAGTCGGGAATAGATGTCGTAGGCGCGTTCGCCGCGCGCGGTCTGTTCCACCACCATCGGGATCAACTGGCTGCGGATAATTCGGTCGTTCATGGCGTCGCTCCTTCTGCTTCTTTATTTTGGAGATTTGCGGTCAGTTTTTGGAGAGCCTTTTCGATGCGCAGTTCCTGCGTAAGCTGATAGCGCAGGTCGCGGTCGTTGCGCATGCGGGCGCGCTCCTGAGGAGTTTTGGCGTTCTCCTGAATGAACTGTTCCAGATACTGCTCCACCTCCTCGCGCGTGGGTTCCAGCTGCTCTTTGTTGGCGATTTCAAGCAGGATAAAGGTGTTCTGGAGGCGTGCCAGCGCGCGCTGGCGGAGTGCATCCTGAAGTTGCTCGCGAGTCATGCCCGATTGCTCCAGAAACTGCTCCAGCGTCAGGCGCGAGGCTTGCAGCTGTTCCGCGAACCGCACCGCTTCCGCGCGGGTCTCCTCCTCGATGAGGGCATCGGGAATATGCACGGTGCTTTGTCCGCGCAGGGTTTGTAGGAGCTGCTCGGTAGCGCTGTTGATGGCGTCCTGCATTTTGCGAGACAGGAGGCTTTCGCGCAACCCCTCGCGAAGCGCGTCCGGCGACTCGAAACGGAAAAACTGCGCCAGCTCCTCGTCGTCTTTGTAGCGCGGGCGATGAATCTGTTGCAGAGTCAGTTCCACAGGGACGGTTTTACCCGCGAGTTCGGGGTCGTCCCAGCTTTCGGGGAAGGTCAGCTCCAGTTGCTTGGTTTCGTTTTCGCGCATGCCGGCGAGGGCATTATCGAGTTCTGCGAACGAGCGCCCCAGTATCACCATAAACCGCTGCGGGCGTGCTTCCTCTGGCTCCAGTGGGCGCAGTTGAATCACGAGTCGGTCTTCCACCTCCGCCTGCGCGTCGCTCACGCGCTCCAGGGTGAGGGTCTCATCACGCAGGCTTTCCATCATTCGCTGCACTTCCTCATCCGAAACCTCCACGGTGGGCAGGGGGATGTGAATCGATTCATAATCGCCCAGCTCCACCACGGGGCGCAGGGGAATGGTGGCTTTAAAGCGAAAAGGCTCGCCTTCCTGGAACTGCTCAATTTCAACGCGCGGTTCGCGGTAGGGGGTGATGTTCTGCTCCTGCAGGGCGCGTTCGAGGCTTTCTTCCACCAGAATCTCGCTGGCGACACGGCGCACCATATCGGGCGCCAGCATCTGCTTGAGGATGTTCAGGGGCGCCTGCCCCGGACGGAAGCCGGGCACACGCACATTCTTGCCCAGATAGCGCACCGCGCGGTCGAACGCGCGTTGAACGGTCTCCGTATCGGCTTCGATGGTTATCTGGATCGTTACGGGGTCAAGTTGCTGGACAGAAAAAACTTGCATGGGTTTCCCTCTTGGCTGGATTAAAGATGGAGCGGGAGACGGGATTTGAACCCGCGACCCCCTCGTTGGCAACGAGGTGCTC
>CAZQPV010000040.1:0-10045 GCA_964595265.1 uncultured Fimbriimonadales bacterium
GGACGAGAGCGCTATCGCGTGAGCGCTCTGCCCGCTTATCAACAATCCGAGCCTCCCACCAGGCAGGCATCGCTACCTCCTGCTATAGCACATTGATTCGCTCTGTTCGGCACGATTCCTGCCCTACATTAAATCTATCAGCCCCCACTACCAGTCCCACAGGAAAATATCACCCATCTGCACGCCCCAACACATGCGCATCTTGACAGCACTTTCGGGTACAATCCTTATGCTCACAGAACAGGGGGCAACCGAAATGTTCAAGGCACTGGCACGACTTTGGCGATATCTGGTGGCGTGGGTCACCGGGAAGGTGGAGCAGCTGGAGGATCCTGAGGTTTTGCTGGACCAGGCGCGTCGGGAGATGCAGGAAATGCTTGCCCGCAACCGCGAGCGCGCCATTCAAGCCATCACCCAGAAGAACCTCCTGCAGGCAGAAGTGGACAAACTGGAGCGCCGCGTGCGCGAGCTGGAGCGTAATGTGGAGCTGGCACTCCAGCAGGGCAAACGCGACCTCGCCCTGCAACTGATTCGCGAGAAGAAGGCGCAGGAGAGTGCGCTGGAGTCCCTCAAAGCCTCGCTCCAGCAGGCGATTGAGACCGTCGAGTCGGTCAAGCAAGCGATTCGGCGTCAGGAAGAGGAGGTGCGCGTGCGCACAGCCCAGGCGCTCGCACTCAAGGCGCGCTGGAAGCAGGCGCAGATTCAGACCGCCATCAACAAGGCGCTGGAGGGGATTACCATAGAGAGTCTCGAATCGAGCTGGGGGGCAGCGGAACAGCGCATCCAGCATGCGGAAGCCGAGGCGGCGGCGCGTCAGGAGATGGCTGCCCAGAGCCTGCAGGGACGGGTCGCCGCGCTACAGGACGCGCAACTCGACGCCGAAGCCGAAGAGGAGCTGCGCCGAATCGAGGAGCGCATGGGATTGCGCCCCGCCACAACGGAGCAACCCGTGCAACCCACGGTGCAGGCGAGCGTCGCCGACGCCGATGTGCTCAAAGAACTGGAAGAGCTGGAGCGCAAGCTTCAGACCTCCTCAGGCGACAGCAGCGCGCGTGAGAGCAATTAGCCTCTGCCTGCTGGCGTGCCTCCTCAGCACAGGCTACAGCCAGCCGCCCACCGCGTTTTTCGGCGTGCGCCTGCTCACCCAGGTGCGCGCCGATTCGAACACCACGCGCTGGCTCTGGTACAACGACCTCGCCCAGCACGCCACCGTCTCGCTTCAGGTCTATCACGATTCGGGGTATGGCGCCTATATCGCCCAGCGCCTGCAAAACATTCGGGGCGACCGCACACGCACCGCGCTCGACGAGTTCTATGTGGAGCGCGTCGGGGGCTGGCGCGTGGGCAAATTTTATGCTCCGTTCGGCGCAGGCACGCTGCTCAACGAGAGCGTGGTGGCGGTGCAATCGCCCACACGCTTCGCGATAGGCGACCTGCCGATGCGAGTCGCCTATGTCTTTAACGGCAAGGACCGCCAGCAGGGCGTGCTGGTTCGAGTGGGCACACAGAACGGGGGCGTTTCGGTTGGGGTTGGGCGCCACTTCGGCACTGACCCGCACGCCTTCGCGCTCTGGCAGTTGCCCGAAGAGCCTCGCGCACCGCAAGGCTATCAAACGCTCTACGGGGCAGACTGGCGCCCGCCCCTGCTGGAGCGCTCCCTGCTACTGGAATGGGTCTACACCAAAAGCGACTCCCTGCCCGACGCCCACTGGTTCAGCCTCCACTGGGAACCAGCCGATTCGCGCCTGCGTCCCGACCTGCGGCTGGCGTACCAGAGCCATGCGGACACGCTCAGCTGGCGCGTGGCGTTGCAACACTCCTTTGCGGAGCGTTTTCGCGCGGCGCTCGTGTTTCGTGGGAATCAGGGTACACTTCAATTCGTGGCGATCGAGCTGCGAGGTGAACTCTGATGAGCGTGGGCAAGCGCGTTACCCGACTCATGAAAGCCTACCTCAACCATCACTGGGAGCGCATCGAGGCAATTATCCGCGAGCAGGAGCAGGAGGCGCAGGCGCGCGCCGAGGCGCTGCAAGAGCTGGAGCGTCCCGCAACGCCCGACTCGGCTTCCCCGCCTTCGAGCGCGCAGCCCGCGGCGTCTGCCGAATCGGAAATCCGTCGCGCCTATCGCACCCTGGGGCTGGAAGAGGGCGCCGATTTGAGCCGCGTGCGTCGCGCCTATCAGGAGCTGAGCCGTCGCGCCCACCCTGATCGGTTCCCCGAAGGCTCGCCAGAACGCGCTCGCGCCGAGCAAATCTATACCCAGATTGAGTGGGCATATCGAACGCTCCTTGTCCACCTGGACCAGAGCGCCGCACGCTTCCGCAACTTAGACCTCGACTGACCCGCATGACGCTCAGCATCTGCATCGTGAACTGGAACACGCGCGAGCTGCTCCGGGCTTGCCTCCGCTCTATCGAACGCTATCCCCCTGCAGAACCCTATGAAGTAATCGTTGTCGATAACGCCTCCACCGACGGCAGCGCGGAGATGGTGCGCGCCGAGTTTCCGAACGTGTTCCTGATTGCGAACGCAGAGAATCGGGGCTATGCGGCGGGCAACAATCAGGCATTAAGGCAGGCGCGCGGCGAGTTCATTTTGCTCCTTAACCCCGACACCGAAATGCATCCCGACACCCTCCAGCGTGCCATAGACTTTTTGCGGGCGCATCCCGAAGTGGGGGCGATTGGCGCCAAACAGCTCTACCCCGATGGGCGCCTGCAACCCTCGCTGCGAGCGTTCCCCACGCCGCGCAACCTGCTCTTTGAGGTGCTGGGGCTGGCGAAACTCTTTCCTAAAAGCCGCCTGTTCGCGGCTTACCGCTATAGCTGGTTCGCCTATGATCACCCGCTGGAAGTGGACCAGCCGATGGGCACTTTCCTGATGGTGCGCCACACTGTTGTGGAGCAGATCGGCTTGATGGACGAGGCGTTTCCGCTCTTTTTCAACGATGTGGACTGGTGCTACCGCATTCAGCAGGCGGGCTGGAAGATTATGTTCGTGCCCGATGTGGTGATTACCCATCATGGGGGCGCGAGCACGCGGCAGGTGCGCCTCAGCGCGATACGGGAATCCCACAGGGCGCTGGAAGCGTTCTATCGCAAGCACTATCGGTCGCGATTGCCAAAGTGGTTATACGGGGCGATTATCGGGCTGATACGGCTGAGCGCGTGGGCGCGGGTGGCGTGGGCGCGCTGGCGCAACGCTCCAGCACGCCCTGCACCCTCATAGCTCGCTTGGTTTGACCCAGCGCCGTTCGTTGGCTGAGATTTCTACCGCCTCCAGCACCGCCTGACACTTCAGCCCATCATAGAAGTTGGGCGAAGGCAGCTCGTTTTTGCTGATGGCTTCCAGCGCGTCGCGCACCAGATGCGTGAAGGTATGCTCGTAGCCGATGATGTGCCCTGGCGGCCACCACGCGCTGATGTAGGGATGCACGCCCTCGGTAACCTGAATCGTGCGGAAGCCACGCATGCCGGGCGGGTCGGTCTCCAGATAGAGTTCCAGCTCGTTCATACGCTCCAGGTTGAACACGATGCTCCCTTTGGAGCCGTTAATCTCGAAGCGGTTGTAGTTTTTGCGTCCGAGCGCGAAGCGGGTGGCTTCGAAAGTGCCGATGGCGCCGTTCTCGAATCGGGCAAGGAACATCGCCGCGTCGTCCACCGTGACTTCGCCCATCTCGGTTCCCGCCTGCCCCCCGAGTCGGTCATCGACCTCTTTCAGCACGGGGCGTTGCTTGATGAAGGTGTGCATCATGCCGCACACTTCTGCAATCTCGCCGACGAGGTAGCGCGCCAGGTCAATGATGTGGGCGTTGAGGTCGCCGTGGACGCCGCTGCCAGCAATTTCCTTGCGCAGGCGCCACACCAGCGGGAAGTTCGGGTCCACAATCCAGTCCTGTAAGTAGGTGCCGCGGAAGTGATAGATAGTGCCTATCACGCCCTCGCTGATGAGCTGCTTGGCGAACGCGACGGCGGGCGCCTTGCGGTAGTTGAAGAAGATACCGTGCTTGACGCCGTTTTGCTCGACTGCCTGTACCATCGCGCGCGCTTCGGCGAGATTGTTCGCGAGGGGCTTCTCACACAGCACAATCTTGCCGTGTTTCGCCGCCTCGATGGAGATGGGCGCGTGCAGGTTGCCCGGCGTGGACACATCTACGAGGTCAATATCGTCCCGTGCCACCACCTGCTGCCAGTCGGTGGCATATTCTTCGAAGCCGTACTTTTCGGCGGCGGCACGGACGCGCTCCTCGTTGCGTCCGCAGATGACCTTCAACACGGGTTCAAACTCCAGCTCGGGGAAGAAGTAGCGCACCTGTCGATACGCATTACTGTGCGCCTTGCCCATGAACTGATAGCCAATCAGCGCCACATTCAGCTTGCGTTTTGCCATAGGCGTTTTCCCTCCTTGCGTTAGCGTGGAACAGGGCGAGCTGCAGGACCGGGGCGCGGTCCGCCCGGCGCAGGCGCTGCCTCTTCAGGGTTGTACGGTTGCACAATCGTGTTGGTGATTTTCGCCTGCGATTGCAGCCGGCGCACATAATCACTGATGCCGATGCGCACCGCTTGTTCCTTCAGCTCTTTCTGTTCCTCTTCAGACGCCTGCGAGCCTGTGCGCTCCAGTTTGATAATCACATAGCCCGCCATCGTGCGGAACGGCTCGGTATACTCTCCTGGCTTGAGATTCTCGATTTTGCTACGCATATCGGGCACAAGGAACTGCTTGTTCTGCCAAGGCATTTTGCCGCCGCGGTCTTTGGTGAACGGGTCCTCGGAGTACTGTTTGACCGCCTCGGCGAACTCCAGCCCGTTTTTGAGCGCCTCATACGCCTGGCGTGCTTTTTGCTCCGCCTGAGCGGCGTTTTTCTCCTGCTCCTCGGGGTTTGCACCCGGAATGCGAATCACAATCTGGCTATATTCGACGAAGTTATCCAGGTTGACCTCGCGCTCCACCAGTTTTTCCGCCAGCATTTGAATACGCACACGCATATAGAGTCGGCTGGGCGGGTACTGATTGCGCTTGAGGAAGTCTTCCAGAGTCATGCCGGGCGGCATTTGCGCTTCTGCGTTTTGCACCTGCTGAAGCACACGCGCTTCTATCTCTTCAGGGGTGACCTGAATCCCCTGTTTGCGTGCCTCCTGCTCTATCAGGCGCACCAGAATCAGCTCCTCCACAGCGGTAGCAGCGAACCAGTCATAAGCCACCTGAATCAAATCGCCTGCCAGAATTGGCTCATCGTTCACGGTAGCCACCACTGTGTTTGGGTCTGGCAGAGGGGGCAGTTCATAGTTCAGCTTTATCGGTTCTTTTGAAGCAGGTTGCGTTTGAGGCTGTGGCTGTGTGTCCTGAGCGATACCTGCCAGCGGCATCGTCAGAATCAAACTCCATGCTACTTCTCTAACCCATTTCATGGTTTATCCTCCTGCTGAAGGGTTTTCGACGGGAGTATGGGTTCTCCTGCCAGAATCGGCAAGGCGAGATGAAAAAGTAGCAGCGCTGCTGTCTCCACGCGAAGCCAGAGCAGGCTGAACGCGCTCGCCCCCAGCCCCGCCTGGAGTAGAGGGAGCGGCAGGCTTTGCCAGCGGTGGGTTCGCCAGAGGCTCCAGCCCAGCAGCAGGCATGCGCCCAGCAAGACTGCTCCCTCAGCACTTGGGGGCGTCCCTGCCCCTGTAAAGTCTGTCCGTACTCCCAGGATCAATCCGCCCAGCACCATTGCCCCGAAGACGCCGAACACCCACAGCAAACGCCTTTCAGGGGGAACTGCTACGATTCGTGCGGGACGGTTCTGGATAGCAATCCGTACCTGCTTTCGGGAACGCATCTCGTAGCGCAGTATGCTGAAACCGAGCCAGCCACTGAAGAGCGCCGTCGCCCCTGCCAGCACCCAGTCGCCCGCATGCCAGCCCATCCATAGGCAAAGCGCGCCCAGCCCGTACACCAGCGTAAGCGCGTTGCCTTCTATTCGAAGCCAGGCGAGCGCCAGCAACGCCGCCCAACCCAGCATCAGCCCCCCGTGCGCCTCACTCAAGCCTTGCGGCGGCTGAGGGTGCAGCACGCCATAGCCCAGCAGCCCGTCGCGGTTCCAGACGCCTCCTGTTTGCATGTCTAGCACGAGCGCCAGAATGCCCAGCCCCGCAATCGCGCCGAACGCCACCTCACGGGTGTCCAGCACTCTGCCGAGACTGACCAGCAATGCTACACCGATAACCACTGCGAGTGCACCCAGAAGCGGCGTCGGAACGGGGATGGCGGCAGGGAACAGACTCGCCACGCCCAACGCCGCCATCGCAAGCGCCGCCGGCGTGCGAGCCGATGCGCTCTGTAAAGTGGGCTGAACCACGCGCAACAGAATGCGTTTGGACACCCTGCGCGGGCGCATGACCTGCCATGCCCACCCCAGCAGCCCCAGACTCCAGATGCCAAACAGCAGCGGCTTACCCATGCCTTGCAGGCTCTGTTTGGCACGCCAGCGCCCAGGGGCAGAGATAAGCGACTGTACCTCAACTGCCTGCGGCAAGACCCGCCATTCGTTGGCAGGACGCGCTCCCACCAGCATCGGCTCGCGCACTGCGGGGTCATCAAGCACGCCTGCGCCCGCGCCAAACCCAAACACCGCATGCAAACGGGGCGCTGGCTCGCGCTCAGAGGCTATCCCCAGCACCCAGAGTCTGGCTCCGCGTGCCTGTGCTTGACGCGCGAGGGTTTCCAGCAGCGTATCGATGTGGCGCCACGCGAGCCGTTTCAGGGCGTTTGTCTGTTCAGGGGTACACCAGCGAGCGTAAGCCTCGGCGCGCGCTACCTCGCCCAGCACCAGCACGCCCAGCCCCTCACGGAAGGGGAACGGTTTGGGAATCTCCGCCCGCACGCCATAAGCAAACCTCCTGTCGCGAACAAGGGGTAGGGGCGTGCCTCCCGAAACTGCTCCCGTGTACGCCACATCGCGCAGGCTCCAGTCTGGCTCCTGCCAGAAGAGCGATTCGGGCGCCCCCGCCATCCAGCCTGCCGCGCCGTTAGGGAGAGTCCGCCGCACCCAGGCGCTCTCCTCAAACATGGCGGAACCCGCCAGCACATGCACCACCAGCGCGTCCGCCCACGCGCCCGCGATGAGCAGCAAACTCCCCAGCAGGAACCCTATACAGCGATTCATTCGCGTCCGCAGTATACCCCTGCGTTGATGAATCCTTTCCCTCCCGCCTCGCCTCTAACGAAGTGAAAACGCCCGGAATGGGCACACAGAAATATCACAAGGAGGTATCACTATGGGAACCCTGACCAAGACAGCGATTACGGTCGCTGAGCTGGATGAGATGATCGAGCGTGGCGAATCGTTCCTGCTGCTGGATGTGCGCAATCAGGACGAGTTCGAGCGCTGGAAGATCGAAGGACGCAATCCGTTTGAGACGATTCACATCCCGTACTTCTCCTTTCTGGAGGATGAGGAAGGCAATATCGCGCGTGTGCCGAAAGACAAGCGTGTGGTGGTGGTCTGCGCGAAAGGGGGTGCATCGGACTATGTGGCGGGTTTGCTCCGTGAGCGCGGCTACGATGCGGTCAACCTCGAAGGCGGCATGATTGCGTGGGGCAACTACTATCGCGTGCGCCGAATCCCCGATACCAGCGACCTCACCGTCTACCAGATTATTCGCGTCGCGCGGGGCGACCTTGCCTACGCCATCGTCAGCGAGGGCGAGGGCATTCTGATTGACCCCACCCGCCACATCGATCAATACACCAACCTCGCCGAGCGCGAGGGCTTCCGCATCGTGGCGATTTTCGACACGCACGCGCACGCCGACCACATCAGCGGCGGACCCAAACTCGCGAAGCAACTCGGCGTGCCCTATTTCCTGCACCCCTACGACGGAATCCACCCTATCGACATGCTCCCCGCCACGATTGCGTACGAGTACCTGAAAGATAACTTCACCTTCCAGTTTGGCAAGGCGACTCTGAAGGGCATTCACATCCCTGGACACACGCTGGGCAACATGGCATTCCTCGTGAACGACCGCTATCTCTTCACGGGCGACTCCATCTTTATTGTGTCGGTGGCGCGTCCTGACCTCGGTGGGCGCGGAGAAGAGTGGGCGCCACTGCACTACGACTCGCTCTACAACAAACTGCTCGTGTTGCCTGACGAGACGGTGGTCTTTCCTGCTCACTTCGCCACCGCCAGCCGCGAGGGACGCCCCGACGGAACCTTCTACGACACACTGGGCAACATCAAGCGCAACAACCCGCGGGAGTATCAGGCAAAGAGCAAGGAAGAGTTCGTCCAGTTCCTGCTCGACACCTTGCCGGTGTTCCCTCCGCAGTATGTGGACATTAAGCGCGTGAACGCGGGCTTGCTCACACCCGATGAGGAGAAAGCCAGCGAGCTGGAGCTGGGCAAGAATGTCTGCGCCCTTGCAGGAGCCTATAACTAATCAGAAAATACGCCCCTGCCCTGCACGGAGGCGGGGCGGGGGCACAATTCCACTCTCTGGAGGTGAAATCAAACATGGCAACAAATGCAATTAAGACGCCCACAGAGCCGCAGAAGTCCAACTGGCTTCTGAACGCACTGCTGGGCGTGCCAGATTGGAATGGCGTCGTGCGCATCTTGCCTGGATTTCTACTGTCGGTAGCGATTATGCTGGTTGCAATCCCCCTCACGAATGTGGTGGGCGCGTGGATTCTGAGCCTGCAGGGGATTGACCCCACAGGTAAGTCCAGCCCCATCTCGGCGGTGCTGACCGCGATTGTGATCGGGATTCTCATTCGCAACCTGCTGCCTCTACCTGCGAGTATTGAAGAAGGTATCAAGTTCAGCACCACCAAGATTCTGCGCTTGGGCATCATCCTGGTGGGTATCAAGCTCAGTTTGATGGATGTGTTCAAGCTGGGCGCCTGGGGAATTCCCGTAGTGCTCAGCGCGATTGCCAGCGGGCTGATTTTTGTGTCGTGGATTAACCGCAAGTTGAACCTGCCGGAGCGTCTGGGCACGCTGATTGCGGCGGGCACAGGCATCTGCGGCGTAACGGCGATTGTGTCCACCGCGCCTGCCATCAAAGCCGACCAGAAGGAGGTCGCCTATGCCGTTGCGAATGTTACCCTGTTTGGCTTGCTGGGGATGTTCCTTTATCCCTATCTTGCGCCCCACATTCTGCACACTTCCGAGCAGATTGGGCTGTTC
Organism: uncultured Fimbriimonadales bacterium; assembly: GCA_964595265.1. Classification (GTDB taxonomy): domain Bacteria; phylum Armatimonadota; class Fimbriimonadia; order Fimbriimonadales; family GBS-DC; genus LDYB01. The sequence continues at coordinate 9,173 of CAZQPV010000040.1, forward strand.
TTGGGCACGGCCGTGCATGAGACCTCGCAGGTGGTAGGGGCGGCGCTGACCTATAAAGAAGTCTTCAACGATGAGGTCGTCCTGAAAGCCGCAACCGTAACCAAGCTGACGCGCAACCTGTTCCTTGCAGTTGTGGTGCCGCTGTTGTCCTACCTCTATTTGAAACGCCAGGCACGGCAGGAGGGCGAGAGCGGCACGAAAATCAACATCGCGAAACTGCTGCCCGCCTTTGTGCTGGGGTTCATTCTGATGGCGGTGCTACGCTCGATTGGCGACGCCACGCTCCGAAACGGGCTGGCGTTCGGCATCTGGAACGAGAGTGCCTGGAAAGGTCTGACCAAAGCCATCGGCGAGACCTGGGGTTCCTATGCTTTGGGCACGGCGATGGCGGCGGTCGGTTTAGCCACCGCGTTCAGCGTGTTCAAGGGCGTCGGTCTCAAGCCGTTTCTGGTGGGGCTGATTGGCGCGTTGCTGGTCGGCTTCATCGGCTGGGGCATGGCGCTGTTGCTGGGCGGGTTCGTGAACCTGTAAACGCTCCAGTCAGGGGCGGCAGCAAAACGCCAAGCCGCCCCCTTGATTTGCCTAACACCCCCTGCTATAAGCGGCAAATTCTCCTATTGCCAGCGTTTCCACTCGGCAAGCACCCGTTGTTGCACATCGCGCAGTGCCTGTTCGGGGGTCTTGCTACCGCTCATGATGAAGTCCTGCGCCGTACTCAGCTCGTGAAGGTAGAGCGTGGAGACAGGCGTTACGGGGAAGAATCGCGCGTTGGGGCTGTCCACGAGGTCTAAAAACTTCGCGTAGCCGCGCTTCCAGAGTTCGTTGGGGTTTTGCGGCTGGCGCAGGCGCGGGTTCTTCAGCACCTTGCGGATG
>CAZQPV010000040.1:10145-14489 GCA_964595265.1 uncultured Fimbriimonadales bacterium
TTCGTTGGGGTTTTGCGGCTGGCGCAGGCGCGGGTTCTTCAGCACCTTGCGGATGTTCGGAATGCCGTGCATCGTGTCGGCGAACAGCACCTGCGCCTCTTCGGATTGCGCCCACACCAGAAACTCCCACGCTTCGCGGGGATGGCGCGACTCGCACGGAATACAAAACATGTTCTGCCCGATCCATGTGGGGCGCGCCAGGTGGGGCTTGCTCGCAGGGTGCGGGATCGGCGCGACATCGTAGGGCACATGGGGAGCATACCTCTGGAACCAGTAGGGGTTCCACTGCCCGTTAATCATCATCGCGATTTTGCCGAGAAAGAAGGGGTTATTCGTGCCCTGTTCGTTGCCGAAGCCTGCAGTGAACGCCTGCACGCGCCTGCCGCCGCCCATCGCCTCAATTAGCGCACGATAGTAGCGCGCCGCTTCGATATTCGTCGGGTGGTCGGCAGTGATGGCGCCCGTGCGCGGGTCTACAAACTGCCCCCCGAAGGCGATAATCAGCTCCATCAGTGTAGGGGGACGCATTCCCAGCACGCGAATTTCGCCCGACGAATCGAAGTGGGTCAGCCGCCGGGCATAATCCAGCATCTCCTCCAGCGTACGTGGGGGGCGTTTCGGGTTCAGCCCCGCCTGGCGAAACAGGTTGGGGTTCCAGAACAGCGCGCCCGCATCCAGCAAGTAGGGCATGGAGTAGAGCCTGCCATTGTAGCGTCCCTGCTCCAGCGAAGCGGGCACAAAATCTTCCTCGCGCAGACCCGACTCGTGGAACCACTCATCCAGCGGCAGCAGGGCATTATTGGCGGCTAAGGGCGCCAGATAGCCCGGCTCACGCAGGGTAAACAGGTCAGGCGGCGCGCCCGCCACAATCGCGCGGAGCGTTTTGGTGTCCTCCACCGCACCCAGATTCTCCAGCCAGACGCGGTTCTGGACGCGGTTATAGTGCGCCACGACGCCTTCGAAAACCTTCTCTTCGTCGCCTGCCCACATGCTCCAGATGCGCAGGCGGATGCGCCCTGCGGGTACGCTCTCTTTCGCGCCGCAGCCTGCCAGCGCCGCGCCTGCAATCGCCGAGGCGATTGTTAGCCCAACCCGCATCGCCGAAAGCAGTATACCTGCTCTGTCGCAAAGAACGGGGGATTCGCTCAACAGCACGCGAAAACCGCGTCCGTACGGACATCCGTAGGGGCACGGTTCCCGTGCCCGTGATCCAAACAGCACGCGGGAACCGCGTCCGTACGGGCATGTTGTGTGGGGGTACGGTTCCCGTGCCCACGAGCCAAACAGCACGCGGGTAGGGGCACGGTTCCCGCGCCCCACGCGGCGAAATGAATCGTGCCACGAGGTGGAATGCAAATCCTCGCGACAGAGCAAATATACCCGCCCCTCGATGGAACCAGCGGGCGCCCTCAATCGTATAGATATTGGTACATCGGTCTATGGAGATGGACGCAAAGCAGTTGACGAAGGTCGCGCGCGCGCTGGCAGACCCTACACGGCTCAGCATCCTGCTGGCGGTGGTGAAGGGCGGCGAACTCTCGTGCGGCGAGCTGGCGGAGCAGTTCCCTATCGCGCAATCTACCGTCTCGCATCACCTCAATATTCTTATCGATGCGGGACTGGTTTCCATGCGCAAGCAGGGGCAGCATCACTATTTCCGTGCCTGCCCCGATGCGCTCAATCAGCTCGCCCAAACGCTCCAGCAGTGGGCGCAGTCCATCTCCAGAACGACCGATGAGACCCACAAATCTACACACAAGGAGGGAGTATGATGAAACGGTTCGCAACTCGTGGCATGCTGGGATTGGCTGTGCTGGCGATGCTCGGTAGTACGCTGACGCCTTTCCATGCGCAGGGAGTCACATATCGCGTGGATCCTGTACATTCCAGCATTGTATTTCGCGTGAAGCATATGAACACCGCCTTTGTGTACGGGCGGTTCAATCGGTTCTCTGGCACGCTGGTGGTGGACGAGAAGAATCCCGAGCGCAGTTCTGTGCAACTTGAGATAGACCTCAACAGCGTAGATACAGGCAACTCGCAACGCGATGACCATCTGCGCAACCCCGACTTCTTCAACACGCGCCAGTTCCCCAAGGCGACCTTCAAGAGCACGCGCGTGCGCAAAATCAACGACACCACCGTGGAGGTGCAGGGTAACCTGACCCTGCGCGGGGTTACCAAGCCACTGACCGTGCGCGTTACTTTCACGGGCAAGGGGCGCAACCCGCGAGGGCAGGAGATTATCGGCTTCGAGACCACCTTCACCATCAAGCGCAGTGCGTTTGGTATCAACTACGGGCTGAACGGTGGTCTTTCCGACGAGGTGCGCGTAACCATCAGCGTGGAGGCAATTAAGCAGTGAACTTCGTGCTGAATAACCTGCTGATTACGGGGCTGCCCGCCCTGCTGGCTGGGGTTCTCTGGCTGGTGGGTGGGCGGCTGCCCCGCGCCCACGGGTGGCTCAGCGCGCTGGCAGTGGGGCTGGGCATGGGGCTGGTCTACTGGCTCGTGCTGGGCAAGCCTGCGTTTCCTCCCACTGATGCGCAGGAGTGGGTCTTTTGGCTGGCGCTGGGGCTGATTCCGCTGGGCTGGCTGGTGGGAATCGCGCCTGCCTACCGATGGGTCGCGGGTTGGGGGCTGGTGCTGGTGTTGCCGTGGGTGTTCGTGTTGCTGTTTGTGCCCCTGATGCAGAGCGAATACTGGGCGCTTCCTGTTGGAATTGCATGGATTCTGGTGTTCGGGGTGGGGCTGACGGTTCTCACGGTGGTAGCATCATCGGCAGAGGAGCGTCTGGTGGGCTGGCAGACGGCGTTTCTGGTAGCGCTGATTGGCGGCGTGAGCGCGGGCGTGCTGTTTTATGGGGCGAAAAGTGCCTCGTTTGCGCAGATGGCGGGTTCGCTGGGCGCGATGGTGGGAATCGGCGTGCCCCTCGGCTGGGTGATGCGTTCGTTCCGTGTGGGGCGCGGCGCGGTTGCCCTGGCGGTGATACTGTACGGCATCCTGTGGGCGCTGGGGTTTGCGTATGCCAGTTTGCAGGCGCTCTATTTGCTGGCGTTTGCGCTCTGCGTGCTGGCGCTGGCAATCCCCTTTAGCCCAATCGGGAGTCGCCTGAACCCCGCCATGCGCTTCGTTGTGCCGCTGGTTCTCATTCTGCTGGTGGGCGGCACGGCGGTGGGGCTGAGCTATCAGGCATATATGGCGGCGTCGTCTGAATATACCTACTGACGGCAGGGTACACTCTGGGGCGTGCGTGGGCTGATATGGCTTCTGGTGCTGGCGGCGCTGATTGACATCACGGCTTTCGGGCTGACCGATTTAGATGAAGGGTTTTATGCGTCTGTGGCGTGGGAGATGCATCAGCGCCGCGACTGGCTGACCCCGACTTTTCAGAATCAGCCATGGTTTGAGAAGCCTCCGCTGCTCTACTGGCTGATACAGCTCAGCATGCGCCTCTTTGAGCCGTTCCCCAAAAACTGGATTTCAGAGGAGTTCGTTCTGCGCTTGCCTTCGGTAGTCATGTACGCCATGACACTGATCGCACTGGGAATCTGGGGCAATCGCAGGCTGGGGCAGGGCGTGGGCACGACGGCGGCGCTGCTGTGTGCGATGGCGCCTTTGAGCCTGATTCTCGCACGCCTCGCGATTACGGATATGGCGTTGACCTTCTTTCTGCTGATAGCGCTGATTGCGCTCTGGGAACTGCCCCATCGTCCCCTGCTCTGGAGTCTGGTGGGCGGGGTCGCGCTGGGGCTGGCGGTTCTGACAAAAGGACCGTTCGGGCTGGGACTGGTGGGGTTGCTCTACCTGGTGAGTCTGCGGGAGCTGCGGGCGCGGGGCGTGCGATTTCGCTGGGTGTTGGGGGCGCTCGGTGTGGCGTTGTTGACCGCCGCGCCATGGTATGGGGGCGTTTACCTGCAGCACGGCGCGGAATTCTTTACCGAGTTCGTGGTGAGGCAGAATCTGTTGCGCTTTGCAGGGGGCGACACGGCGCACTCGGTGTTGCCCTTGATTCAGCGCGGGGATATGGGGAGTATGCTCGCAGGCGTGGCGATTTATCTGTTGTTTTATGTCGTGGTGTTGTGGCTGGGCGGCTTTCCGATGGGGGCGTGGGCGTCGGCGTTGTGGCGTCGTGCCGAAGACCCGCTTGCAGGCTATCTCCAGCGCTGGTGCTGGCTGGTGTTCGGGCTGTTCACGCTGAGTTTCACCAAGCTGCCTGCCTACATCTTCCCGATGTTCCCTGCGCTGGCGTTGCTGGCAGGGCTGGAGTTGCAAAAAGCGTCGCAGGGAGGGCGTTGGCGCTGGCTTGGCGTGCTGCCTGCCCTGCTCTGGGGCGGGCTGGGG
>CAZQPV010000040.1:14589-17458 GCA_964595265.1 uncultured Fimbriimonadales bacterium
GTGAAAACCCCCGTGATTTCGCGGAACTCTATCTGTGGCGTGCTGACGCCAGGGGGATAGGGGAAAAACACATACCGATAGACGCGCTTGAGGTCTTCTAACGCGCTCGCTTCGGCGTATACGGGGATGGGGCGGTTCGTGCGCAGGGTGAATCCGCGCACATCGTCCAGCCCCATGATGTGGTCGGCGTGGGTGTGGGTGATTAGCACGGCGTCCAGATGGGTGTCCAGCTGGGAGCGAATCAGTTGCAGGCGCAGTTCGGGCGGGGCGTCAATCAGCAGGGCGGTGGTCTCGGTACGCAGATGGACGGCGGGGCGCGAGCGGTGGTTGCGCGGGTCGCTGGAGGTGCAGACGGCACAGCGACAGCCAATCATCGGCACACCCATCGAAGTGCCGCACCCCAGCACGGTTACGGTGAGCGCCATCAGCCCTCCTTGCTTTCGTGGAGTAAGCTCAGCGCGTGGCGCAGGGTCGGCACGAGACGGTTGGCGACTGCCTGCGCTGCCACCGAGATTGCCTGACGCACTGCATAGCGGTCGGAACGCCCGTGCCCGATAATGCACACGCCATCCACGCCCAGCAGCGGCGCGCCGCCATACTCCCGATAGTCCAGACGACGCTTGATGCGCTCGAAAGCAGGCTTCAGCAGCGCCAGCGGAAGCATGTTCAGGCGGTTGCGCGTCAGCTCCTCTTTGATAATCTTCAACACTGTTTCTGCCACGCCCTCGCCGGTTTTGAGAAACACATTCCCCACAAACCCGTCGCAGACCACCACATCGGCGACGCCCTCAAAGAAGGTCTTGCCCTCCACATTGCCCACGAAGTCCTCTTTCAGGTGGGTCATGAGCAGCTGGTAAGCTTCTTTGGTAACGCTGTTGCCCTTGGTGGCTTCCTCGCCGATGTTGAGCAGCCCCACGCGCGGGTTGGGAATTTCCAGCACCTGCGCGGCGTAGACTTGTCCCATCAGCGCAAAATCCAGCAGCTGGCGCGGGGAGCAGTCGACGGTCGCGCCGCTATCCAGCAGCACGCACCGTCCCGTGTAGGTGGGCAGCACCGTGGCAATCGCGGGGCGGTCTACATAGGGCAGACTGCCCCAGAGCAGTTTCGCCACCACGCCCACCGCGCCCGTGTTGCCCATCGAGACGAGCGCGTCCGCTTTGCCCTCCTTAACCAGTTTGGCGGCGACCACCAGCGACGAGTCGCGCTTGCGCCGTATCGCCATCACAGGAGAGTCCTCCATCGTGATGACCTGCGAGGCGTGGTGGATGTGTAAATTGGACGGGCGCCCGCGTTTGGGCAGGTGCGCCTCAATCTGCTCGGTGTCGCCTACCAGCACAATCTCGAAGCTCACCTGTCGCGCCGATTCGTAGGCGCCCGCAACAATCTCTTGAGGGGCATAGTCGCCCCCCATCGCATCGACCGCGATTCGCATCGCTTACGACTCGCTTTCTGGGGTTGTGAGCGCGTTCTCATATTTGCGTCCACGGTAATAGCCGCAAACTGGGCACGCGCGATGGGGCAAAATCGTCGCCCCGCAGTGCTTACAGCGGCTCAAGCCGGGCAATTCCAGTTTGTAGTGGGTGCGTCGCTTCGCACCCCGTGCGTGCGAGTGTCGTCGTTTCGGGTTTGCCATCGGTTTCCCTCCTTGTTAGTCTTCTTCGCCGTACCATGCGCGAGCCAGCGCCTCGAACGCTGGATGCCCCCTGCGCTCTGGACAACTGCACTCGCGCTCGTTGCGGTTCTGCCCGCAGGTGGGGCAGAGACCTTTGCAGTCCGGGTGGCAGACAGGCGCGATCGGCAACTCCAGGATCAGATATTGCCGCAGCAACTCGTCTGCATTCAGCCAGTTTCCTTCAAACACGGGGAACGAGTCCCGATCCTCTACGGTCGCAAACCCCTGCGGGTTCAACCCGGCAGGCGTGCCCACGAGGGGGAACTCCTCGTGGATTTCGAAATCGACGGGCAGCTGGTAATACTCTAGACAGCGACCGCACTCCAGCCAGACGACCGTGTGAAATGCGCCTGATAAGCGCAGAATACGACCGCCGCTCTCGGCAACCAGCGTGCCTCGAATCGGTTCCGACTGCGGGGGAGCTTCGTCCCGCTCTAACCAGACCTCGATCGGGTACTCGACCCGCCGTCCAGGGTGCTGGACGACATCGTTCAAATCCAGTCTATAGGCTCTCATCGCGCTCCCCCTGTAGCCAGAGGGCTACAGAATTAGATTGTACCCGATGGCAGACTCACCGGGGACGCTCTTCGAAGAGGCGTAGCGGGCGGCGGCGAATTCCACGAGGCGTAACAACCGTAAAGTACCCTGACAGCTCGTTCCCGAACTGACTGAAGTACTCGCAAATCAGAGTCGCTTTCACCTCTGCAGGAGAGCCATGTAAGCGCAGAAGAACCACGCCCGGAATCTCGTACTCATCCGTGAAGACAAGAGTTCCAAAATCCTTGTCGTAGGTAATCAGGATTCTGCCTTCCTGCTGAGCCATTTGGAGAACCTGCTGGTCATGCAAACCTGACTGCCGTTCGGCAATCCACAGGACATCAAATCCCAAGCTGCGCAGTGCCTCCACTACGGAGCGTTCAATCCCTTCATCTGCAAGCAGTCTCATTTCTCAGGGAGTTGCATCGTTAGCAAGTCTTCGTTTCTGAGAACCTGGAGCGCATAGAAGAGCGCGGCACGAACCGCTTCTGGAGGCAGGGTGGGATTCTCCTGCAGAATCTGCGCCTCGGTTTCGCCTGCTGCCAGACGCTCCAGAATCGATTCCACCGTAATGCGTGTGCCCTTGATAACGGGCTTACCTCGCATCACTTCGGGGCGAATCTCCACGAACTCCAGTAGATTCGTCATTCCTCCTCACCA
>CAZQPV010000041.1:0-17406 GCA_964595265.1 uncultured Fimbriimonadales bacterium
CGCCCCTGTACCGACCCCGTGCGCTTCGGCGCGGAAGTACTGGTGGACGCGATTGCCTGAAGGACGGAATTGCTTTACCTGCACTGTTATGCTCTGCCCGTCGGGCACAGTCGATCTGCCGCACAGGGCACATCAGCCACACCCTGTTTCCCGATCCTCCTTCGCTAAACCTGCACTGGCTCTCCGTAGTGTGGGAATCCTGCCCACAATCAGGCGTAGGATGCGCGTGCTACTGGAGCCGACGCAAGTCGGCTTCGTATCATAGGAACGGCTTCAACCGTCGGACATAGACGCCCTTTGACTGCTCTGAATTACCTCTTATAGAGGGGAGATGTCTCCTCCCAAACTCCCCGCATCCCCCTTGATTTCTTAGCGTGGCTAAAGGTATACTCTATAGAAAATGAGGAAGGAGGAGACGATGCAGACGCTCAGTTCTCAGCAATTCGAGGCGGCGGAGCAGGCGCAAAGCCTGGGGTTCGTCGCGATTAACTATATCACCTGTCAACCGCACTATCGGGAGCGGTTCGAAGAGCTGTTTCGCACACGCGCGAAGGCGATTGACCGCATGCCCGGCTTCCGCGGCATGTATGTGCTGCGCCCCCAGAAAGAGGGCGACCCCTACCTGATTGTTAGCCACTGGGAAAGTGAAGCCCACTTTCGCGCGTGGGTGCAGTCGCCCGAATTCATGGAGGGGCATCGGCGGGGTTTTGAAGACCTGCGTCAGGCGCGTGAACGCGGTGAAGAGCCCCCGATGCAGTCCGACTTCAAAACCTACGAGGTCCTCACGCGCTAATCCCTTGTGTGCCCTCCCCCCACCACCCCGCCCCAGCAACGGGGCGGGGTATAATTCCGCTCTGAAAGCCATGCGATACATACCCAGTATCGGGATGGAGGTCCACGCACAGTTGCTCACCGAGAGCAAGATGTTCTGTGCGTGCCCCACACGATTCGGCGATGCGCCCAACACCAATGTTTGCCCCGTGTGCCTGGGATTGCCCGGCACGCTCCCTGTGCCCAACAAGAAAGCGGTGGAGCATGTCGTTCGGACTGCGCTGGCGCTGAACTGTCGTATTGCCCCTATAACCCTGTTCTACCGCAAAAACTACTTTTACCCAGACCTGCCCAAAGGCTATCAGATTTCGCAATACGGCGAAGTGCATCCCATCGGCACGCATGGCTATCTGGAGATTGAGCTGAATGGCGAACGCAAAAAGATTCGCATTCGGCGCGTGCATTTAGAAGAGGACACGGGGAAGCTGTTTCACTACCTGCCTGGCGAAAGCGAAGTGGACTACAACCGCGCGGGTGTGCCGCTGATGGAGATTGTTACGGACTTCCCCCCCGATATTCACTCGCCAGAAGAGGCGCGCGAGTATCTGGTGCAGTTGCGTGCGATCCTCACCTATCTGAGGGTGTGCGACGGCAAGATGGAAGAAGGTTCGCTCCGATGTGAGCCAAACATCAGCGTCGCGCCCGAAGGGTCTGCTCAGCTCGGCGTCAAAACCGAATTGAAGAACCTCAACTCCTTCCGTTCGGTGGTGCGCGGGATCGAGTTTGAGGTGCAGCGCCAGATTCAAATTCTGGAATCGGGCGGGCAGGTGGTGCAGGAAACGCGCGGCTGGAGTGAGGAAGGCGCCTACAGCTTCCCAATGCGCACTAAAGAGTTTGAGCAGGATTATCGCTACTTCCCCGAACCGGATATTGTGCCTATTCAGATTACCGAAGCGTGGCTGGAGAGCCTGCGGGAAACGATTCCCGAGCTGCCGCTGGCAAAAGCCGACCGCTACCGGCGCGAATACAAGCTCTCGGACTACGACGCTCGCGTGCTGACCGCCGATTACGACACGGCGACCTATTTCGAGCGGTGCGTCGCGCTGGGCGTGGAGCCAAAAACCGCCTGCAACTGGATTACGGTGGAACTGCAGGCGCGCCTGAACGAAACAAACCGCGCCATCAGCGAATCGCCTTTGACGCCCAGCCACCTGGCAGACCTCGTGGGGCTAATCCAGTCGGGCACGATTTCGGGGCGCATCGCAAAAGAGTTGTTCGACGAGGTGTTCCAGACGGGGCGGATGCCCTCCGAGATTGTGAAGGAGTGCGGGCTGATTCAGATTTCCGACGAGGACGCCCTGCGCGCAGCTGCGCGCCAGGTGCTGGAAGAGAACCCCGATGCCGTACAGAAATATCACGCGGGCAAAACCAGCGTGATTGGCTTTCTGGTGGGGCAGATGATGAAAGCCACGCAGGGGCGCGCCAACCCGCAACGCGCCCAGCAACTACTCCGCGAAGAACTGGAGAAATTCAAATGAGAATGGGATTGCGCTACGGTCTCAGCTTGATCATGCTGGTGCTGGGAGTTTATGTAGTCTATCATGAGTACTTTCTATTCGGGCGACTCGAGGGATTGGCGCTCGGCTCGCTCCTGATCCTGTGGGCGTTCACTCGCGCCCTGATGTGGAAACGACTGGAAAAACGCATGCGCAACGGAGCGTAACGATGGGGTTCAAACTGTTCGGTTGGCGACGACGCAAAACGGAGGCACAACCCGAGCAGACACCAACACACCTGCTGGTGCCCTTCACCAATACCCCCGAAGACCGTGAACTCCTGCGCTACGCCGTGCACATGGCACAGGTGTTCGAGGCACACCTGACTGTGCTGTGTTTCATAGAGGTCTCGCGCGGGTTGAGCCTCGAGCAGTGCCCTCCGGAAAAACTACGGCGTGGGAAAGAGTTCGCCTTAGCCGCGCGCGAGATTCTCGAGGAGCTCGGCTTCGGCAACTACACCATCCGGACACGCCCTACCCATCACTGCGGGTTCGCGATTGTAGAAGCCGTGCGAGAATACGGATGCGACATGGTATGCATCGCCGCAGAATACCGTAGGGTGCTGGGACGCCAGCTCCTGACCGAGACTGTGGAGACCGTGCTACGCAAAACGCCTGTGCAGGTGTGTCTGTATTCCAAACCGAAGGAGGAAGAGAAATCATGAGAGTGGTGATAATGGGTTGCGGTCGTACGGGTTCCATTCTGGCGCTCCTGCTTAGCGAAACGGGACACTCGGTAACGGTGATCGATCGCTCGCAGGACTCGCTGATGCGGCTGGGTAAGGCGCATCGGTGTCAGGTGGTGATTGGCGACGGACTGGACGAGGACACCCTCCGCCGCGCCGAGCTGGACAAGGCAGACGCCTTTATTGCATGCACCAACGGCGACAACACGAACCTGATGGTGGTGCAGATGGCGCGCGAGCTGTTCGGTGTGCAGCGAGTAGCAGCGAAGGTCAACGATCCCGTGCGGGCGGAGGCGTATCGCCAGTACGGGATTTTCACCGTGACCTCCGGCTCCATTCTGGCAGGCTACCTGCGCGACTGGCTGCTGGGCAACCCCCCCCAGAGCGTGGAGGCATATAATCAGCTCTACCCCGAGCTTCAGGCACTGCTGCAGGAGTGAGCTATGCGACGCGGGGGCTACTGGCTGAGCCTCATTCTGCTGCTGACCGCGTGCCAGCGGGAGCCTGAGCCTTCGCCCGAGCAGTTCCGGTTCCCTGTGGGAATCTTCATTCAGGCGCGACGCAACGACTTCTGGGAAGCGTTTGAATCGGGACTCAAGAGTCGGCTGGACGCCAGCATCATTCCCACCCTCGTCTATTTTGACCCAGCAGAGCGCGATTCGGTTGCGTCCCAGATGGCACAGCCGGAGGCATGGCGTGCGCTGGCGTTCTGCGCGCCCCCCGATGTCTGGGCGCAGGAGACCGTCAACACAGCGGTGCGTGAGGGAATTCCGCTGGTGCTGGTCGGAGTAGACATGCGCCAGAGCCTGCGTCTGGGCGTGGTCAGCACTTACTACTACGATGTAGGGCGTAGGGCGGGCGCATGGTACGCCAGGCGCCTGCCAGCAGGGCAGGTGGTGGTGATTGCGGGGCATCCCCTGCCCGGCGCGGTCAGCGAGTTCTGGGACGGTTTCCGGCATGGTTTGCTGGAGAATCGGCGCCTGCGGGCGGAACTGATTGCCCTTTCCGAAAGCGCCCAGGCGCAAGCAGTGGCTCAGCGCTTGAAAAGCAACCCCCGCGTGCAGGGAGTCTTTCTGATGGGCGCCGAGATTGCCCGCTACGCCATTCAAGCGGCCCCCCTGCCCCACCTGGGGATTTTCACATGGCGGCAGGAGGCAGAGGCATGGTATCATGAGGGGCGGTGCCAGCTCCTGCTCATCGAGAATCCGCACGAGGTGGGCGTGCGTACCGCCAACCTGTTGCGTAACCTCAGTCTGGGGCGCGGAAAGGACCTGGAGATTGTCTATGTGCCCTACCGGCAGCGGGCGCACTGAAAAAACAGGAAAAACGGGGCAAAACCCGTATTCTTACAGTGGGCTTTTACACCAGAGCCATCGTATTGTAAAGTAAAGGACTGGCATGGAGGCTGGAGCGTTGCGAGCGCAGGCATTGACGGTGCTGGAAGGGATGACTTCCCTCGTCGAGAGGCGCACGGATGCGGGGTCTGCACACTCGCTGGAGCGTGAACCTTTGATGCGAACCGTTGCCCATCTGATAAAACCGAATCGGGTGTGGGTGCATCCCGACCATACTGTCGAGACCGCCCTGATTTTGTTGCGCGGGCACCAGCTGACCGGGCTACCCGTGTATGATGGACAGCAAGTGGTGGGCACGGTGGAATATGCGCAGCTGCTGGGAGTTCCCCCAGAGACGCCCGTTCGCGAAGTGATGTATACCGAAATCCCTCAATATGCCCCCGACACGCCCCTGCGAGCCGTCGCCGAGTGGTTCCTTAACACACGGCGTACCTTCCTGCCGATTGTGCAGGAGGGCAAACCTGTCGGGAACCTGACCGTGTTTGATCTGCTCCCCGAGATCGGACGCAGCTATGACCCGATGACGGGTTTACCGTGGTCGGACACCCTGCGTGAGTGGGGGATTGAGCAGCTTTCTCAGGGGCGCGAAATCACGGTCATCTTTTTTGATCTGGACAACTTCGGCGCGTTCAACAAACGCTACGGGCATCTGGTGGGGGATGAGGTGCTGCGGCGCGTGGCACGGATTCTGGCAGAGGAGACCAACCCTGAAACCGATGTCGTCTGCCGCTGGGGGGGCGACGAGTTCGCGATTGCGACTTTGCGACGACGTGAAGAGGCAGGGCTGCTGGCACATCATTTGAGCCGACAGATTGCCAGCATCCAGATCCCCGATGTGGATATGCCCATCGCGGTTTCCTACGGCTATCAGGGAGGCAAGCGTACGCGCGAGCGTGAGCAGGTGCATTACGCCGCAACGGTGGACAATCTGGTGAACCTCGCCAGTCAGGAGTGTATGCTGATGAAGGGCATCACGCCAGCGCGCGGCGGCGCTCAGCTCACCCTGCCGATACAGGCGGCTGTCGAACCACGCCCGCCAGAGCGACGGATTCGCATTCAAACCATCTCTTATGAACGCGAGGGGCGGCGCGCGAAGGCGCGGGTCTACCTGCAGATCGAGAACCGCGTGCTGGAAGGCGTTGCCGAGGGCGAGGCACGACTCCATCCGCTAATTGCGGAAGCCGTGCTGAACGCCCTCCGCCCGATTCTTCCGCCTAACCTGACCTTGAGCCTGATTAATGCCAGTGAAGCGCAGGGCGACAGTGGGCATGCCGTGGTGAATGTGATTCTGCTCTGGGAGAACGGCGAGGTGCGTCAGGAGCTGGTGGGGAGTGCGCTCCTGCGCGATGACGCCGCCCGCGCCGTCGCGGCTGCCGTGCTGGACGCTCTCAACCGCCCCCTGATACGGATTCTGGAGAGTTTGTAGCCGCCTCAACCAGCCGAATCACGGTGGGATTTTTGCCGCGTTTGGCGCAATCCAGCACCGTTTCCCCCAGCGCGCTCACAGCACGCGGGTTCGCCCCAGCGCGCAGCAGCAGGCGCACGGTATCGGCGTGCCCGTTCTCGGCGGCGAGCATCAGCAGGGTGCGTCCATTTTTATCGCGCAGGTCGGGCGAGACTCCCGCCTGAAGCATGCGCTCCAGCACGCGCGTGCGCCCGTAAATCGCGGCATAGTGAACAGGCGAGTAGCCCGGACTCATCTGCTGGCGGTCGCCCGATTTATCGCGGGCATCGAGACTCGCCCCCCGTTCGATGAGGGTGAGCGCGATCGAGTCGTAGCCCCGAATCACGGCGAGGCTCAGCGCGGTCAGCCCGCCGCGCGTTCGCGCGTTCACATTCGCGCCCTGCTGTAAAAGTTGCTCCACTGCCTGAGCATCCCCCGCATCCACCGCCGCAATCAGCTGATCATTTTTAGCCAGCTGACGGCTGCGCACCTCCCGAAACCACGGCGACGCCAGCACCCCCACCGTCAGCACAATTGGCAGCACGAAAAAGCCCAGAATCAGCACTTTTTGCCACTGCGTTGCACCCTCAGGCTCGATTTGCATAGCCCAATTAAACCCCAGCCAACGCGTTAAAAACGACGGAGCCGGGCGTTCTGCCCGACTCCGTGCTTCTTGTTTACCCCGTGGGGCGGAAAATCCCCCCTTACGAGGGCAGGCTTTGCTCCCCTACCTCTTCCAACAGCAACTTTTGTGCCAAAAGCGCACGCTGGGCGTCGGGTATCCTCAAAATATGGCAAAAATTCTGCTGGTTACGGGCGGCGCGGGCTTTATCGGCAGCCATTTCGTGCATTATATGCTTCAACATTCCGACTACATTGTGCGGGTTCTGGACGCACTCACCTATGCAGGGCGCCGTGAAAACCTTCAGGAGGCAGAAGGCAATCCGCGCTTTGAGTTCATACACGGCGATGTGCGCTCGCGTGAAACGGTAGAGCAGGCGATGGAGGGGGTGAGCCTCGTGGCGCACTTCGCCGCTGAGACCCATGTGGATCGTTCCATCCTGTACCCCGACGCTTTCATCACGACCGATGTGTATGGAACCTTCGTGATGCTGGAACTCGCGCGGCAAAAGGGGGTGGAACGCTTTTTGCATATCAGCACCGACGAGGTGTATGGCGATATCGAGCAGGGCGCGTTTACAGAAGAGTCACCCCTGCGCCCGAACAGCCCCTACGCTGCCAGCAAGGCAGGCGCCGACCTGCTCGCACGCGCCTACTACCGCACCTATGGACTACCCGTCATCATCGCCCGCCCCAGCAACACCTTCGGACCGCGCCAGTACCCCGAAAAGCTCATCCCTTTCTTTACGGTGCGGGCGCTTCAGGATGAGCCACTGCCTCTCTACGGTGACGGCACGCAGGTGCGCGACTGGCTCTATGTGGAAGACCATGTGCGGGCGCTGGCGCTGCTGTTAGAACGCGGGCAGGTGGGCGAGGCGTACAATATCGCAGGCGGCAACGAGCGCCAGAACCGCGAGGTGGCACGGCTCATCCTGCAGATTCTGCAAAAGCCTGAAAGTTTACTCCAGAGTGTGCCCGACCGCCCCGGACACGACCGACGCTATGCGTTAGATACCCAAAAAATCCGCGTGCTGGGCTGGCAACCGCAAACCCCGTTTGAAGACGCCCTGCGCGAGACCGTCCTCTGGTATGTCCGCCATCCTGAATGGTGGGAACCGATTCTCAAGGAGCAGGCAGAATACCGCGCGTTCATTCAGCAGTGGTATTCGAGGTAAACTCATGGTGTGAGACGACAGCGTGAAGCGCACATGTTCGCGTTTGAGGCGTCGCATTTCTACCGGCTTCCGCACCTGAGCGAATCGGAGAACGCGCAGATCTTTGGCAAGGCGGCGCGCCATCACGGGCATAACTACCGCGTGTGGGTGGAATATGCCGCCTCCGCAGAGGTGTCCGCCCAGCGCGAGCAAATCGCCCAGCAGATTCAGAATCTCATCAACAGCGAGCTGGACCATCGCTGCCTCAATCGGGAACATCCCTACTTCCAGCAGCACCTGCCGACAACCGAAAATCTGGCAGTCTACCTGTGGCACACCTTAAGTCAGCAGGTTGGCGTGCCGATAGAGAAAGTGGAGGTCTTTGAATCGGACATGCTGGCTTCTGCGTATTGTGGGGAATCGCAACAGTTGCCCAGCGGGCGCGATGCGTACATCGTGGATCTCACACGCGCTTACACCTTCTCGGCTGCCCACCGGCTCTATCAAGCCAGCCTGAGCGAAGCAGAGAATCGCGCCCTGTTCGGCAAATGCGCAAACCCCTATGGGCACGGGCACGATTATCGCCTGGAGGTCACGGTGCGGGGACAGGTAGACCCGATTACGGGCATGGTGATTTCCCTTGCGGACCTGGATGCGCTGGTGCAGAAAGAGGTGCTGGAACTGTTAGACCATCGGTATCTCAACGAGGAGGTGCCGCCATTTGACCAGATTCCCCCGACCAGCGAGAATCTGGTGATGTTTATTGTGGAGCGGCTCCGCCCCCATTTTCAGGGACGGGTTCAGCTGAGCCGCGTGCGCCTGCACGAGACACCCCGCAGCTATTTTGAATGGAGTGTTTAGAGACGATATAGGAAAACGGGCGGAGTTTGTGTCCGACGGCTGAAGCCGACCTTCGTCGGCTCAAGTAGCCAGCACATCCTTGCGCGTGAGGTTGGGCAGGATGCCCACGCTACGGAGAGCCAGCGCAGGCGGGCTTTGTTTGTTAGGAACGGGTTCAGCCGTCCCGATCCAAGTTCCCAGACAGCCTCTCAGGATCTACGCACTCTGCGCCTCTACAGAGGGTGTCTCGGGTGGAGTGAGCTGATGCACTTCGGTTGCAGGTAAGAAAATCGAGAAGCGCGTGCCTTTGCCCACCTCGCTCCAGACATGGATTTCGCCCTGATGCTCTTCCACAATCTGGCGCACGATGGACAATCCCAGTCCTGTGCCGTTCTCACGGCGGGTAAAGAAAGGCTCAAAGATATGGGGCAGGTCCTCTTCACGAATACCGCAGCCCGTGTCTTCTATATGCACCCAGACCCCTTTGGGATCCTCGGAACGCTCCGTGCGCACTGTTACTGTGCCACCAGAGGGGGTCGCCTGTTGCGCATTCAGCAGCAGGTTGGTGAACACATGTTGCAGGCGTGAAGGGTTCGCCCACACTTGCGGCAGGTCGGGGGCGAACTGTTTTTGCAAGGCAATCCCATGGCGCAGGAGCATATGCTCGGTGAACACGAAGGCGTCGCGCAGAACCTGATGGATATCTACCAGCGCGCGGACTTCCGCGCGCGACACACGCGCATACCGTAGCAGGCTCCCGACAATATCACGGGAGCGATGCGCCCCCTGTACCAGATTCTCCACTGCGGTCAGCACGCGCTGATACTCCTCGTCGCTCCAGTTGAGGGGGCGCTGGCTTTTGAGCTTTTCCTGCAGAATCTGGGCGAATCCGACCACGGCGGTGAGCGGGTTGTTCAGCTCGTGGGCGACCCCTGCGGCAAGCGTGCCAATCGCCGACATCTTCTCGTTCTGCACCAGCATCTCCGATTTTTGCTTCAGCTCTTCGTAAGCCTGCTGGAGTTGTTCGAACAGCTGACGGTTGTGCCGTTTGAGATTGCGCCGCTCAATCGCGCGCGCCACCAGGGTATTCAGCAAGCCAATATCGTCCAGTGGCTTGAGCAGGTACTCAAAAATATTGCCTGCTTTGAACGCCTGCAGAGCGTTTTCGAGGGAACCGTGCCCTGTCAGCACAATCACTTCGGTTTCGGGCAAAAACTCGCGTGCGGCGCTGATCACACTCAGTCCGTCTTTGCGGGGCATGTTCATATCGGTGATAATCACCGCATACTCGTTCTGCTGGATTTTCTGGATGGCGTCCTCGCCGTCGACGGCGGTTTCGAGTTCATAGCCATCCCCCCGCAGCTGGCGCGTCAATACATAGCGCAAATCTGGCTCGTCTTCCACAATCAGAACCCGCTCTGCCATGAAATTATTCACCTACCGTTGAGTCTATTTTCGGCAGGAGAGGAGGGGGTTTGTAGGGGAAAAATTACGGAGACGCAGGCGTCAGTTCGAACCGCTCCAGTTCGGTGTAGCGCGAGCCTTGCGGGGTCAGTTCGCTGCGCATCAGGCTGATGTGCGAGGCTTCGTAGGCGCCGAACAGGTGGTTCTTTCGCGGCTCTACCTGCATCAGCAGGCGTTTTGCCAGATCGCTCTGCCCCTGCTCTTTGATTCGGGCTAAGGTGATATGCGCGTGGAACGGCTTGCGTTCGGGCGTTTCCAGCAAGTTTTGCTGGAGACGCTGTGCCAGTTGTGTGAGGCTTGCCGTGCCCTGCTCTACGCCCGACCACAACACCTGCGGGCGGTGCCAGCTCGGAAACACGCCCAGCCCCTGCACCTGAATCGTGAAGGGTTCCACTCCAGTGCTTGCCTGCTGAAGAGCCTCGCGGATTGCGCCTAAACGCCCTTCGGGCTGCTCGCCCAGAAAAAGCAGGGTGATATGAAAGTTTTCGGGCGCGACCCAGCGCAGGGCGCGGTCAGGCAGGTGGCGCTTGAGCCGTGCCTGCTCCTGCGCCAGAGAATGCATCAGGTCCGGTGGTATCAGCACTGCCACAAACAGGCGCATCATGGGTTACGCAAGCGTTCATAGAGTTGCCAGAGGGCGAACTGCGTGGCGCGCCAGCGCACAGCGGCGCGGTCGCCCAGAAAAAGCTGCCGATAGACTGTTGACTCGTGGGGACTGCTGATGCCGATATAGACCAGCCCGACGGGTTTGTCGGGCGTGCCGCCGCCTGGTCCTGCAATCCCCGTGATGCCGATGCCCCAGTAGCTGCCAAGCCGCTGGCGCACGCCTTCTGCAAGGGCGCGCGCGGTCGGCTCGCTGACGGCGCCCACTGTGTCCAGCACTTCGGAGGGTACGCCCACCATGCTCTGTTTGACAGCGTTGCTGTAGGCGATAATCCCGCCGAGAAACACTTCGGAGCTGCCCGACACATCGGTGATGCGCTTGCCGAGCAGCCCGCCCGTGCAGGATTCCGCAACGGCGAGGCTTTCGCCCCGCTCGCGGAGGCGTTCCACCACTACCTGCTCTAGCGTGGCGTCGTCGGTTCCATAGATAAAGCGCCCGAGCCGTTCGCGCACGGCGCGTTCCATCCCAGCAATCAGGGTCTCGGCTTCGGCAGGCGAGTTCGCGCGAGCCGTAATACGGAAATGCACCTCGCCCAGTTTTGCCAGCGGCGCCAGCGTGGGGTTTTCGCTTCGGATGAGCTCGCCCAGCGCGGCTTCGGCGTCCGATTCCCCAATCCCGCCCAGCCGCAGCACCCGCGAGCGAATCACCTGCCCTCCGGTATGCCCTGTTAGCAGCGGAAGCACATAGTGCTGCACCATTGGCTGGAACTCGTTGGGGGGACCGGGCAGAGCGAAAATGAATTGCCCGTTCTTTTCGGCGTGCAATCCGGGCGCGGTGCCGTTGGGGTTCGGAATGGGGCGTGCGGAAAGCGGGCGCATCGCCTGACGCAGTTGCTGGGGCGTTGCTTCGCGCCCGCGCTGGGCGAACAGCTGGCGGATGTGTTCTGCGAGCATCTCATCCATTATGAGCGACTCGCCCAGCACCTGCGCTATCGCCTCGCGCGTGAGGTCGTCCTCAGTGGGACCCAGCCCGCCAATTGTGATTACGCCTTCGGCGCGGCGAAGGGCATCGTGCAGGGCATCCACGAGGCGCTCCAGATTATCCCCTACCGTAACGCGACGGTAGACGCTGACCCCAATCTCTGCGAGACGCGCCGAAAGCCATGCCGCGTTGGTGTCTACAATCTGACCCAGCAGCAGTTCTGTACCGACAGAGACAATCTCAACTCGCATGCGTTCCCAAGGAGGCGTTTCTGCGGAGACGCCCACGCCTTAAAAGTTTAGCATGCGCGAGACCTGAATTGGGAACTCATCAGAGTAGGCGAAGTTGAAGCCGCCAATCCCGATGCCTGCAGTCCAGCCTGTGCGCGAGGCGTAGCCAGAACGCAGCGTGAGCGGACCGAACCGTTGCTCATAGCCTGCACGAATTTCCGCACGCCCTGCATTATTGCCCACATCGATCAGATCCAGCGCCCACACGCCACCGCCCAGCACCTCCATCGCAACGCCCATGTGAAGGGTGCGCGTAAAAGGCTTCAGGCGTAGGGGAGTGCCGTCCCGCGAGGTGGCATCGATGCGCAGATTCGGCTCGATGAAGTTTTCAACCACCATCGCGTAGCTGGTTTTGCCGTCAGGCGCGCGCCAGAGGAAACCGAGGTCCATAGAGGTGGTGTTGAACTCCAGGTAGTCGCGTGCGCCCAGTTCTGGGGCACGAATAGCATTCTGGTTGTTCTGGAGCGCGTTCTGATCGGCAAAGTAGTGCGTATAGAAGACCTTAAGGGTGCGGACACGCGCGCCGACCGCCAACTCGCCGCCCTGGAAGTTGAGGCGGAACGCGCCGGCAATATCGGGCAAGCTGGCAACGCCCATCGCAATAATGTCGCCGCGCGCGTCAGCGGGGATGGTGTTTGGGTCGCCGCTGGTACGCGCCCAGTTTTGAAGTGAGGCGTTGGGCAGGAGGCGTGCATCGACAATCGCGCCAGCAGAAATCGCAAAGCCACTGATAACCAGCCCGATATCGCCTGTGGTAATCAGGCGCGTGTCTTCGCGGGCGTATTTGCGCAGAAGCGCGGCGCCTGTCTCGATATCGGCGATACTACCCTGACGAAACTCCAGGTCGTCTATCAGGTTGCTAAGGCTCGCGCCCTTCGTCGTGAAATCAAAGCTGCCCAGCCCGAACCGCACGCCTTTGACATACGCCGCCAGCGCAGGGTTCTGGTACATCTGGGCGCCAGGGTTACGCACAATCGCCAATCCTGCGCCGCCCATCCCTGTAGAGGGGGAGCCACTGAAGGAGATGTCCGCCCAGAGACTGGCAGCGCTGATGCCAATCAGCAGAGTCAATACCTTTCGCATCGCAAAAAACCTCCTGATTTTTTATTATGGCGTTCCGAATCGTTTTCCTGCAGCGTTAGATTCCCCCCCGTGCTTTCACCTGCATGTAGTAGTTCACCAGATCGGCAACGAGGGTCTCTGGAGCGGAATCGATTGCGTGGACTCCCATGCGCTCCAGCGTGCGGAGAGCCGCAAAGCGGTCGGTCAACACCTGGGTGGCGATTGCACGACGGTAGAGCATCTGCGGATTATCTGGCAATTGCTGGCTCCACGCGCGCAGGCGCGGGTCCGCCACTGTGACCACCACACAGAGGTGCTGTTTGCGCAGGGCGCTCACCGCGTGCAATAACATCCGCGAGGAGTCGGGGTCTATGAGGTCGGTGAAAAAGACCATCAGGGAGCGTTTGCGCCAGCGTCGGGCGAGGTAGGTAATCGCGTACAGGTAATCGGGTTCCACGAGTCGGGGCTGGACGGCATGCAGGCGTTCGGTGAGCTGGGCGACCTGAGCGCGCCCTCGCTGTGGCGGCACGAACTGGTCTACCTCATCGGCGAACACCATCGCGCCTACCTTATCGTCCATCTGCACCGCCACATAGGCGAGCATCAGCGCCGTGTTCAGCACTGTATCGAACTTGCGCATGCCCTCCACCTCGGCGAGCATGTTGCGTCCTGCATCGAGGAGCAAAAGCACATTCTGGCTGCGCTCGGTCTGATAGTCGCGCACTATTAGCTTACCGCGTCGGGCAGTGGCGTTCCAGTCGATCTTGCGAAATTCGTCGTCGGGGGTGTATTCGCGGAGCGATTCAAACTCGGAGCCAATCCCACGCAGGCGATACTGGCGGAACCCCCTCTGCCGCAGCAGCCCCCGATGGCGGAGCAGGTCGTACTCGCGCATCTGGAGCAGGTTGGGATATACGGGCACACGCTCGCGGGCGGGCAGGCGGTAGGTCTGCGCCACCAGTCGCAGGCGTCCTTCCACACGCAGGAAAATATCTTCAAAGCGCGCTTCGCCCCGATAGCGCGGGGTGAGGTGATAAGCCACTACGGCTGGCTGGTCTGGAAAGAGTTGCACCGCGAACTCGCGGCTGTCCCACTCCGCGTCGGGGGGCGGTTCGTCGCGCAGGCGGGCAGAGCGGGGCGTGGCGAGGGCATGTTCTAGCACAATCTCGATGCGGTTGCGCGCACCCAGCGACAGCACATGGTCGTGCTGGCGGCGCACCCGAAACGCACGGGGCGCGGGCAAGGTCAGCACATCTACCAGCACCAGCACGGCGACCATCCCATCCACCGCCACCGCGCCCCATAATAACGGCGGGTGGGCTACCGCCAGCAACGCCAGTAGCCCACCAAAGCCAAGCAGCACCCAGCAGCGCGGGAGTAGAATCATCGTTCACCCAACCGCTCCGCATCCCTTACGGATAGAGCGGGCGCCAGCACTTACCGAGATTGTCTTCATCCACCACGCCTTCCAGTTCATAGCGACATGGAGCAGGCGCCGTTTGACCGCAACGACGCAGGTAAGGTCCTTCGCCGAGGCACCACGGGCGGGCGGAACGCGCCTGCTGATAGCCTGCAAAGTAGGTATACTCGCAGTTGGGACGATCCTGGCGCGTTTTGACCACTTTGGCATGCCCATCGGCGAAGTTGGTCATCACCAGCCCCTGATGGCGCCCCTGAACGGCGGTGTCGATTAGTCCCATGCCGATTGCCGAGCCACAGCTCCCGTTGAAGACCACCACGAGATGGGCATCAAACACAATACTGGTCTCCGCCGGGAAAGGTAGCTGCGCCAGTTTCGCGGAGGGCTTGGGGTTCGTGCGCCACTCGGTGTTGAGCGGATGCTCGCCTGGGCGCGCGACCTCGAAGTTGAACATGTAGCTCAGCTCGCGCATCTCGCTACATTCGCCGCCTGCGGCGCCGACCCCAGGCAACCCGCGTGCGCCATCATGAAAGTTCATCGGCTGCGCGTCGGAGGGGCAACGCAGAATATCCCGGTTGCGCATGTACGGCAGGACAGCGGTCATCATCGTATACTCGCACTCTGTGCCTGCCTGATTGC
Source organism: uncultured Fimbriimonadales bacterium (assembly GCA_964595265.1). Taxonomy (GTDB): domain Bacteria; phylum Armatimonadota; class Fimbriimonadia; order Fimbriimonadales; family GBS-DC; genus LDYB01. The sequence goes on from CAZQPV010000041.1 coordinate 14,887, forward strand.
GCGAACGATAGATGGCTATGGGGAACTGCTCGTCATGGTCCTGGAGATACATCTGCACCGCAGTGGCAAGGTTGCGCCCGTTATTCAAACACTGGGTCTGGCGCGCCTTTTCGCGTGCCTGTGCAAACACTGGGAACAGAATCGCCGCTAAGATGGCGATAATCGCGATTACGACCAACAGCTCTATCAGCGTAAAGCCTTTGCTTCGTTGCCGCATGGTATCATCCTCCGCAGTGAGTCGTGCTTTCTTTGTACGCAGAAAGCGCACAAATCCTGCCGACAATTTTGACTGGATGGTCAGTAATTTCGTTCCCTCGCATCGATTTCCTGTTTTCGCTCTGGCAATCATGGAGAGAAATCACCCACTTGGTCAATCGTAAGAAAACTCATCAAAGGCGCGGTAGCTGCCCGTATGCTCTTTGACCAGCTGGCGCAGGAGGTCGTTCAGCAACGAGCTGGCGCCGAACCGAAACCGTTCGGGAGTGAGCCAGTCGGGTCCGAGGGTCTCGTTCACCAGCACGAGATAGCGGATGGCGTCTTTTGCGGTGCGAATGCCGCCTGCAGGTTTCATGCCGACGGCGCGTCCTGTAGAATCATAGTAGTCGCGAATGGCTTCCAGCATCACCAGCGTGGTTGGCAGGGTCGCCGCAGGCTGGATTTTGCCCGTGCTGGTCTTGATGAAGTCCGCTCCTGCCATCAGGGCAATAAAAGACGCTTTGCGAATGGCATCGTAGCTGCCCAGCTCGCCTGTTTCCAGAATCACCTTGAGATGCACCTGTTCGCCACAGGCGTCCTTGACGCGTACAATCTCATCGTACACACGCCGATAGTCGCCCGACAGGAAAGCGTTGCGGTTGATCACCATATCGATCTCGTCGGCGCCTTCCCGAATCGCCCATTTGACATCCGCCAGGCGCAGGGCGAAGGGATATTGCCCCGATGGGAACGCCGTGCCGACTGCCGCGACTTTGATATTCGTGCCTTCCAGCGCCTGCTTGGCGACTGCAATCAGGTTCGGGTAGACACACACCGCCGCGACGCTGGGCACCTGCAGCTCCTCGCGCGCGGGCATGCCCTCGCGTGGAGTGTAGGGGTTGCGTGCGCGGGCGCACAGCCGACGCACTTTTTCGGGCGTGTCAGCGCCCTCTAAGGTGGTGAGGTCGCACATCGCAATCGCGAGGCGCAGAGCGTATGCTTTGCTGGACTTTTTGATGCTCCGCTTGCTGAGCCACTCGCAACGGGCTTCCAGCTCGTAAGTGTTCACGGGCAAGATGGCGTTCCACACCCTGCCGCGCGGGGGGATCAGCTGTCGCACCGCACGGCGATCGGCGGGGTCTATTGCCCCCAGCTGGGCAAGGAGGTCGCCCTCCACACGCTTCGGACGCTCTAAGATGGCTGGCATCGTCAGACTCTATTATATCTCGATTCGCCGAATCCTGCTACTCTGTTGGAAAAATGCTCGTTCCACCTTGTGGCACGGCGGATTTCGCCGTGCCCCTACCGATGCCCGTACGGACGCGGTTCCCGCGTCCTGCTCAGTAATCCACCGCTCTTTGGAATAGAACAGGTTCACCCGTCTGGACTCAAGCGCGATATTCCGCGATAGCCTCTCAAGCGGGTACACTTTGATACTGATGAGGCACACGACTGAACTCTCGGCGAGCGAGTGGATAGCGCCTTCGGCAGTCGTGCTGCTTTCGGGCGGACAGGACAGCACGACCTGTCTCTACTGGGCAAAACGGCATTTTGAAAAACTCTACGCGCTCACTTTTGACTATGGACAGCGGCATCGTATTGAGTTGGATGCCGCGCGCACGATCGCCCAGATGGCGGGCGTGGCACATCATCTGGTTCTGCGCGTGTGCGAGCTGGAGCAGCTGGGCGGTTCCGCGCTGCTGAGTGATATCCCGATTCAAGAGACAGGCGGGCGTGGCAACCTGCCCAACACTTTCGTACCCGGACGCAACCTGCTCTTTCTGGTGCTGGCAGCCGCGTGGGCGTATCAGCTGGAGTGCCGCCACCTGGTGGGCGGCATGTGTCAGACCGACTATTCGGGCTATCCCGATTGCCGTCGCGCCACCCTCGACGCGCTGGAACACGCCATTCGGCTGGGCATGGAGTGGGACATCACGATTCACACGCCCCTGATGTTCCTCACCAAAGCCGAGAGTGTGAAGTTAGCGGCGGAAGTGGGCGCGCTGGAAGCGTTAGCCTACTCGCATACCTGCTACGAGGGGCTGTTCCCCCCATGTGGCGTGTGTCCTGCCTGTCGCCTGCGTGCCAGAGGCTTCGAAGAGGCAGGAATCGAAGACCCGCTGATAGTGCGCGCACGCCAGACGCTGAGCCAGCCCTCTGCTTAGTGTTCGTGGTGGTAGACTCCCACCGCGTGCCCGTAGAGTTCTTCCAGAATCGGCATCCGCAACACTTCTGCGGGGGGGCCTTCGCACACCAGTTTGTGATGGATACAGACCACGCGCGTGGCGTAGCGGCTCACGATGCTCAAATCGTGCGAAACAATCA
>CAZQPV010000042.1:0-12246 GCA_964595265.1 uncultured Fimbriimonadales bacterium
TGTCGCGAGCGCCCGCTTGCCGAGTCGCTACCCCTGCACCGTTCCGCTGCGCTCTGGCTGTAGGTGCAGGCGCTGGAAAATCTGGCGTGCCTCTTCGTACAGTTCAGGTGGCACCAGCTTGAGGCGATTCACGGCTTCTGCCAGCGGCACGGGCACAATTTGCTGACCGCGCAGGGCAGTGAGCACGCCGAACACATGCTCACTGACCAGCTCCGCCGCCTTCAGCCCCATGCGGGTCGCCAGCATGCGGTCAAACGGGGTCGGCGGTCCGCCGCGCTGGATGTGCCCAATCACCGCGTCGCGCGTCTCCAGTCCTGTCTTCTCTTCGATATATCGTGCGACGCGCGCGCCCACCCCACGCTCCCGCAGAATCGGATGCCCGAACTCGTCCAGCGGGAGGTTCTTGGGGTCTTCAAAGGGCAGAATCACGCCCTCCGAAACGACCACCAGCGCGTAGCGCTTGCCCTGACGATACAGGCGCAGTAGATAGTCGCACATGGTGTCCAGGTCGGGGGGCACTTCAGGGATGAGAATCCAGTCGGCGCCGCCGCCAATCCCGGCGTAGAGTGCGACCCAGCCCGCGTGGCGTCCCATCACCTCCAGCACAATCACACGCGCGTGCGATTTAGCGGTATCGCGCAGGCGGTCCATCGCGTCCACCGCCACCGCCACTGCGCTATCGAAGCCGAAGGTGAAGTCGGTGCCGCCTAAATCGTTATCCATCGTTTTGGGCACGCCAACAACAGGAATCTGATGCCCCTCATAAAGCCGATACGCCACGCCGAGCGTGTCCTCCCCGCCAATGGCTATCAGCGCATCGAGCGCCAGCGCTTCGTAGTTCTCCAGAAGCCGCTTCAGTTCAGATTCGCTTTTAAAAGGATTCGTGCGCGAAGTGCCCAGAATCGTGCCACCTTCGCGAATAATCTCATCCACACGCTCTTCAGTGAGCGGGACGGTATGGCCCTCAATCAGCCCCTTCCAGCCTTGCAGGATGCCGATTGGGGTGTGCCCGTCTCGAATCAGGCGCAGCGTCGCGCCCCGAATCGCGGGATTGAGTCCGGGGCAATCGCCCCCACCAGTCAGGATTCCGACACGCATGTTCGCACCTCCAGTAAGAATTTACGCGGTATAGCCGTTCCCTTGCGATCGGGGCTACACATACTATTATATCCGATTCCGCTTGCGAGCGGGGGCGCGGCTGCTGGCAGGGCGCGTGCGCATCTGCGCCCAGGTGCGCAACTCATCAATCTCTTCGCGCATCATCACAGAGAGCGGTACCATGCTCTTGATTTCATGCATGAGGTCTTCCTGAGTCAGGTCGCGCCCGGCGTCAAACGCCGTGAAGAGCGCCCCAATCACCACCTGCTCGATTTCGGCGCCAGAGAAGCCCTCGGTCGCATGCGCGAGCGCTTTCAGGTCAAACTGTTCAGGGTCGCGCTTGCGCTTGCGCAGGTGAATCGCGAAAATCTGTTCCCGCTCGGCGGCGCTGGGCAGGTCAATAAAGAAAATCTCATCGAAGCGCCCCTTCCGCAGCAGCTCGGGCGGCAGCAGCGACGCCTCGTTTGCCGTCGCCACCACGAACACGGGTTTGCGTTTTTCCTGCATCCATGTGAGGAAGGTCGCGAACACGCGCGCGGTGGTGCCCGAATCGGACATGCCAGAACTCTGCACGCCCGAAAAGCCCTTCTCCAGCTCGTCAATCCACAGGATGCAGGGGGCAATCGCTTCGGCGGTGCGGATGGCAAGCCGCATGTTCGCTTCCGAGGCGCCGACCAGGCTGCCAAACACGCGCCCTACATCCAGTCGCAACATCGGCAGATTCCACAGGCTGGCAATCGCTTTGGCGCTGAGGCTCTTGCCCGTGCCCTGAACCCCCAGCAGCAGCACGCCTTTGGGTGCGGGCAGACCGAACTCGCGTGCGGGCTGGCTGAACGCGCTCCGACGCTTGCGGAGCCACTCCTTCAGCAGGTCTAAGCCGCCCACATCTGCCATCGTCTCGCTGGGGGTGTAGTATTCCAGCACGCCCGACTTGCGCACAATCTGCTGCTTCTCGCTCAGAATCGCCGCCACCGTGAGCTTCCGATGTTCCACGAATGAGCGGGCGCATACATTCTCAATTTCGTCCATCGTCAGCCCCTGCGCTGCCTGCACCAGCTCGTCAAACTCTTGCGCCGACACTTCCGCCTGAACCCCCGGCTTGTCGCGCACCTGAAGCAGAATCTCGCGCAGGCGCTGGGCAATCTCCTCGCGTGTGGGCAACGGCATCTCCACAACGGTCATTTCCTTCTCCAGCTCCGGGGGCAGTTTAAGAAGGGGCGAGAGGAGGACCAGCGTGCGTCCGGAGCTGTGCAATCGTGGCGCTAAATCTCGCAACAGGCGTACCGTGCGTGCATCCCCCAGAAATGGGTGAAAGTCTTTCAGCACATAGAGCGCGTCCTGCTCATGGCGAAACAGACCTACCAGCGCCTCAATTTCGGGCGCCAGTTTGGTGCGAGTGGGTTCTTCTTGAGCACTCCCTGCAAGCGGGGGTTCGTAGCCGCGCGTGAGGCTCCAGAAATAGATTCGCTTGGAAAGGCGGTGCGCCAGCCCCCGCAGAATCTCTTCCGCGCGACGCTCCTCGGAACTCACCACATAGAGGAGCGGATAGCGTGCGCGAATCAATACTTCCAGTTCCTGCTCGAAGGTCGGCTCCACGCCCGTAGGATACCCGATTAGTTGCGACTCACATACTCCTGCCAGTGCGCGGGGTCAAACTGGCGCAGCTCGCCCCCCGTCGCCGCCGACTGGATGAGCTCATAGATCAGGCGCAGGCGCTCCCCGGTATCCTGCAATTCCAGCAGGTACTGGCGGAATTCCAGGCTTCCCTGAAGCGTGCCCGCCAGCACAAAGGAGAGCGACACGGGATCGTCGGGCAGACGCAGCTCATTAACCTGCACGCCCATCGGCTCCAGCACCCCCCGCAGGAACTCCAGAAACAGACTCCGCAGCGATTCGGTGAGCGCCGTGAGCGCCTCCTGATTCTGGGCAGGATAGTCGCGCCACACCGTGACCTCTGCTTTCAGATAAGGCGCCTCGCCCCGAATCAGGTTCTGGATTCGGAACCGCTCTTCGCCCATCGCCAGCAGCTGGAACCGCCCATCGCTGAGCCGCTTGAGGCGCCCAATCCGTGCCAGCGTGCCCACCTCATAAACCTCTGGCTCTGGATCGCCCACCTCGCGCCCCGACCGAATCAGCACCACGCCGAACGGCGAGTCGTTCTCAAGGCAGTAAAGCACCAGCTCCCGATAGCGCGGCTCGAACACATGGAGCGGGACGGCGGTGTAAGGAAACAACACCGTCTCCAGCGGGAACAGCGGTATCACCATGCTCTGTTCGTTCACAAAAACCACCTGCCCATAGGATACCTGAAAGGGCTTACTTCCCTCCGTCCTGCTCGGCGGCTCTTGTCGAACGCTCGCTACCCATCTTGTCTCAGCGTGTAAACCTCCACCCCGCGCTCTATAAAGCATGGCACAAGCACCCCTTCCCCAATCGCCTGCTCATACAGCCGACGCCACGCCTCTGGCTCGCCCTGGGGCGTGAAGCGGCGGTTAATCAGCACATATCGGTAGCCGTGTTCGCGCATCCAGCGAATCAGCGCCTCAGGATGGTTCATGGTCTCATAGGGAATAAGCCGATGGTGCCCCGCGTTGCCCCACAGGTAGGGGCGCTCCAGATAGTAGCCGCGCGTTTCGTCCAGCAAAATCACGCCGGCGTCGGGCGGCGCGTGCTGGTTCAGATACTGGACTGCGGGATAGATTTGCAGCCGTTGTGTCAGATAGGCGTCGCGATTCTGCAACGCCAGAGGCAGGTCTTTCAGGTAGGCGACACTGAGCAGCCACAGCGTGAACCCCGCCTGCAGGAGGAGAACGCCGATGTAGGCATACGGCACGACGCGCCCTGACCGCTCCAGCGCCACACCCCCCACACCCGCCAGCACAGGAAAGACGGGAATCAGATACCGAATCTGTTGCATCAGGAAGAACCAGCCCCCAAGGCTTCCCAGCGCAAACAGCAGCAGCCACCCCAGCCCACCGCTGACGCCCCCTGCCACATAAACGCCCAGCGTTGCCAGATAACCCATGCCTGTGGTGGGCAGCAGATAGACGCGCTCGCCAATCGGAGCGCCGATGGGGTCGGCAAAGGGTGCAGGCACAGCCGTCAGGTTCCAGGGGCTGAGCAGCAGCGCGTGCAGTTCACGCCCCATGCCGAATCGGAGCTGGTCGTGGCGGTAGGCGTCTGCCTGCGTCTGACTCCACTGCTTGCCCCCGAAAATCTCATAGGCGAACGGGTAGACGGGGTTCTCCGTCCAGAGCCAGTTGCGCATGTACCATGGCGCGCCAATCGTCAGGGCGAGTAAACCCGCGAGTGTGAGAGTACGCGCTCCATGAACCCATCGCGTTTTGAGGCTCCACGCCAGCCCGATTAGCCCCAGCAAGCCCCACGAGAGGAGTGCTGTATACTTGGTGGCGAGGGCACCCCCTACCATCACGCCTGCGAGCCAGAGCCACGCCGTTGATTGCTCCCGCACGCCCCGATAGAGCGCGAACGCGCCCAGCGCCGTGTAGAGCGCGGTGGAGAGGTCTACATACGCCGTGTGCGCCTGCCATGCCACCACGGGCGTGCCCATCCAGAGCAACGCCATCAAGCCCCCATATGAGCGGCTGAAACCCGCAACGCCCAGCGCCGTAAACAGCGCCACCGCCCAGTGAAACACCTTCGCGCAGGATTCGCCATGCAGCCACAGCCCCAGCAGAAACAGCATGTCCATCAGCGGCGGAAAGTAGCTCTGGTGCATAAAGGGCACCTCCACCATTCCCCCTGCCTTCAAATAAAGTTTGGGGTAGGCGAGGTGATACGCCAGCGAGTCCCACTCGTTGCCATCGGGCGGCAGGGCACACAGAATCAGGGTCAGCGCCAGAATCAGCCCGCTGACACCCCAGCCGAGCGCGTTCAGCCATGAGCTGGATATCCAGCCCCCACGAAGGGAGTGCCAGTGGATGCGCCAGCCCCACAGCCCCCCAACAGCGACGACCGTTAGTAGCCCCCACAGCCCTGTGAGCCAGTGCAGGCTTGCGAACAGGGCAACCCCGTAGGAGACTGCTGCCAGCCCCAGTGCGCCCCCATACGCCAGCCGTTCCAGTGGGGAAGGAGCGAAACGACGGAGCCAGCCCATGCCCAGCCCCGTCGCCAGAAACACAATCCCCAATCCCAGCGCAATCCCTGCCAGCGCCGCCACTCCCTGAAGTATACCCCTTTAGCAGGAAGTGGCGCCGCGCCACCGTAATAGAGGCTTATGCGAATCGGTGTCATCTCCGATAGCCACGACCACATGACCTACCTGCAGCGTGCGGTGGAGGCGCTGAACGACCATCGGGTAGAGCTGGTACTCCACGCGGGCGACTATGTGGCGCCCTTTACGGTGAACGCCCTGCAAAAGCTCACCTGCCCCCTGAAAGGCGTCTTTGGCAACAACGACGGCGAGCGGCTGGGTCTAGCGAAACGCATCAGCGAAATCGGGCAGGTGCAGGTACAGCCGCTCTTTCTGGAGCTGGGAGGCGTGCGAATCGCGATGGTGCATGAGCCAGAGCCAGTGGAAGCGTTCGCACGGAGCGGACTGTATCAGCTGGTGATTTACGGGCATACCCACCAGCAGGAGCTCAAAACCGTGGGCGACTGTGTGGTGCTGAACCCTGGCGAGGTGTGTGGCTGGCTCACGGGACGCGCCACGCTCGCGATTGTGGAACTGCCCGCACTGAAAGTGGAAATAATCACGCTTTAGCCCCGCGCGCGCTCCATCAACTGCAGAAACTCGTGGAAGAAGGGGCGGCTATCCCACGGTCCGGGCGCTGCTTCCGGGTGATACTGCAGGGTTATCAAGTTCAAATCGCGGTGGCGCACGCCCTCAATCGTGCCGTCGTTCAACTGGATATGCGTTACCTCCAGCCCCGTGCCCTCAAGGCTTTCCGGCACGACCGCGTAGCCGTGATTGTGGGAGGTAATCGTAACCTGACCTGTAAGCAGGTTCTTCACAGGGTGATTGCACCCTCGATGCCCGAACTTGAGCTTGTAGGTGCGTGCGCCCAGCGCCATACAGAGCAGCTGATGTCCCAGGCAGATGCCCGCAATCGGTTTTTTGCCGATCAGCTCGCGGATGGTCTGCACAATCGGCTGCAGGCGCGCAGGGTCGCCAGGTCCAGGGGAAAGCAGCACACCGTCGGGGTTGAGCGCCAGAATCTGTTCGGCGGAGGTGGTGGCGGGTAGCACAAGAGAGCGCACGCCAAGGCTCGCTAAGCGGCGCGGGATGTTCCACTTCACACCGCAATCCAGAATGGCGACGCGGTAGCGATAGCGGTCATCAGGGGCGTCCATCGGCTCCATGCCGTTGTAGCCCCACTTGTAGGGTTCTGGTGTGGTTACGGCGTACACGAAGTCGTGTTCGTCGTAGCGGGGGGTGGTCTGCAGGCGGTGGAGCGCTTCTTCAGGCGTTTCGTGGGGGGTAATGGTCGCCATCAACACGCCGTGCTGGCGCACGCGGCGCGTGAGGGCGCGCGTGTCCACGCCTGCAATGCCCACCACCTGATGTTGTGCCAAAAAGTCGTGCAGTGCCATGCGGGCGCGCCAGTTGGAGGGCGCATCGCATGCCTCGCGCACCACGAAACCTGCCACCTGCACGCGGCGCGACTCGTGGTCTTCGGGATTCAGCCCGTAGTTGCCCACGAGCGGGTAGGTCATCACCACGATTTGACCGGCGTAGGAGGGATCAGTCAGCACCTCCTGGTAGCCCGTCATGCCCGTGTTGAAGACCAGTTCGCCGACGGTGTGTCCTTCGGCGCCGAGCGCCTCGCCGGCGAACCAGCTTCCGTCTTCCAGCACAAGATAGGCACGCATCGGTCAACGTTTCGGTCTAAACTGCGGTTTGGGCAGTTCTTCCGTGGGTTCCGGCTTCGGGCGTTCGGGTTCACGCGGAGGGCGTGGGGGCGCAGGGCGCGGCGGGCGTGCGCCCTGGGGTGCGCTTTGCGAAGGGGCAGGCGCGCCGCCTTTGAGCGTTTCGAGCGTCTGCTCCAGCCCGCGGGCGCTGAGGTTGATGCGCCCCAGCCCGTCTATCTCCTTGACGCGCACGCGCAACACATCGCCAATCTTGACCACCTCGTCGGGACGGCTGATGCGCCGGTCGGTCAGTTCTCGGAGTTCCACCAGTCCTTCCTTGCCAGGCAGAATCTCCACAAACGCGCCGCGCGACATCAGGCGCGTCACGCGCCCCGTGTAGACCTCGCCGACAGCAATCTCTTTGGTGAGCGCCTCGATCATCTGGCGGGCGCGCTCGCCCGATTCGCCGTCAGGCGCGGCAATAAACACCTTGCCTGTCTGCTCAATCTGAATCTGCGCTCCGGTCTCGGCGGTAATCTTTTTGACCATCTTCCCGCCCGGTCCAATCACCTCGCCAATCTTGTCGGGGTTAATCTCCATCACGAAGATGCGCGGTGCGCGTGGCGATACCTCTGGACGCGGTTCGGGAATGACCTCCAGCATCTTCTGCAGGATGAACAATCGCGCCTCGCGTGCCCGCTGGAGTGTTTCGGCGATAATGTGCATCGGCAAGCCGGGGATTTTCAGGTCTAACTGAATTGCGGTGATGCCTGTTTGCGTGCCCGCCACTTTGAAGTCCATATCGCCGCAGGCGTCTTCCATGCCCTGAATGTCGGTCAGCAGCTCGTAGCGGTCGTCGCTTTCGTACACGAGACCGGTGGCGATGCCCGCGACGGGCGCTTTGATGGGCACGCCCGCATCCATCAGGGCGAGGGTACTGCCACACACGCTTGCCATCGAGGTGGAACCGTTCGATTCCAGCACCTCCGAGTAGAGCAGGATAGCATAGGGGAACTCCTCTTCGGGTGGAATCATGCGCACGAGGGCGCGTTCGGCGAGCATGCCGTGCCCGACCTCGCGGCGTCCTGCACCACGCAGAGGGCGCACCTCACCCACGCTGAACGGCGGGAAGTTGTAGAAGTGCATGTAGCGTTTGGTCTCTTCCTCGCTGAGGGCGTCCAGAATCTGGGCTTCGTGCAGGGAGCCGAGCGTACAGGTGGTCAGCACCTGGGTTTGCCCCCGCTGGAACAGCCCGCTGCCGTGCGTGCGTGGCAGGAAGCCGACGGCGCAGCGAATTTCGCGGATTTCGTTGGGCGCGCGTCCGTCGGGGCGCTTGCCCTCGTCCAGAATTAACTGGCGCACGGTCTCTTTGATAACCTCATCCACCGCCATCGAGAGTTCCAGCTCGCGCCCCTCGTAGGGGGGCGGCAGCTCGGGATCGGTGGGGGTGTTCATCTGGGTTACAATCTCCTCTTTGAGCTGGTTCAGCCCCGCCTCGCGAGCGAGCTTATCGGGGTTCTGGATGGCTTGCTTGAGCGAGTCGCCCGCGAACCGCTTGACCGCCTCTTTGAGTTCGTCGCTGACCAGGTAATAGGTGATTTCGGCTTTAGGCTGACCCGCCTGCGCCTTGAGTTCCTCAATCAGCGCAATCACCTGCTGATTGACCTCATGCGCAAGGGTGATGGCTTGCATCATCACCTCTTCGGGCACCTGGTCCGCGTCGGCTTCGATCATCATCACATGGTCGGGTCGGCTGGCGACCACCAGCTCTAACGCCGACATCTCGCTCAGCTCGCTGGTAGGGTTGACGATAAACTCGCCGTTCACATACCCGATTCGCACGGCGCCCAGCGGTCCGTTCCACGGGATGGGCGAGATGCTCAGCGCCGCGGAGGCGCCGATAATGCCCAGCACAGCGGGGGGGTTGTCGAAGTCCACCGAGAGGGGCAGCACAATCACCTGGACTTCGTTACGCATCCCTTTAGGGAACAGCGGGCGGATAGAGCGATCCACCAGTCGCCCCTGCACGATGGATTCGTCAGAAGGGCGCCCGCCGCGCTTCAGGAAGCCGCCTGGAATCTTGCCGACGGCATACTTGCGCTCCTCAAAGTCTACAATCAGTGGGAAGAAATCGATATCGGTTCGCGCTTTGGGGCTCATCGTGGCGGTGACCAGCACCACCGTATCGCCGTAGCGCACGACGACCGCCCCAGAAGCCTGATTAGCGAGCAGACCTGTCTCCAGCGACAACTCGCGTCCGCCGATCTCGGCGGAAACTAGTGCATAGCGTTGCATATAAAAACCTCCTCTTAGCGCTGCGAACGCAGTCCTAACTTCTCAACAAGCGCACGGTAGCGTTGAATGTCTTCGTTGGCGAGGTAGTTCAGCAGTTGTCGGCGTTGCCCGACGAGCATCACCAGCCCGCGTCGGGAGTGGAAATCCTTGCGGTGTTTCTTCAGGTGTTCGGTGAGCTGATTGATGCGTGCGGTCAGCAGGGCGATTTGCACTTCGGGAGACCCCGTGTCGCCCTCGTGTCGCTTGAACTCCTCGATAATCTGCCGTTTCTGTTCAGGTGTCAGCGGCATGCTGTGTTTCCTCCTTACCTCCTTATTGGTGTGGCGCTGGAGAGAGGCCGCTGCCGTTTCATCAGAGCGCCGAGACGCCCTCATCAAACGGCGCTGACCGCTTCCCTCCAGCGATTGACAGAGATTATACCCGATTCGCCAATTAAAACCACACCCCCTCCTGCTTCTGGGAGGGGGTGTGGAGAAGGTTTCGCTTCCGGTTTCAGCACCCTGCGCCGAAGTTGAACAGCAGGGTCAGCAGGTCGGCATCGTCCACCATGCCGTTGCCATCCAGGTCAATGGCAGGGTCGTTGCTCCCGAACCCGAACAGGATTGCCAGCAGGTCGGCGTCATCCACACAGCCGTTGCCGTCCACATCGCCTGCGGGCAGGGCAGTGGTTTGCACCGTGATTCGATAGCGTTGCACATCATCGGTGGAGCCGCTGCCCGAATAGACCCGCGCGTAGAAAGTACCGCCTGCTGGGGGAAGCAGATGGTTGAGGATTTGTTCCGACACTCCCACGCCGTTGCTGGTGGCGGTAGCGAGAATCGTGGTACCGTTAGAGGCGCGCAGCTCCAGTTGCAGGTTCTGAATCAGGCGCGTGTCGATGCTTGTTGCCGTGCCGCCGTCAGGTCCCACCTGATAGGCAGCGCCAATCGGGGTCACGGTAATGGTGAGGCGCCGGCTGGGAGGTATCGTCAGGCGATACCAGTCCACATCCGCAGTGCGATCCAGGCTTGCCATGTCCAGGGTGGCGCTGTTCGTGCTGGTCATGTCGATGGGCGTTGCGGTCGCAGTGGTATTATTCAGCTCGTAAGGGTCGCCATAAAGGCGTTGTGCGCCGCGAATATCGTCGTCCTGCGGACCGTCAAAGTTGGTGTTGAGGTAGGGTTCCATCAGCTTGGTGCTGTTTGTGGGGATGACATGCCCCAACCCTAGTCCGTGCCCATGTTCATGCATCACAGTGTTGCGCAGGAAGCGATAGGTGCCCGAGCTGGACTGCCAGCTCTCGCTGGAGTCCAGCACCATATCGCCTGTGTTGGGGAAGTAGTTGAATGCCAGCACGCCGCCAGCGCCATCGAGGCTACGGGCGCCGATGCGCACATCGCCGCGTGGCGCGGTGGCGGAACCTGACGAGCTCGGGAATACCGCGCCGTCGTCGCTCACTTCTTCGTAGCGAACCCCTGCTACCTGCGACCAGCGTGCGAAACAGTTGCGGAACTGGTTCTGCCAGAGGGTGGTGTTGTTGCCGAATTTGCTGTTCATACTGCTGAACAGGTTGCTGGGCTGCGAACTCCCCGAAAGCCCAGGGAGCAGAGTTCCGTCTGGCACAAAGCTCCAGCGCAGGCGGATGGGATTGCCTCGAGAGCCTGTGCTACCGTACGAGGTGCTGCTCCACCGTGCCCCGAGACTGTAGCTGGGGAAAAAGTCGCCAAAAATCAAGCGTGAGACATACTCCACATATTCAGGGGGGGTGCCCGGCGCAAAGCACAGATGCATGGGGATACCTTCGTAGCTGACGCCCTCCGCACAGCATGTGCCCACGCCTTCAATGCCGGTCAGGGAAGCAATCAGCGCATGACGCTCTTCCATCGAAGGCGCTCGTTCCCAATCCCATAGGGGTGCCCACGAAGGGTAAATCGGTTTGTTGACCAGAAGCGGCGCTCTCTGAGCATAAAGTGCGCCCGCGAGGCAAAAAGTCAATACCATAAGCCAACCAAAGTTTCTCATAAGCAATCCTCCTTCTGGAATTATATCTCATGAGACGGTTGGAACGCGGTTAAAGTTCCGCTAATCTTGCAATTGTTGCAGGGCTTCTCGGAGACGACGCAGGCTGAACGGTTTCGGAAGAAACACATATCGCAGTTGCAGCTGGGCAGGGGAGTTCGCCTCCTGATAGCCGCTCATGAAAAGACAACGAATTTGCGGGCAATGTTGCGCTACTTGCGCCGCAAGCTGGTAGCCATCCATTTCAGGCAGCCCAACATCGGTGATGAGAATGTCAAAGGTGTTCTGTTGGCTGATTGCAACCGCTTCCGAAGGCGTGGCGCAGGCGTGAACGGAATGCCCCATCATCGCCAGCATCAGGCTGAGACTTTCACGCACGCTATCATTGTCTTCCACCAGTAATATCCGTGCAGGCGAGGTCTGGACATCCGCACCTGGCAAAAGGAGTTCGGGGGTAACGGGTTCATGATAGCGCGGGAAACAGATACGAAACTCGGTTCCCTGCCCGGGTTGGCTGAACACCTGCAAGAAGCCGTGGTTCTGGGCGACAATCCCGTAGACCATTGCCAGCCCCAGCCCATGCCCATAGGCGCCTTTGGTGGTATAGAACGGTTCAAAAATATGCGGCAGATCCTCAGGGGCGATTCCGATGCCTTCGTCGCGCACGCTCAAGCATGCATAGTCTCCAGGGGGCGCATCTTTGGGAAGCGCCGGGATTGGCTGCTCGATTCGATGGGGATAGGTGCGGATCGTGATTGTGCCTCCGCCCGGCATGGCATCACGCGCGTTCAGCACGAGGTTCATCAGGATCTGCTCCAGCTGAGCAGGATCTATCAGCACCACCAGAGGCGCCGCGCTCAGATCGAGATTAACCTTAATATTTTTGCCGAGGGTATGCTCAAAGAGCGAGAGCATACCCTGAATTACCTGGTTAATGTCTATAGGGCGCGGTTGGGCGAATTGCTTGCGGGCGAATCCCAGAAGTTGGCGCACAATATTCGCGGCTTTTTCTGCAGCTGCCAGGATGTGTTGCAGGTCTTGCTG
>CAZQPV010000042.1:12346-17259 GCA_964595265.1 uncultured Fimbriimonadales bacterium
GCACAATATTCGCGGCTTTTTCTGCAGCTGCCAGGATGTGTTGCAGGTCTTGCTGGATGGGATGATCGGGCGGTACGCGCGTCATCCCCAGTTCGGCGTAGCCCATCATCGCGGCGAGCAGGTTATTGAAATCGTGCGCCACCCCACCCGCCAGGCGTCCGATACTCTCCAGTTTCTGCGCCTGCAGTAACTGAGCTTCCAGACGCTTGCGCTCGGTGATGTCGATATCCGCGCAGATGACAACCGTCCCTTCGCGCAGGCGCACCGGAAACAGGGAAGAGAGGATATAGCGGGTCCTCCCATCCGCGGTGCGAATCTCCCACTCTTTCAGGGGGGCAGGCTTGCCGGTGCGCAGGATTTCGCGAATCATGGCGTGATATTCCTGCTCCTCTTCAGGGGTAAAAATTAGCTCCGAAAGGGTTTTGCCTTTCGCCTGGTCGCGTGTGTAGCCGTACATCTCTTCGGAGGCGCGGTTCCAGAACACGACTCGCCCCTCTGCATCGTACCCCTGAATGGCGACCGTGGGCGCGTTTTCCAGAATCGCTTCCATCTGCAGATAGGCGTCTTCCAGCTTCTGGGCAAAATCGCGCTTCTGGCGCACATGAACACTCAGCACCATCATTGTAAGGTAGCTCATCACGAGGAAAAGCCAGTAAGTAAAGAAGACCCCCACGGTCATCTGCTCCGAGCCAGAGCGTGCAATACCTCCAAAAGGCGATCCCAGCCCCAGCGCCAGCGCGAGCAGGGCAAGGCTCAAACCTGCAATCTCAAAACGCAGGGTCGCCCACATCAGCAACGGAAGCGCCAGCACCAGCAGAAGCGATGCATATTCGGAGGGATCTATCAGGCGCACGCTGTAGGTCAACCCTCCCACCAGTCCCGTCGTGAGCGCCATTTCGCCCCGGTGCCGGGGCTTGAGGGTTTTGAAGCGCTGATACGCCAGCAAAGGGGTGCCCATCAGGAGTCCCCCTAACAGGTTCCCACCCCACCAGTGTAGCCAGTTCTCCCAGAACGCACTGATGGGGAAATACCCTGTCAGGAGCGTCACGCCGTTCTGAAGCACGGCAGTGAACGCCAGCACGCCTGTCAGCACGCCCAAAAACGCCCCAAGGTCGCGCGGGTAGCGGAAGTTCGGGTCGAACCCCATGCGTTTGAGGAGCGTCGTGATGGAACTGTAAGCAAGCCAGCTGATTCCCGCGCGGGCAACCCCTTGCCAGCCCCACCCTTCCGCAAGACCAGAGAGTACGATAACCGCCAGCGCCACGCCCACCAGCGCAGAACGCCCCCACCACCACACCATCCCTATCGCCCAACCTGTCGGCAGCCATAACAGCGAAATGGAGGTCGGCAGGTAAGCATAATGCAAACCCACCCAACCCAGCAGGGCATAAACCGTGCCGGTCATCACCACCTGTGCCAGTGTGCGCATCGCGTCTCCAGTCAAAAATATATGCCTCGCATGGCGCAATTCCTGCTATCCCCCTCAAGATGGATTTTCGTGCTTCCGATAATCCCTTACAGGAGGCAAGCATGTCGTTCCTTCAGAAATTCCTGGGCGTTGGGAAGAGCCGTGCTTACGACGAGGGCATCCGGTGTTATGATGATGGGCGCTTCGAGGAGGCGTTGCGCCTCTTCGAGCGTTCGCTCACGGAAACACGCGATGTGATGGTGCAGAAACTGGCGAAATTCTATATCGCGGAATCGCACGCGCAGCTGGGTCAGGCGGCTTACCGACGGGGGCAATACGAGGCGGCTGCCCAGCATTTCGCGCAGGCACTGGAAATTCACCCCCACTACGCCGATCTCCACTTCCAGCGGGCGCTGGCGCTCCGCAAACTGCGCGACTACGAGGGCGCCTGCCACCATATCGAGGAAGCGCTCAAAATCAACGCCCGATTCGCCAAAGCGCACCTCTATAAGGGCATCCTGCTCTACGAGACCGGGCATCGCGAAGAGGGCATTCGGCAGATTCGATTCGCCGCCTCGCTTGACTCCAGCTTCGACACCAAGCGGCTGGAGCAGGCGCTGGAGTACGACCAGAAGGGCTACTTTGACCAAGCAATCGCGCTTTTCGAAACGCTCGGCTCCAACGGCACAGATGACGCGCTTTATCACGCCCAGCTGGGCGATGACCTCTACAAGAGGGGCGATTTCGAGGCGGCTGTCGCCGAGTATCGCAAGGCGCTCGCCATCCGCCCCAACTTCGCCGATATCCGCAACCATCTAGGGATGGCGCTCGCCGCGCTGGGACGCGAAGAGGAAGCTATCGAGCAGTTCCAGAAGGCGCTGGAGATTAACCCCCGCTATTTAGAGGCGCACCTGAACCTTGCCATCACTTTGCGCGATTGCGGACGCCTCGCCGAAGCGCGACACCATTTCCAGCAAGTGCTGGATATTGACCCAGAAAACCCCATCGCCCGAAACGCCCTCAGCGACCTCGCCGCCTAACGCCCCCAGCCACTCTGGAGATATTCGCCCCAGACCCGCTGGTATACCCTGCGGGTCTGCTGGGCAATCCGCTCCCAGTTAAACTCCGTGCGTACGACCTCGCGGGCGTATTCGGCGCGGCGGCGTGCCGACTCGGGGTCTTTCAGCACCCGCAGGATGCCCCACGCCAGACTTTCAGGGTTGCCCGCGTGGGTTACAATCCCTGTCTGCTCGTGCCAGACCACCTCTTTCAAGCCGCCCGCATCGGAGACCACCACTGGCACGCCTACTGCCATCGCCTCCAGCGCCACAATCCCAAACGGCTCATACAGGCTCGGATAGACCGCTACATCCACTACCCTATAAAGGCGCAACAGCTCCTCATCAGGAATAAAACCCAGAAACAGCACCGAGTCTTCCAGATGCATAAATCGCACGAACCCTTCCAGATGTGCCCGTGCGCCGCCGCCCGCAATCACCAGCCGTGCCTTCGGTACCTCCGCTTTCACTATCGGAAACGCCTGCAACAGCACCTGTACGCCTTTTTCGGGTACCATTCGCCCCACGAAAAACACGATTGGCTCATCAGGCTGTGCGTAGCGCTGGCGGAACATCGCACGCTCGGCTTCGGGAAACTCGAATTCAAACTTTTCAGCGCGAATGCCGTTGGGGATCACATCCATCTTATCGAGGGGCGTGGCAAACAGGCGATGCACCTCGCCCAGCATGAACTGGCTACACACAATCACGCGCCACGCCTCGTAGGTTAACTCCCACTCCATCTGATGAATTGCGCGCGACAGGTCGCTGAACAGCCCCCCGTGGCGCCCGTGTTCTGTTGCATGGATGGTTGCGATTAGCGGAACCCGAAACGCATGTTTCAGCGCACGCCCTGCGGGATAAGCCAGCCAGTCGTGCGCGTGCAGAATCACGGGGGTCTCTGGTTCGGTCTGGCGCCACTTCTCCAGCAGCGCCGCGCCCCGACCCTGCATGCTGGCGTTCAGCGAGAGTACCCAGCCCAGAAAGTCCTCTTTGGGGTGAAAGGGTGGTCCCACGCGCTGGAGAAACACGCCGTTTTCTACGGCTTCTTCGGGCGCTTCGGGATGGGGAGCCGTCAGCACATGCACTTCCACGCTCTGTGCGGTCAGCGACTCTGCCAGCTCCTGCACATGGCGTGCGATCCCGCCCACGATTCGCGGCGGATATTCCCATGAGAGCATCAGAACGCGCACGGGAGAGGGGTTCGCCACAGGGGCAGGTTTTTCCTGCAGGGGTACACTTATAGTGCGATGCGTCGGGCTGGATGGTATCTGTTGGGCTTTGCGGCGGCGATGGGTGTGTTCGGCTGGTTTTTGCCGACGCCTGCCAAATCCGCGCAAAACGGCATCACGCTTCAGCCCGTCGCCACCGTAACCCACCCCCCGATTGATGAGATGAGTGGGATTGCTCGCAGTCGCACCTACCCAGATACCTACTGGGTGCATAACGACAGCGGCGACCGGGCGCGCTTGTTCGCGATTCAGCAAAACGGCGCGGTGATTGTGCCCCCCTTCGTGTCGCGACGCGATTCCTCCGACCGTCCTGAAAACACCCCGCCCGATTTTGAGGGCATCCAGATTGAAGGCGCTACGAACATCGATTGGGAAGATATCGCCATCGACGGCGACACGCTCTATATCGCCGACACAGGCAACAACTTCAACGCCCGGCGCGATTTAGCGATTTATGTGCTGAAAGAGCCGAACCCGCGCGAAACGGTGCACACCCATGTGTTGAAACGCATCCCGATTGCCTATCCCGACCAGAAAGCGTTCCCGCCTGACGACGCCTGGCGCTACGACTGTGAGGCGCTCTTTGTGTTTCAGGGCAAACTTTATTTGCTGACCAAGCACCGCCCCGCTCGCCAGCCCGACACCCCTGACCCCAGCACTACCCTCTACCGACTCGATAGCGAAGCCACCGACCGCATCAATACCCTCACGAAAGTGGATGAACATTCCAATCTGGGAGGCTGGGTTACGGCGGCGGCGATGTCGCCCGATGAGCAGGTGCTGGCGGTGTTGTGTCAGGCGCCCCAGCAGGCGGTGTGGCTCTTCCAGCGCCCCGCTCAGGGCGACCGATTCCTCTCGGAAGGCAAAGCCACCCGGATTCGGTTCACCAACGGCAAGCAGTGCGAGGCAATTGAGTGGGTGGACAACGAGACGCTGATTATCACCAACGAACAGCGCGAGATTTTTGTGATTAAAGTTCCGCGCTGAGCTAGCCCACCGTTGCCACCACCACCTTGTGGCGGAAGCGATGCACCGCCTCGCGCAGCCGCTGATGTTGAGGCAGGCTCAGGTCGGGGTCGCGCTCCAGCAGGCGGAACGCCTCCTGACGCGCCACCTCCAGCAGGTGCATATCCTTCACCAGATCCGCCACACGGAACGAAGGCATCCCGCTCTGGCGCGTGCCGTAAATTTCGCCTGGACCGCGAATGCGCAGGT
>CAZQPV010000043.1:0-9384 GCA_964595265.1 uncultured Fimbriimonadales bacterium
GGCGGCTGGGCGCAACTGGGCGGACTGCGCGTGAACGATGTGATTCTTGCCATCAACGAGCAACCCATCCGCAACACGGAAGAGTTCCAGCAGGTCATGCGCGACGCGCTCCAGAAGCAACCCCCTGTGCTGGTGGTGTTTGTGCTTCGCGAGCGTGAGACCACCTTCGCCTTTCTGGAGCCTGACTGGAAAGAGATTACCAACAACGATTAGGAGGCAAAACTGATGAAAGCATCGCTAATCGGGCTGACTGCCCTGATACTCACCTCCGGGGTGATGGCGCAGGAATCTGTCTCGACGCCCCAGCAGAAGTTCCTTGAAAAGGTCGCGCCGAGTATCGTTTCCGTAGAGGTTGTGGTGCGCTACGAGGTCTCCTTCGGTGAGGGGAACGATACAGGCGAACAGAAACAGACCCTCACGGGCACGGTACTGACCGCCGATGGAGTGATTCTGGTGCCCTCTATCCCCTTCTCTACCGAGTGGGTGAAGCAACTCTTTGGCGAGCGGGAAGGGTTCCAGATCAAGCTCACCCCCCAGAGCTTCAAGGTAACCTTTGCAGGGGATACGAAACAGTACGACGCCGAGCTGCTGGCGACCGATTCCCAGCTGGGCGTGGGTTTTATTAAGGTGAAGGAGCTGGGCGAGCGCGCGCTCACCCCTGTGCGCTTCAAAGATATAACCCCGCGCGTGGGTGAGGAGCTCTGGGCGCTCCGACGCAAGGGAAAAACTTTTGATTATGCGCCCTATCTGGAGTGCGTGCCGATTACGGGCGTCATCACCAAACCGCGCCGCGCCCTGATTCTCTCCTCGATGGCGGCAGGGGTGGAGCCGGGCACTCTGCTCTACACTCCCGACGGCGACGCAGTGGGCGTGATTATCCTGATCTATGACCAGAGCGCTCAGGAGGAGGAGTCGAGCGGGCTGTTTGGCGGACGAAGCGCCTCCGCGTTCAGTGTCTATCTGCTCCCCTATGCCGAATTCAAGCCCACGCTGGACAAAGCGCTGGAGCGCAAGCCGTAAGGAGGCGACGATGAAAACACGCATGCTTGCGGGATTTGTTTGCCTGCTCGCTCTGATGCTGATGGCTCACGCCCAATCGCCTGTGAGCCGAACCCGCACGCTGGTGCAGAAAGTCTCGCCGAGTATCGTCACCGTGCGGGCGGTGGTCAAGGTGGATGTCAAAGCCGAAGGGGAAAGCCACTCTGAAGAAGCCAAGTTCAGCCAGCGCGGCGCTGTCATCTCCGAAGACGGAGTGGTGATGATTTCCAGCTCCATCCTGACCACCGAAAGCTTCGCTCAGCTGATGGATATAGACCCCGAACATCTGGAGAAGGTAGATCTGAAACTCGCGCCCCAGAGTTTCAAGGTCATTCTGGAGCAGGAAAGCAAGGAATACGACGCGCAGCTGGTGGCGACCGACTCGCAGCTGGGGCTGGCGTTTCTCAAAATCAAAGACCTGCAGGGGCGCACGCTCAAGCCTGTGGAGTTCAAAGAGAACCCGCTGGAGCTCGGATCGGAGCTTTTCTGCATAGCACGCATGCCCAGGGGCTACGACTTCGTGCCTTATCTGATGAAGCTCACAGTGGTTGCAGAGGTCGCCAAGCCGCGCAAAGCGTACATTCTCGATGTGGCGACCTCAGAGCAGGGGCTGCCCGTGTTTGACGCGGAAGGGTTCGCGGTGGGGGTTATCTCCACCATCCGCCCCGCCACAAAAAGCGACGATGAGGAAGACCTGGGGTTCGGTCAGGGCGCTTCGGAGTGTGTGCTGCCTGTGGCGGCGGTGCGCCCCGTGCTTCAGCAGGCAATCCAACGTGCGCGTGCCCAATAAACGATGCGTCGGGGATGGATATTGGATCTGGGGCTGATTCCCTACACGGAGGCGTGGCAGATTCAGCAAGCACTCCATGCAAAGCGCCAGACGCACGCCATTCCCGACACGCTCTTGCTGCTGGAGCATCCGCCCGTGATCACGCTGGGCAAAGGGTTCCGCGCCGAGAATCTGCTTTTCAGCCCCGAATTCTACATCCAGCGCGGAATTGAGGTGTGCCGTACCGACCGCGGGGGCGATGTTACCTGCCACAATCCGGGTCAGCTGGTGGGCTATCCGATTTTTGATGTGGCAGCCCACGGGCGCGATTTGCACCATTTTTTGCGCGATATTGAAGAGGCGCTGATTCGGAGCCTTGCGGAGTTTGGCGTGCAGGCAGGGCGCAACCCGCCCTACACGGGGGTCTGGGTCGGCGACGAGAAAGTCGCCGCAATTGGCATTCGCGTGGCGCGGTGGGTCAGCATGCACGGCTTCGCGCTGAATGTGAACAACGACCTGAGCCTGTTTCAGCTCATTGTGCCCTGCGGGATTGCTGACAAGGGCGTTACCTCGCTCTCGCGCCTGCGGGGGCATCCCGTGCCGATGGAGCAAGTGAAGCAGGCGGTGCAGCGCCAGTTCGGGGCGGTGTTCGGGTTGGAGTGGGAAGCTCCTGAAGTGGAGGGTCTCCTGCGCGGGTACACTTACCGATGATGTGGGAACTTGCGGCTACGGTGGTGGAGCATCGCATGCGTGCGCCGAACCAGTATGAGTTGATCCTGCATGCGCCGCCGATTGCGGAAACAGCCCAGCCAGGTCAGTTCGTGATGGTGCGCCCGATGGCGCTCTACGCGCCCCTGTGGCGACGCCCCTATAGTATCTGGCGTGCGAATCCCGACAAGGGAGTGTTCAGCATCTTCTATGCGGTGCAGGGTCCCTTTACGGAGCTGCTCTCGCTGAAGCCTGTGGGCGCGACGCTTTCGGTGCTGGGTCCGCTGGGCAATCATTTCCAGCCGGTGGAGGGGGTGGCGCGTCATATTCTGGTGGCGGGCGGGGTGGGCGCGCCGCCGCTGAGCTTTCTGGCGACGCGGCTGGTGTCAGTGCTTCCCAAAGGACAGCGCCTGGTGATGCTGGCAGGCGCACGCCGCCGCGATCTGCTGGTGGGGCTGGACGAGTTCCGGGCGCTGGGAGCCGAAGTGCATGTCGCCACCGAGGATGGCTCGCAGGGCTACGCGGGGCTGGTCACCGATTTGCTGGAGCAGGCGCTGACCGCACCCGTGCCCAGCGCGGTCTACGCCTGCGGACCGAACGCGATGCTTCAGGTGGTGAGCCAGATCTGCCTGGCGCGGAGTGTGCCGTGCCAGATTTCGCTCGATGCGCCGATGCCGTGTGGGGTGGGCGCGTGCGGTGGATGCGCCGTGCCGATTGCCCTGCCGGAGGGCGGGGTCTGGTATCGGCGGGCGTGCGTGGAGGGGCCTGTGTTCCGTGCAGAGGAGGTGCGCTGGGAATGACCGACTTGCGCGTGCGCCTGGGTCGGCTGACTCTGACGAACCCCGTGATGACGGCAGCGGGATGCGTTGGCTACGGGCTGGAATACGCGCCGCTGGTGGATTGGTCGCAAGCAGGCGCGCTGGTGGTCAAAACGATTACACTGGCTCCCCGTGCAGGCAATCCGCCGCCCCGCGTCGCTGAGACGCCCGCAGGCATGCTCCATACAATTGGCTTGCAGAATGAGGGCGTCGAAACCTTCATACTGGAGATTCTGCCCCGAATCCGCACGCTCAGCGTGCCGATTGTCGTCAGCATTGGCGGGGAAACCCTGGGGGAATATCGCGCTGTCGCCGAAGCGCTCAGCCAGGCAGAAGGGATTGCTGCCCTCGAGGTGAACCTCGCCT
Organism: uncultured Fimbriimonadales bacterium; assembly: GCA_964595265.1. GTDB lineage: Bacteria > Armatimonadota > Fimbriimonadia > Fimbriimonadales > GBS-DC > LDYB01. Next base: position 3,700 of record CAZQPV010000043.1, read on the forward strand.
GCCACGATACCGAAGCGGGATACGCCGAGTTCGGGCTGAACCCAGAGCGCACCGCGCAGGTCATCGAGACCGTCCGCAACGCAACCCCCCTGCCGCTGATTGCCAAACTCTCGCCGAATGCGGGCGACCCTGTACCCATCGCGCGAGCAGCGGTCTCGGCGGGAGCGGAAATCCTGTGCCTGATTAACAGCCCGTGGGGGATGGCGATAGACGCCCACGCACAGCGGTTCCGACTGGCGACTGCGGTGGGAGGCTTGTCGGGACCGGCGATTAAGCCGATCGCGCTATACTCTGTGTGGCGTGTGCGTCAGGCGATGCCCGAAACGCCCCTGATCGGGGTGGGGGGCATCTGCACATGGGAGGATGTGGTGGAATTCATGCTGGTGGGCGCGGCGGCGGTTCAGGTGGGCACGGTGCACTACCTGCAGCCCCGCGCGCTGACGGAGATTCTCGCAGGGCTACGCGCCTACGCCGAGTCGCGCCAGCTGGAGCGCATCGAGGCGCTGGTGGGCGCTCTGGCGTGAGCCGCTTTTATCGCGCCAGCGCAATCAGCGGCGAGCTTTTCATCTCGGATTCGCATGCCACGCGCAGGGCGCTAATCTGGCTCGGATGCAGGTGAAGCGTCTGATACACCCATTCGGGCAGGTGGAACAGAAACTCCGCTTCGGAGATGTCGGGCTGGCGCAGCCAGTGCGCCAGTGCGTTCCCCAGCACCACCAGCGCGGTCATGCGGGCGTCCATCAAGCCTTCAGGGTGCTCGGCGTGATGTTCGCCAATCGCGTAGGCAAGCTTTTCGGGAAAGCCCCAGTGCAGGCAGACCACCTCGCCGATTTCCGCATGGTCGGTTCCGTAGACCTGGCGCTCAGCGCCCAGTTCGGGAGTGCCCTGTGCCATCAGCTCTTCCACGCGCTCATAGGGTTCGCCGCCGTAGCGGTCCAGCAGCGGCTTGCCCACATCGTGCAGTAGCCCCAGTGTGTAGGCTTCGTCGGGCGAGAGGTCGGGCGTTTGCGTAGCAATCAGACGGCAGCAGAGCGCGGTGTCAATCGCATGGCGCCACCACTTGCCCCGACGCAGGTTCTGTCGGTCGGTCTTGCCCACAAACAGGTCAAACACGCTCGCTGTCATCGCAATATGGCGCACGGTCTTGAAACCCAGCAACACCACCGCGTCTTTGATAGAGCCGATTTTGCGTTGCATGCCGTAGTAAGCGGAGTTGACCGTGTTCAGCACCCGCATCGACATGCCCTGATCCAAGCCAATCAGGCGTTCTAGGTCGCGGGCGGTGGCGTTTGGGCTGTTGGTCAGGTTGATAATCTGATGCACCACCTGCGGCAGCACTGCCAGTTCTTTGACCTTTTGCAGAATCGTCTGGGTCTGCGTATTCATCTGGGTAGCCTCCTTAGCCGCTGTAGATAACGCGCACAATCTCTTCGATGCTGGTGCGTCCTAAAAGCACTTTCGCTAAAGCGTCTTCTTTGAGCAGGCGCAGTCCGTGTTCTTTGGCGACTTTTTGAATGGTGTAGGCGGCGGCGTGTTGCAAAATCAGGTCGCGGATAGGGTCGTTCACCACCAGCAGTTCATGCACGCCCGTGCGCCCCTTATAGCCCGTGTTTTTGCAGGCTTCACACCCGCGGGCGCGGTAGATTTCAATCTCATGCAGATTCGGGGGTGGTGTAAAGCCATAGCGCACGAACTCATGCTCGGTGGGACGATACGGTTCTTTACAGCGCGGGCAGAGCGTGCGCACCAGTCGCTGCGCCAGCACTGCAATCAGCGATGAGGCAATCATAAACGGTTCCACGCCCATCTCTATCAGGCGGGGGGGCGCGCTGGAGGCGTCGTTGGTATGGAGCGTGGACAGCACAAGATGCCCTGTCAGCGCGGCTTCAATCGCAATCGTGGCGGTTTCGCGGTCGCGCATCTCGCCCACCATGATGACGTCGGGGTCCTGACGGAGCATCGCCCGAAGCGCGCTGGCAAAAGTCAAACCTGCCTTCGGGTTGACCTGTACCTGATTGATGCCTGGCAATTCGTATTCCACGGGGTCTTCCGCTGTGATGATGTTCACCAACCCTGTGTTGAGGCGCGACAGAATCGAGTAGAGCGTGGTGGATTTTCCAGAGCCTGTGGGTCCTGTCACGAGAATGATGCCGTACGAGCGGCTGATAACCTTTTCCAGGGTTTCCAGGGTGTCGGGCAGGAAGCCAAGTTTATCCAGCCCCACACGCACGCTCCCTTTGTCCAGCACGCGCATCACGATTTTCTCGCCGTGAACGCAGGGCAGGGTAGAGACGCGGAAGTCGTATTCGCGTCCGTCGATGGTGGCGCTGATGCGATTATCCTGAGGTTGGCGCTTCTCGGCGATGTCCATATCCGCCAGAATCTTGAATCGGGAAGTGAGGGGCGCCTGCACCTTTTTGGGCAGCACCAGCGAGTCGATCATCACGCCGTCGATGCGGTAGCGCACTTTCACGCAATCGCGAGCCGGTTCGATATGGATGTCGCTGGCGCCGTCGGCGATGGCTTGCGCGATAATCTGGTTCGCCAGCTTAACGACAGGCGCCTCATCCGCCAGATCACGCAGCGCCTCTGCCGAAAGCTCTTCCTCGCTTGCCGTGCTGATATCGATATCGCTGCCCGCGAGATCCTGCAGCAGCTCGCGCACCGTCTCGTTGACGACCTGGTTTGCCTTGTCTTTATAAAGCTTGCGGATGGCGTTTTGCACATCCTCTTCGGTGGCGATGCAGGCTTCGATGTCGAGTTTGGTGTAGTTTGCAAGCTCGTCGATGGCGAAGATGTCCAGCGGGTCCACCATCGCGACAGTGAGCTTGCCATTTTCACGGCATACGGGTACGGCACGGTGGCGTTTCGCTAACTCGACGGGGATCAGCTCGGCGAGGGCAGGGTCAGGGGGCGTATCGTTGAGGTCTAAAAAGGGCGCGTTCCAGAGCAGTCCCATCACGCGCACGCGGTCCTTCTCGCTGATGTAGCCCATCTGCACCAGTAGATGGTCGAGCGAGAGGGGCACGCCCTCCTGCTGTTTCTGGAGCGCCTCGTGGAGCTGCGCTTCGGTAATCAAGCCTTCCTGCACGAAAAGCTCGCCAACGCCAACCAATGCCTACCCTCCGTCAAGGGAGGTTATTCCATAGTGAGCAGGCGAAAATGAGGTTTACGGTGAGCGAAATCGTGTGCGCTCCGCGAATTCGCGAATCGCGCCCAGCAGCTGGGGGTTGATGTCGGTTGGCACGGCACACCCGGGTGCAAGGATGAAGGGAGTCTGCCCCAGCGAGTCAAACGCCTCATGTGCCTGCTGGAACACCTGCTCGCGGCTCATCTGGGCAAGGTTCAACTCGTCAATCCCGCCCATGACCGCTTTCCCGAAAAGTCGTTTGCCTTCCGCAAGGCTTAGGGTGCAGCCCCGATCGCTCCAGCAGACGATAGAGCATGGCGCGCTGGCGATTAAGTCGGCATACAGCTCGCCGTAGCCGTGTAGATGCAGAATCACCAGCGACGCGCCAGCAAGCGCCTCGAGCATCGCCCGATCCAGTGGCAGGAAGTAGCGGGCATAAACCTCGCGCGGGGCGGTGTCGATGCTGATTCCGTTCACGGCATAGTAGATTCCGTCGCACACTTCCAGCACAGCGCGCGCATAGTCCAGCAGGTTCGCCTGCAGGGTCTGTAAACCCACTTGCACGGCTTCAGGCTCCTGTTCCAGATGCTCCAGCAGGCGCTTGTGGCTGATTTTGTTCGCGTAGTAGAAGGCGTTAAAGAGGGTCTCCACAATCGGTGTGCTTTCGGGGACGCGCTCTCGCAGCTGGCGCAACACCTCCAGCTGGGCGCCGAAGTGTCCCGTGTGGGGGTCTAAACGCGGCAGGCGCGCCCAATCTTCAGGCGTATGGACGCAGTGCATGCCGTCGGGGGTTTCGTAGGGGATGTCGTGCATCACTTTCAGGATGTCGGGTTCGTAGCGGCGCCAGAACTCATACTCAGCGCGCGCCATCCCCTCCACATAGGCTTGCAGCAGTTCCGGGGAAGCCGGCGCCCGAAACTCAGCGTGCAGTGCGGGTGGAAACCACGACTCCGTGCGAAAGTGGTACCAGAAACTGTAGGGCAATCGGTCGGGAACCTGCCCTGTTATGACTGCCTGCACACGCTCACGCGCAGTCATGGCGGAATTGTACCCTATTGCGCCCTCTCCGAGGGCTTGTGCGATGAAAAGGGGGCAGCCCGATGGACTGCCCCCAGTAGCGTTATAGCGGCTTGCCCTTACGCCTTCTCAGCGGCTTCGTCTTTGCTCTCTGCGGCGTCGGGCGTTGCGGGTTCGGTGGGGCGCGCCGAGTCGTGCTGGGCTTGCATCCGCACGGCGCCCATGCGCTGGGCAATTTGCATCAGCTGTTGCGCCATCTCGCCAAGTTTGCCGTTGCCATCGCCGAGCGCGCTCAGCCCGCTCAGCGCCCCGTCGATCGCCATGCCCAGCCCCAGCCCTTTGGCATACTGTTCGGTCATGCGGGCGAGGGTTTCGGGGTCGCCGAAGATGTTCATGTTGCCGCGGCTCATGAACTCGCCAATCGCGCGCGCCAGTTCCACCTGCACATCGCGCTGGGCTTCAATGCGCAGTTTCTCGATTTCGAATTTGAGCGCGGCTTCGCTGTAGGTCTGGCGATACTCGAGCGCCTGGCGTTCCACCTCCACGCGGGCGCGTTCCACCTCCACCTGCTCGCGAGCGATGTTGACATCCACCATCTTGAGAGCGGTCTCGCCGCGGGCAACCTGCTCACGCGCTTTGGCTTCCGCTTCGGCGCGGGTGAGGATGGCTTCAGCTTCCAGCTCCGCCGCCTGCTTTTTGGCTTCGGCTTGCTTGACCTCGGCGAACGCTTGCACCTCCACCTCGGTCTGGCGCTTGATGCGCTCCTGCTCGATCTGCTGTTTGGCGGCAATAAGTTTAGCTTGCGCCTCGCGTTCCGCCGCCGCGAGCTGCTGCACGGTGATAATCTGCTGGTTGGCGCGCTCGCGCTCTGCCTGGGCTTCCAGAGCCGCCTTTTCGGCTTCCGCTCGCTTGCGCTCCGCTTCGGCGACGGCAATCTCTTTCTCGCGTTCCGCCAGCTCAATCGCCTTCGCGCGCTCGATGTCGGTCTTCTGGAGCTCCTGCTGTTTGAGCAACAGCAGGCGGTCGCGCTCTACCGCCGCGACGCGCACAGCCTGATCTTGCTGAATCTGGGCTTCCTGAATCTGGCGTTCCTGCTCGATGCGATAGGTTTCGGCTTCACGCTTGCGCTCTGCCTGAATCTTGGCGATTTCGGCTTGCTGGGCAGCTTCGGCTTCGGCGCGCTGGCGCTCCAGCTCCAGAATCTCTTTCTGGGTCTGCACATTTTTGAGGGTGATTTCGCGCCGCGCCTCCTGCTCGATGCGGTTGCGCTCCACCAGCGCCGCCTGCGTAATCTCGGTGATTTTGCGCTTACCCTGCGCGTCGAAGATGTTGTTGTCCGACAGCAGCTCCTGCGAGGTCTGGTCCAAACGCGAGATAGTGACCGATTCCAGCGTCAGCCCGTTCTGCTCCAGGTCGCTGCGCACGAGTTGTTGCACCGCGCTGGCGAAGGCGTCGCGCTGAGCGTGGATCTCCACGAGGTCTTTCGTGGCAGCCACACTGCGGAGCGCGGAGACAAGTTTTTCGAACACCAGCGCCGA
>CAZQPV010000043.1:9484-17239 GCA_964595265.1 uncultured Fimbriimonadales bacterium
TCGATGGCGACGCGCCGTCCCCCAAGACCGGTAATCACATAGGCGAGGTTCGCCGAAGGGCGCAGCAGCCAGTGGCGGATGAGCCACAAAACGCCTCCAATCAGGAAGAGTCCCAGCCCTAATCCACCGATAATCGTGGCTTGCCCCGCCCCCAGCGAGCCGCTCATCTGCCCGTAAATGGCATACGCCATCAGCACCAGCCCAAGCAACATCATCAGCTGTATCATCGTTGAACCCCCTTAGGAAGTTTGTCCCCCAATATGAGTTTGCTCATTCTCGCGAAGTTCCTGCTGTTGTGTGGAGGCAGGCTCTATCGCGAAAGGGTGCGATTCCACAAAGAAGTCGCCACTGTCATGATTATACCCAACAACAATCAGTTGAGTTCCCGCAGGGATTGGCGGGTGTTCGGGTGGCACGCGGCACACGACACGGTGAATGTCGCCTGTTCTGGAGCGGATGTTGGCAACCCCTTCTGTTTCGGTGATAGTGAACACTGCGTAACCCGAACAGCCAATCAAATCCTGTCGGGTGGGCGCAGGGGTCTCGTCGAAAATCCCCAGTTTGCGTGCGAGGAAGGAGGCGAAGCGCCCTGTAAGAATCATCGCGCCTATTCCTGCAACCGCTGAAACTGGGAAGTAGAGAAGCGGGGTTTTCAACAGTGGCTCCAGCAAGTGGTTGACCGTCAAGCCTGCAAAGCCCCATGCCATCATCAGCGCGGGCAAAAGGAGCGTGAGGGGAATGCCTGTGCCCACACCAAACCAGTGTAGAATATCTTTCAGCACCGAGGTATCGTGGTCTGAATCGGCGGCGTCGCCCGCGTCGTGTGCGGTGTCCGCATGGGCGTCGCCTGCGTCGTGTGCGGCGTCTCCAGGAGCATCGCCCCCCACATCAATCAGTCCTGTCAGGGCGAACCCCGCGCCCAGCAGGAGCCCCACCCCGAACGGGAGCGCAAAAATCAGGTTCCACCATTCCAGCAAACTTGACCATGGCATCGCATGACCCCCTGAGTTATTATACTCACTCACTTATAATTACGGAACAAAGCGAGCGAGGGTTTGAAGAACCGCATGGTGCTTTCAAGGGGTATAATTCACTTGTAATGGACAGTACGGAGAGACGCCTGCCGCCCGAATTGCGTGCAGTCGTCGAAAAGGTGGTCGGAACGGCGAAGATCGACATGGCTTTCGCCTCGGATCTCTCGCCCGAAGGGCGCTTCGGCGAGAGCTGGCTCGTGTTAACCGATACCGCCCTGATCACCCTGCGTGTGAACCGCTCGCTGAGTGAACCCAGCACCAGCGCACGGCTCCCCTGGCTCCGCAAGCACACCAACGGGCACGCCTCCGAGTCGCTTCAGCCCGAAATTGTGCAGATTGTGCCTCTGAACGATTTGGAGTCGGTCCGCATCCGCCAGCTGGTGGGCGCGTCGGCGCTGGAGGTGCGCCTGACCGACGGGCGGATTATTGAGCTGATTCGCTACAGCAGCGCATTGGCGAGCCTGTTCGGGCAGGTGAAGCTACGCCTGGAGGCGATTCTGCGCGGCGAAGAGGCGCCGCCGATTGAGCGCAAGCAGGCGGTGTGCGAGCGATGTGGGCGCCCTATCCCCGAAGACGCCATCTCGTGCCCCGCATGCCGTTCGCAAGGGCAGGTGCTGATACGCCTGCTCAAAATGGTGCGTCCTTACTGGAAATATATGGCGCTCGGCTCGCTGCTGGCGATGTTGAGCGCAGGAATTGAACTTACCCCGCCCTACCTCACCAAGATCCTGATTGACGAAGTGCTGGTGCCGCGCGCGAACACACACCTTTTTGTCTGGCTGCTGTTAGCCCTGATAGGCATTCGGTTCGCAGGCACGCTGATCAATATCGCACGGGGGCGCCTGAACGCATGGCTGGGCAGCCGAATCTCTTTTGAGCTACGCTCCAAACTCTTTGAGCATCTGAACTGGCTCTCGCTGAGCTATTTTGACCGCCGCCAGACTGGCTCCATCATGAGCCGCGTCACGCGCGACACCGACGCCCTGTACGACTTTCTGGTGAACAGCGCGCCCACCATCACACTCAACCTGTTGATGATTCTCGGCATTGCGGCGGTGATGGTGTGGATGGATTGGAAACTCAGCATGCTGGTGTTGATTCCTGCACCGTTTATTGTGTGGCTTTCGCGGTATGCGTGGCGTCGGGTGATTCGGGTGTGGCGTCGGCACTGGCATCGCTGGTCGCGCCTGACAGCGCATCTGGGCGGCACGCTTTCGGGCATCCGTGAGGTGAAAGCCTTCACGCAGGAAGAGCGCGAGATGCAAAAGTTCAACCAGCGCAACTTCGAAATTGCCGAAACGGGGATGATTGCGGGCAAAATCAACGCCAGCGTGTTCCCGCTTATCTCGTTTCTGGTGATGTCCAGCTCCTTTGTCATCTGGTATGTCGGGGGGCGCGGCGTGCTGGAAGGCACTTTTGAACTCGGCAAGCTGGTCGCATTCCTGTCGTATATCGGTATGCTGTTCGGTCCGCTGAGCATCATCACCAACATTATGGACTGGGCGTCGCGTACCGTAACCGCTGCCGAGCGCGTGTTTGAGGTGCTGGACACTGAACCCGAAGTGCGCGACCTGCCCGAAGCGCAACCGCTAACGGAAGTGCAGGGCGCAATTGTGTTTGAAAATGTCTCCTTCGGCTACGAGAAGCACCATCCTGTGCTACACGACATCAATCTGGAGATTCGCCCCGGCGAGATGATCGGGCTGGTGGGTCCGTCGGGTTCGGGCAAGACGACCCTGATTAACCTCATCTGCCGCTTTTACGACCCGACGCGCGGGCGAATCTTGCTGGACGGCAAAGATTTGCGCGAGATTCGCATGCAGGATTTGCGCAAACACATCGGGGTCGTGTTGCAGGATACCTTCCTGTTCCCGGGCACGATTCGTGAGAACATCGCCTATGCTCGACCCGATGCGACGCTGGAGGAGATTATTATTGCCGCCAAAGCCGCGAACGCGCACGATTTCATCATGCGGTTCCCCGATGGTTACGACACCTGGGTGGGCGAGCGCGGGCATCGGCTCTCAGGTGGCGAGCGCCAGCGAATCGCGATTGCCCGCGCCATCCTGCGCAACCCGAAGATACTGATACTGGACGAGGCGACCGCTTCGGTGGATACCGAAACCGAGCGCCTGATTCAGGAAGCGCTGGAGCGACTGGTACAGAACCGCACCACGATTGCGATTGCGCACCGTCTCTCGACCCTTCGTAATGCCGACCGGATTGTGGTGCTGGAGCGCGGGCGGATTGCTGAAATCGGCACGCACGACGAGCTGATGGCGCGCGAGGGCGTCTATCATCGTCTTGTAACGATGCAGATGGAGCTCAGCAAGTCGCGCCTGTTCGTGGGATAATGCCCGCGCCTGCAACAGAAACGGCCTCAGGGGAGTCTTGGTATACGGTGAGAACGATGCGCAAGGGGTTTGTGGCGCCATCGAGTCTGGTTTTGAGTCTGGGTTTAAGCGTGTGCGCGGAAGCGCAGTCGCTCCGCTGGCTGGGCACGCTGGGTGGATACGAGAGTCAGGCGCGTGCGGTCTCGGCGGACGGCTCTGTCGTGGTGGGCTGGGCGCGCAATGTACTGCTGAACTCAATGCGCGCGGTGCGTTGGCTTGCCGATGGTACTATTCATGACCTGGGCACTTTCGGCGGCGACGAGAGCGTCGCCTATGCTGTCGCTGCGGATGGGGGCGTTATTGTGGGTTGGGCGCACAACACCAGTGGACGCCCACAAGCCTTCCGCTGGACCTCGAACGAGGGGCTGCAGAATCTCGGTACTCTGGGCGGAACGGACAGCGCCGCACGAGGCATTTCTGCGAATGGGAGTACGATTGTAGGCTGGGCCCAGAATAGCGCGGGCGCAACGCTCCCATGTTTCTGGCGCGACAGCGGAATTGTGGAGCTCAGCACCCTGGGCGGCTCTTTTGGATCGGCTTACGATGCCAGTTTCAACGGCGCGGTCATCGTAGGCGAGACCCATAACGCCAGAAACACTATTCTGGCAACCCTCTGGAGCGGCGGCGCAGTGCAGAATCTCGGCACCCTGGGCGGCTTCTGGAGCAACGCCTATGCCATCTCAGAGTCGGGACAGGTGGTGGTCGGACGCGCGTACAAGATCAATGGCAACCACTATGCCTTCCGCTGGACTGCGCAGGATGGCATGATCAGTCTGGAAACGCTGGGCGGCGCGCGGAGCGAAGCGTATGATGTCTCGGCGGACGGCTCCATCGTGGTCGGCTCCTCCGAGATAGCAGGCGGCGGATGGCGCGCCTTCCGATGGACAGTTTCGGGCGGGTCGGAGGACCTCAACGAGACCTACGCCCCGCTACTGACCCCAGGCTCCTATCTCGAACGCGCCTACGGCATTTCACCGAACGGGCGCTACATCGTCGGCTATGGCTACAACGCGGCAACACGACGCAAAGAAGGCTATCTGCTGGACGCCTGGGGACGATGCGCCCCGCGCGCGGGCGATGTTAACAACGACGGCTGCGTGGACGACGCCGACCTGCTCAATGTGCTGTTCGATTTCGGCGTGAGCGGCGACAACCTCTGCACCGATCTGAATCAGGACTCCGTGGTCGACGATGCCGACCTGCTGATGGTGTTGTTCGAGTTTGGGAGCGGGTGCTAAGGAACAAAACTTCTCCCAGACGGTTCACGCGCCTCTACTGTAGCAGATAGCATCGGGTATGATGCTCTCTGTGAAGCGGCTGCCCTGGTCTATCTCGACGACGGTGCGGAACCCTGCGCCGTTGCCGGCGAGACCGGCCCCAGTGCGCTCCCCTTTGACGAATAGCAGCAGGGCTGTCGCGCTCCTCTTGAGGTACAATCTCTACGGAGGAGCGAGCGATGACGACAAAAGCCACACTCTCGGTAGAAGGACAGAATTACACCTACTTCAGCCTGCCCGCCGCCGAAAAACAGGGTTTGGGCACCATAGACCGATTGCCTTTTTCCATCCGTATCCTGTTAGAGAACATGTTGCGCGTGGCGGAGTCGCCCGAAGGCGCGCTGCTGCTGGGCGAAGAGACAGAAACCGTTTTGCGCGCGCTTGCCAGCTGGCAACCCCAGCCCCCGCTTCAAGAAATTCCCCTGATGCCCACGCGCGTTATTTTGCAGGACTTCACAGGCGTGCCCTGCGTGGTAGACCTCGTTGCCATGCGCGATGCGATGCAGACACGCGGCAAAGACCCCAAACGCATCAACCCCGTTGTGCCTGCCGATCTGGTGATTGACCACTCCGTGCAGGTGGACTATTTTGGCACCGAGTACGCCTTTTTCTATAATGTGGAGAAAGAGTTCGAACGCAACCGCGAGCGCTACATGCTCCTGCGCTGGGCACAGCAGGCGTTCGACGGTTTCCGTGTGGTTCCCCCCGGCACGGGGATTGTGCATCAGGTGAATCTGGAGTATCTGGGGCGTGTGGTCTACACCAAAGATGTAAACGGCGAGGCGCTGGCGTTCCCCGACTCACTGGTGGGCACGGACAGCCACACCACGATGATTAACGCGCTCGGCATTCTCGGCTGGGGCGTGGGCGGGATCGAGGCGGAAGCCGTCATGCTGGGACAGCCCTACTATATGCTCATCCCGCAGGTAGTGGGTGTCAAGCTCACGGGGCAGCTGCCCGAAGGCGCGACCGCGACCGACCTCGTGCTGACCGTCACGCAGCTTTTGCGCAAGGTCGGCGTGGTGGATAAGTTTGTGGAATTCTTCGGACCGGGCTTGAGCTCGCTGACTGTGGAGGACCGCGCCACGATTGCGAACATGGCTCCTGAATATGGCGCCACGATGGGCTTCTTCCCCGTGGATCAGCGCACGCTGGACTATCTGCGCTTCACGGGACGCCACGAGAGCCTCGTGCGGCTGGTGGAAGCCTACTGCAAGGAAAACGCCCTGTTCCGCACCGACGAGACTCCCGACCCCGAATATTCCACCGTCGTGGAGCTGGATTTGAGTACGGTGGAGCCGAGCCTTGCGGGTCCCAAACGCCCGCATGACCGCGTACCGCTGCGGGAGATGAAGCCGACCTTCCAGCGGCTGCTCTACACGCCCATTCGTGAAGGCGGCTTCGGGATGACGCCTCCCCAGGACGGACGCTGGGACAACGAGTCGCCTGCAGAAGCAACCCCCGCTGAGCGCGGACACGCGGGCGTGCCCGTGTTGATAGACGGCGAAGAGGTGTTCCTCAAGCACGGTGATGTGGTGATTGCCGCGATTACCTCCTGCACCAACACTTCCAACCCGATGGTGATGGTGGCGGCGGGGCTGCTGGCGAAAAAAGCGGTAGAGCGCGGGCTGACCGTCAAGCCGTGGGTTAAAACCAGCCTGGCGCCGGGCAGCCGCGTAGTTACGGATTACCTGGAAAACGCGGGGCTGCTGCCCTATCTGGAAGCGTTGCGCTTCCATGTGGTGGGCTACGGCTGCACGACCTGCATCGGCAACAGCGGTCCGCTTCCAGAACCGATTGCGAAAGCCATCAAAGAGGGCGACCTGGTGGTGGCAGCAGTGCTATCGGGCAACCGTAACTTTGAGGCGCGCATCAACCCGCTGGTGAAGGCGAACTATCTCGCCTCGCCGCCGCTGGTGGTCGCCTATGCGCTGGCAGGCACTGTGGAGATTGACCTCCTGAATGAACCGCTGGGGCACGACCCGAACGGCGAACCCGTCTCCCTGCGCGACCTGTGGCCCAGCCCGCAGGAAGTGCGCGACACGATTGCGCGCGCCCTGCGCTCCGAGATGTTCAAACACCGCTACGCGCAGGTCTTTGACGGCGACGAACACTGGCGTGCGCTGCCGGTTCCCGAATCGGAGGTGTATGAGTGGGACCCGAACAGCACCTACATCCAGCGCCCGCCCTACTTTGATGACATGCCCGACACGCCGCCCCCCATGCAAAACATCGTGGGCGCACGGGTGCTTGCCATCTTCGGCGACAGCATCACCACCGACCACATCTCGCCTGCAGGCAGCATCCCCGTGGACAGCCCCGCGGGGCAGTATCTGATTAGCAAGGGCGTGGACCCGCGCGACTTTAACACCTACGGCTCGCGGCGCGGCAACCACGAGGTGATGATTCGCGGCACTTTCGCGAATATCCGCATCAAGAACCTGCTTCTGCCAGGCGTGGAGGGCGGCTACACCATCCACTGGGACACGGGCGAGCGCACAACCATCTTTGAGGCATGCCAGCGCTACAAGGCGTCTGGCACGCCGCTGGTTGTGCTGGCGGGCAAGGAGTACGGTTCGGGCAGCTCGCGCGACTGGGCAGCCAAAGGCACCGCCCTGCTCGGCGTGAAAGCCGTGATTGCCGAAAGCTTCGAGCGCATCCATCGCGGCAACCTGGTGGGCATGGGCGTGCTGCCGTTGCAGTTCATGCCGGGCGAGAATGTGCAAACGCTGGGGCTTACGGGCGAGGAAATTTTCACGATTGAGGGGATTGACACTCTCAGCCCGCGCAAGGTGCTGACCGTGCGCGCCCGCAAGCCCGACGGCTCCGAGCGCACCTTCCAGGTGCTGGCGCGCGTGGACACGCCGATTGAGGTGGAATACTACCGCCACGGCGGCATCCTGCCGATGGTGTTGCGCAAAATGATGGCGTAAAACAGCGCGATGCACGCAGGCATCCACTGCCTGCGTGCGACACACCTCACCGCCTTGTCCTTGCGCTGTCGCGGATTGCCTGGAGATTAATAACCTCTGCCACCTCAAATTGCGGCGG
>CAZQPV010000044.1:0-17155 GCA_964595265.1 uncultured Fimbriimonadales bacterium
CGGGTGGTGGGCAAAGCGCTGTTTGTGTTCTGGCCGCCTTCGAGGATTGGTCCTGCAAACCGCACCCCCCTGCCGCAAGTAGAATAAAAAATGGAGCGGGAGACGGGATTCGAACCCGCGACCCCTGGCATGGGAGGCCAGTGCTCTACCCCTGAGCTACTCCCGCACGCCCGTAATTATACCTCTTCCGGGTGGGCGAATGCAAGAGGGCGTGTGGCGGGAGCGCAGTCGGCAAATTCGCTCAACACCCTGCATGCCAGCCAGCGAGCGTCCGCAGGTTGAATATCTTCGGGCACACGCTGTCCTGTGGTGAAGTAGGCAATCGGTAGCCCTACCCGCACACACAGGTTCACACAGTTCCCGAACCGAACCGCTTCGTCGGTTTTGGTGAGAATCAGCGATTCGGGTTCAAAGATGGCGAATTTTTGCGCGGATTCCAGCAGCACGGCGGTGTCGCTGGTTGCGGAAAGCACCAGATAGATCTGCGCGTTTGCAGGCGCGAGCGCCCGATGCATCTCGGTCAGGTGTGCCTCGTCGCGTTGACCGCGCCCTACGGTGTCAATCAGCACCAGCTCGTAGCCCCGAAACAGCTCCAGCCCCTCTTTGACCTCTTCGGGCGTAGTGGCGATGTGCAGGGGCAGGTTCATAATGCTGGCGTAAGTGCGCAGCTGCTCTACGGCACCGATTCGGTAGGTGTCCAGCGAAAGGAGCGCGACACGCCGATTGTAATCCAGCGCATGGATGGCGGCGAGTTTGGCAATCGTGGTGGTCTTCCCGACCCCTGTGGGTCCCACGAGGGCAACGACCTGCTGGGTGCGGCTCTCGCGTCGTAGCGCTCCTCCTATCGGGATGCGAGTGATCAGTGTGCGCTTCAGGGCATCCATCGCGGCGTTCTGGGGGATTCGAGGCACGCGGCGCAGGAGTTCGCGTGCAATATCGGGTTCCACGCCTGCCGCCAGCAGCGGGCGCAACAGCGGATGGTCATCGGAAGGCGCCACAACTGCCTGTGGCGGCGCTACTTCTGCATCAGGAGCGCCTGCGAGGAGTAGTTTATGCACCATCTCCTTGAGCTCGCCGAGTTCGCGTTCCAGTCGGCGCAGGCGCGTCTGAGTGGGGTCTATGGAATCGATCCCCTTCGGCTCTACTTTGCCGCCTTCAGGTTCTTTGATGCCCACGGTGATTTCCACCATCGGCTTGCGTCGGAACAGTCCGCCCTTCCAAACGGTGCGCTCGCTCACGACAACCGCATCGGCTCCCAGCTCCTCGCGGATTTTGAGCAGCGCTTCCAGTTTCGTCGGCGCTACATAGGTTTTCGTCTGCATCGTTCTCTCCCCGTATTAATATCGGCATGCGGGGCGCATTTTTGCAGGGGTGTGGGGTACACTATCGGCATGCGCTGGGTGTGGCTTGCAATTGTGCTGGTCTCGCCGTTGAACGGGTGTCAACCCGCGAAAGCGCCAACCGCTGACGGGCAAACCGAGACCCCGCGTGAGCAGACGGGGACGAAGTCTACCCCCGACACTGCCCCCAGAGAGACCCCCCTCTATACCTATCGCGTGGTACAGACCTACCCACACGACCCGAAGGCGTTCACGCAGGGGCTGGAGTATTACAACGGCTTCCTGTACGAAAGCACGGGGCTGGAGGGGCAATCCTCTTTGCGCAAGGTGGAGCTGCGCACGGGCAAAGTGCTTCAGATTCGCCGCCTGCCCACCGAGATTTTCGCCGAGGGCATCACCCTCCTCAATAACCGAATTTATCAGCTCACTTGGCGCAACGGGGTTTGCTTTGTGTATGAGCGCGACTCGTTCCGCTCCGATGTGGAGTTCCGCTACACGGGCGAAGGATGGGGGCTGACCAACGATGGTACCCACCTGATTATGAGCGACGGTTCCGACACGCTCACCTTCCGCGACCCCGCCAGTTTCGCCATCGTGCGCCAGATACGGGTGCATGATCAGGGGAAGCCTGTGCGCGACCTGAACGAACTGGAATATATTGAGGGCGAAATCTGGGCGAATGTGTGGCAGACCGACATGATTGTGCGCATCTCTCCAAAAACGGGCGAGGTGCTGGGCTGGATTGACCTTTCTGGCTTGCTGAAACCCCAGGAGGCGAGCCAGGCAGATGTGTTGAACGGAATCGCCTATGACCGCCAGAATAAGCGCATCTTCGTAACAGGCAAATTATGGCCCAAACTGTTCGAGATTGAGGTGGTTCCTAAAAAACCATGAGAATCTGGGCGTTGCTCGTGTTGATTTCAGGCGTGCCTTATGGTTCCACACAGACCCTGCGGTGGCTGGAGGAGCCTGCAGACGCCTTGAGTTCGGAATTCTACGCGGTTTCCGCGGATGGAGCTGTGGCAGTGGGAGTGGTGCAAATCGGTGTGAATACCTATGCGGTGCGATGGGCGGAGTCGTCTGGGGTGGCGCTGTTGGGCACGCTGGGCGGGCGAAGCAGCCGAGCGCTCGCTGTTTCTGCCGATGGACAGGTTGTAGCCGGGTGGAGCTATGATTTTGCAGGCTATACACGCGCTTTCCGATGGACATCTGCCACAGGCATGCAGAATATGGGCACCTTTTATGGTCATCGCGCCAGCGAAGCGTATGCGGTTTCTGCCGATGGCAGCATGATTGCGGGCGTGGTGACACACGGAAGCGTCTGGGAGCCGTTCTGCTGGCGTGCTGCTGGAAATGTGTGGCTTCTGGACACCAGTCCTTACTGGGATTTTACACCACGCGCTCTCTCGTCAGATGGGCAAATTATCGCAGGCTTTGGGAGGAACGCAGGGGGAGGTATCCGAGCGCTGTGTAAAACGCCCGAAGGTATGCTAAATCTGGGCACGCTGGGCGGCTCAGAGTCGCGTGCCTACGCTCTTTCGCCCGATGGGCAGATTGTGGTGGGGAGCGCTACCATCCCCGACGGGCGGGCGCGCGCCTTCCGCTGGCGCAACGGCGCGATGGAAAATCTGGGCGTCCCCCCAGGATTCATCGAAAGCATCGCCTATGGCGTTTCTGCCGACGGGAACGCGGTTGTGGGCGAACTCCTAAGGATGGAAGGAAGCCATTATGTCAGCTATGTTGCGCTCTGGACTCCTGCAGACGGCATGGTAAATTTGAACGAGCGTTTCGCGAATCTGCTTTCGGATGGCTCGGTGTTGCTGGTGGCGCGCGCCATCTCCGCAGACGGCAGCACAGTCGTCGGCGTGGGCAGGCGCCCCACGGGCAAAGTGGAAGGTTTTATCCTAAAGCTGACAGGCGGGTGTCAACTGGAGGGCGACGCCAATCGCGACCGCATGGTGGACGACGCCGATCTGCTGGAGGTGCTGTTCAACTTCGGTCAAACGGGGTTCCCTTCGGCAGACCTGAACCGCGACGGCGTGGTGGATGACGCCGATTTGCTTATGGTTCTGTTTAACTTCGGAAACCGCTGTTAGCGCGCCTCCAGAGCCGCACGACTACCCAGATGCCTATCAGCACGCCCAGCCCGGCACCGCCCCACAGTCCCGTTTCGCCCAGCGCCACCTGCCCCAGCCAGCCCAGCACCAGAATGGGAACCAGCAGCGCAGTCAGGTAGACAGCGCCCAACCCCACCAGCGCGCCCCCAATCAAGCCCACCAGCGCTCCCGGAACGCAGCCAATAATCCCGAACGGCAGCCCCAGCACGAAGCCAATCACCAGCCCCAGCCCGCTGAACAGCCCCACCAGCAGGCGCGCCCACGGAGGCATCCGCTGGGTGTTCACCTGAACCCGATAGTAGCGCTGCTGATAGCCCGCCCGCATGGTGGAATACGGGTCGCGCGGCGCCGAGCGGGGCACACTGTACCCATGAGGCGTGATGCGCACCGTCGCGGGGGCAGGCGCACTGGGACGCCGCGCACGGTCATAAAGCGCACGCCTTTGAGGATCGCTCAAAATCTCATACGCCGAGTTGATGCGCTTCATGCGCTCCTCGTATTCTTGCTGCTTGCCTTCGGGCGCATGGTCAGGATGATATTGACGCGCGAGCCGCAAGTAGGCTTGCCGAATCGCGTCTGCCGAGGCGGTCTCCGAAACGCCCAGCTCACGATAGGCATCCAGACGAGAATCAAAACGCATCCTGCTCTAATTGTAGCACAGCTCGGGGTAGAATTGGGGCGCGATGAGACCCCAACAGCCGCTGGTGGGCGTGATTATGGGTTCGCGCTCCGACTGGGAAACCATGAAGCACGCTGTGGAAACGCTGGAGACACTGGGCGTCCCGTACGAAGTGCAGATTGTCTCGGCACACCGCACGCCCGACAGGATGTTTGAGTACGCCAGCACCGCCGAATCGCGCGGGATTGAAGTGATTATCGCGGGCGCGGGCGGCGCGGCGCACCTGCCCGGCATGACCGCTTCCAAAACCACTCTCCCTGTGCTGGGCGTGCCCATCGAGTCGCACGCTCTGAAAGGCTTGGATTCGCTACTCTCTATCGTGCAGATGCCTGCAGGCGTGCCGGTAGGCACGCTGGCAATCGGCAAAGCGGGAGCGATTAATGCGGCGCTACTGGCAACCGCCATCCTCGCCAACAAGTATCCCCAGTTCCGCGAGGCGTTGCGTGCCTATCGTCAGCGCCAGACCGAAGCCGTGCTGGCAAACCCGGACCCACGCTGTGAGTGAGCCATGGATCGGGTCGTCGGTGTGCTGGGCGGTGGTCAGCTGGGGCGCATGATGGCGCTCGCGGGCTATCCGCTGGGGATTCAGTGCCTCTTTTACGACCCCAACCCGGAAGCATGCGCGGGTCAGGTCGCGCCCCTGCTGACTTATCCTTACGAAGACACGCACGCTCTGACCCAGCTCGTGGAGCGCTGCGAGGTCATCACCTACGAGTTTGAAAATGTGCCTGTGGGGAGCGCACGCTGGCTCTCAGAGCGCGTGCCTGTACGCCCCACCCCAGAGGCACTGTATGCCTTTCAGGACCGCCTGGTTGAGAAGCAGACCCTGCAGGCGCATGGCATTCCTGTGCCCGCCTTCACGCCGATAGACCCTCACAACCCTCGTATGGCGCTGGAGGTTGTCGGATTGCCCGCGGTGATTAAAACGCGCCGCTCCGGCTACGATGGCAAAGGGCAGGCAGTTGTGCGAACCGAATCGGAGTTTATGGAGGCAGTGGCGCGTTTTGGAGCGCATCCCCTGATTGCGGAAGCGTTCGTGCCGTTTGAGCGCGAGGTGTCTATTATTGCCGTGCGTGCGCTGGATGGCACACTTGCGTTTTACCCCCTTGTGGAAAACCACCATCGCGAAGGGATTCTCTACCGCTCTATTGCGCCAGCTCCTAACCTCACACCTGCCCTGCAGGAGCAGGCAGAGCGCCACGCCCGCGCCCTGATGGAATCGCTGAACTATGTGGGCGTGATGACCATCGAGTGGTTTGAACTCAAGGGGCAGCTGCTGGCGAACGAGGTTGCCCCGCGCGTGCATAACAGCGGACACTGGACGATTGAGGGCGCCCACACCAGCCAGTTTGAGAATCACTTGCGGGCAATCCTGGGCTTGCCCCTGGGTTCCACCGCGCCCAGAGGCTACATGGTGTTGCAAAACCTCCTTGGCGACCTGCCCGACCCTGCGCAAGTTTTGCGCGACCCGCGCGCGAAACTCCACCTGTACGGCAAAGCGCCCAAACCCCGACGCAAGGTGGGGCACATCACATGGTGCTTCGACGCGCCCGAGGAGCGCGAGCGGTTCCTATCGGAAACCCTGCACTAACGCCTGTGCCAGCACGCCCCAGCCGTTCGCCAGCGTGAACACCAGCAGCTTCGCAGGCGTGGAGACCACCACAGGCGGCAACATCATCATGCCCATCGAGAGCAGCATGCTCGCCACCACAAGGTCAATCACCAGAAACGGGATGTAGATGTAAAAGCCTATCAGGAAGGCAGTTTTGAGTTCGCTCAGCATGAACGCGGGGATCAGCACGCTCATCGGCACTTCGTCGGGTGTGCGGGGCGGAGGCGCCTTGCGCATGCGCAGGAATAAATTCAAGTCGCTGGTGTAGGTCTGTCGGAGCATGAAGGCGCGAATCGGTTTCTGGGCGCGGTTCAGCGCCTCTTCGAAGGAAATCTCCTTGCGCATGTAGGGCTGATAGGCGGTGGCGTTGATTGCGTCCAGCGTGGGCGCCATCACATAGAAGGTCAAGAAGAGACTCAAGCCAATCAGCACGGGCGTCGGCGGGATGTTGGGCAGCCCCAGCGCGCTCTTGAGAAATGAGAGCACAATCACAATCCGCGTGAAGGCGGTCATCATCAGCAAAATGGACGGCGCGACGGAGAGCAGGGTCAGCAACGCCAGAATCTGGAGCGAGGTGGACACCTCCTGCGCGTTGCGGGCACTGCCGACTTCCACACTGATGCGCGGCAGAGGGAGAGCGTCCTGGGCGAAAAGCCAGAGAGGAAACAGCCCGATACCAAGCATCAGTCCAATCCAGAGCGCGCGACTCTTCATCCTCGAACCCCCTCCTGAACGCTTCCGCCGCTTAGACGCGCCAGTCGCTCGCGTGCCTGATGCAGGCGCGATTGAACCTGTTCGGCAACCGCCTGCTGGGGATCTATCGCTGGTTGATAGGGGCGCGCGTTGCGTAACACTTTGTCAAAGGCGGTATCCGCCGCCTGAGGCGCGGGTTCGCCCTGCGGGGTCAAATCCGCCAGCAGGTTCATGCCCTGCGGAGAGCTGCCAATCAGCAGCAGTTTATCGCGCGCTTTGACCAGCATCAGGCTCCCGTTGGGCACGGCACGGGTTTCAATCACCCGCACCTGTCCGTCCAGCGGGGAACCGTCGCCTGTTTTGCCTGCCCAGCGCAGTAGTTTCGGCAGCCCGTAGCGCAAGCCGATGCCTACGATGAGCAGTGCCAGGCTGACCTGAATCCAGCTTCCGCCGCTGCTGGGCGACGCCGCCTGCATCGGGGAGCCGGAGCGCGTGCCCAGCGCCCCCGGCGCCAGATCCGTATCCGCAGGGGCGCTTTGACCCCACGCCGCCCACAGCAAAATTACCTGCATCGCTCCAAGCCACATAAGCCGTCTCATCAGCGTTCACCCAGCCAGTTTCTGGACTCGCTCTGCGGGCGAAAGAATCTCGGTGATGCGCACCGCAAAGTTATCTTCCACCACCACGACTTCTCCACGCGCAATCAGACGCCCGTTCACCAGCACCTCCACAGGTTCGCCAGCGGTCTTCTTCAACTCGATAATGGAGCCAGTGCCGATCTCCAGCAGGTCGCGCACCATCAGCGACACGCGCCCCAGTTCCACCGACACCTCCAGCGGGATGTCCAGCAGCAAATCCAGGTTACGGTCCTGCGTTGCCTCTGGCTCCTGAAACGGGTTGAAAGGTGTGGGTGCAAAGTCCGAGGTAGGGGGGACAGGCGTTTCTGGCTCGGCTGTTAGCTCACTCAGCGGGTCGCTAACGCCCCCCTGTACCCCCAGCAGTGTGCGCGCCAGCCCCTCTGTCAACAGCCATGTGAGGGTGAATGGCGTGCGGTCGGGAATTTGCACGGTGAAGCGCGTGGCGATAACCTCATCCACCATCAAGAAGTTGGGTGGAAAGGTTACGGGTTCATACTTGACTGTAATCTCGCCGGGGGTGAAGGTGGCGTTGCGCAGGTTGCCAAACGCCACTGCCAGTCCCTGCATTAGGTGCTGGAAAAACTCCTGCACAGCGGGGAAATGGCTTTCGTCCACGCCCTCCTGCGGCGTTCCGGTGAGCGCTTCGAGCAGGGCTTTTTCGGTTTCTGCCCGCTCGCTGAGCTGCTCACCCACGATAAACAGACACGGCTCCTCCGCCGCCTCGGCGAAAAGCGACTGCCCATGAAGCACGGGGTCTGCGGTGAGCAAGGTCAGGTCTCCTATTGGTACCGCCTGTGAGGTAGGGGTGGGGGTCTCCACCTGCACATTGTTCTGTTCTGACAGGTGGAGCGCCACCGTTTGCCATACCTGCCCTTGCTTGACGATGAACTGCGTCAGGATTTCGGGGGAGATTTCACTCATGGGCTTATTCCTCCTTCACCACATCGGTGATGCTGATGACCAGCTTGCGGTTGCGCACCGCGGGTTTGCCGCGGAATTTCACCTTGTCTTCCACGAGCAGGTCAATTTTGCCGTTGACTTCGGTGTCCAGCACCAGCGTATCGCCGACTTTGAGCGCGAGCAGGTCGCGCATACGCAGGGTCGTGCGTCCCAGTCGGGCGGTACACTGCATGAAGGTGTGATTCAGGTGTTGTGTGAGCGCCTGACGGATATGGGGCGTGGTGCGCTTGCCTGCGGAAGCGACCCAGTTCTGGGAGCTGAGGCGCGGGGTGATGGGTTTGATGACCATATGGGGCACGCAGAGGCTCATCGCATCGCGCCGATCACCCACACGCGCTTCCATCAGAACCGTAATCACGATGTCGCTGGGGGGTGCAATCTGCACAAACTGCGCGCTGGTCTCCAGACTCTCAACATGCGGCTCTAACTGGATAATACTCTCCCATGCGCTTCGAAACGCCATCAGTACGCACTCGGCGAGCGCCATCACCAGCGGTTTCTCCACATCCGTAAAGGCGTTGCGCTCCACCGGGCGCCCCACACCACCCAATAGCCGATCCAGCAGCGTGAACACCAGCGAAAACTCCATCTCCAGCACCGACTCGCCCGATAGCGGCGGTGCACTGAACACGATGAACGCCGACTGCTTCAGCGAGCGCAGATAATCCTCATAGGGGATCTGCTCCAGCGAGATGAGATCGATATGCACGGGCACGCGCAGATAGGTGGCGAGGTTGGTCGCGCTCAGGCGGGCGAAGGTTTCAAACACCATCTGCAGGGTGCGCAGCTGGTCGCGTGAGAACTTGTCGGGGCGTCGGAAGTCGTATACTTCATAAGCAATCGCTTTGCGGTTTGCACCGAACGCCCCAGCCGTCGAAGGCGTCATCAGCGATGCGCTGGCGCCGCTCTCTGGCTCGTCCGCTGAGAGCGATGCCAGCAACGCCTCAATCTCCTCCTGCGACAGAATCTCGCTCATCGCTTACGCCACCTGTTCCGCAGTTTCAAAGAGGTTAATCTCGCGGGCGCTCTTCTCCACGAGGTCGGTCTCCAGAGTCCAGCATGGAAAACCGAAATACTCTCCTTCCTGCAGCTCCACCTGATGCCCGCTAATCTGTGCCCAACCTCGAAGCGGGGTGAATAGCAAAACCCCCACCCGATTCATAGTTTGCGCCGAAAGAAGCGCCAGTTGCATCTGTCCCGCAAGTCCCGCGAGTTTGTAGCGTAGGTTGGCACGAGCAGTAAGCCATTGCGCCAGCTCATGGGCGGTCAGCCATTCGTAGCCGTTGTAGCGCACGGAGCCAATCATCCGCATCAGAGCATCGGCGCTGCTGTGGTCCGCCAACACCGAGGGACGGATCGTGATGTGGAACACCCCATGCACGCTTCGGGTCGCGTTGAAGAGGGCGTTCATCTGGGCAGGCGAGACCCGCTCCATCGCGCGGTACGCCAGCAAGGGAACAGAATAGACACGGATTATCTCACCAGGGCGTGTGCGACTCATCGGTTGCCACGGGTGCGCGCTCCCGAACAGGAATCCGCTCGCCTGAGGGTGATAACCGCCGCGGCTGAGCTCCGTGAAAATCTGCGCCCGCTCCACATATTCGTAAAACTCGCTGCAGCCGCGCCACTGCAACCCTTCCACCTGCACCGCGGTGACTGCCCGCACGCCCGTAAACCGGCGCAGGTTGTCCACTTGATTCTGCACGCTACTTGGCTTACAAAACTGTCCCGGTTCAGGCACATAGCGCAAGCCAATTTCATGTTCGCGGCGCACCAGATCACGATAAAAGTTCGCGTTATGAATCAGCTCGCTGATGCACCAGACGGCGCGTGTGCCCGTCAGGGTCAGCAGATGATTCAGGGGCGTTTCGTAACTGCCACTGGCGGGGTCAGACTCGATGCTCAAGACCCCCGCCCCAGGCAACATGCGTGGATAGAACCAGACCATCGGCACGACCGCGCCTCTCCACTGCCCAGCCTGAAGCACCGCCCGAATCAGGCTCTCCTGCCACAAATCGGCAACGGGCTTGAGAAAGCAGAGCGTGCCATCTTCACAGGGGTAGCGGTCCAGATACCAGTCCAGCCGCGTCGCGTCCTCACTGTGGAGGCATGGGTCTTCGTGACTTGAGGGGATATCCGGGGGTAGCACGACCTGCTCGCTGACGGGGCGCCCCATGCGGATACGCAAAATCGTTTCGCCCAAGTCTATTGGGAAAACCAGCACATGCCCCGCACCGAGAGCGTGGTGGAGGAGGGCAGGGCGGTCTGTGCGGCGCCCGTGCGGGTCGTGCCAGTATGCCCACACTTCGGCAGTCGTCGCGCGGACCTCGCGCCCCCCGAAGCAGTGGAGCAGCCCCCAGGTTTCGGGTAGCACGGTGTTGAGCTTTTCGGACGCCACATAGCCCTCCCCCAGTCGGACAGGCTTGCCGTCGGGATGGTTCTGGGGTTCACAGCCCGTGATTTCGGGAGCATCGGGCACGCCTCCAATCGCAATCCACACCCCGCCCTGCTCCACAAACTGGTGGAGTGTCAGGCGTGTGGCGTCGTCCAGCTCCCCTTCGCCCAGAGTGAGCAGGATGTCCAGATGGGGCACGCGGGACGCCAGTTCGGTAGGCGTGAGCCATTCGGGCAGGAAGCCTGCATACCGAATCACCTCGCACGCATAGGTTTCGAACGGGTTCGTGCAAGTGGGCGGGCTTCCTGCGCCCGGCTTGTTGATCGCGCTGAAGGGGCAAACCCCAACGCGCGCCCATCGCCACTGTGCTTTGCTCATAGTTCCCCATCCCGATTTTCGGCAAGCCGCCCGACTTTCTTCCCCATAAGGCTACGCGATTAGCGCTTCATGTTGACCACATCCGCCAGCAGCTCGTCCACCACCGACACGATTCGCGTGTTCGCCTGAAAGCCGCGCTGAGTGACGATCATATCGGCGAACTCGCTTCCCAGGTCTACATTAGACTGCTCCAGATAGCCGGCGTTGATTTCGCCCAGTCCGCCTGTGGTGGGCGCGCCGATCTGGGGCAGCCCGGAGTTATCGGTCATGCGCCACATGTTATTGCCCAGCCGTTCCAGCCCCGCAGGGTTGGAGAACAGGCTGAGCGCAATCCGCCCCATCGGACGCGACAGTCCGTTGGAGAACACGCCCTGAATCGTGCCATCGATGCCGATAGTGAACTCCTGCAGCGTGCCCGGCGGGAAACCATCCTGATAAACTGGCTGCACGACCGACTCAGCCGCTAGGGAAGTAATCTGGCTGAGATCCAGCGTTACGGTGAACGGCGACGCGCCGTTGGTGGGGGTGATGGTAATCTGTTGCGTGGTGGAGCCAATCAGGCGCCCCTGGGAATCGAAGTAAAGGCGCGTGTTCGAACCCGTACTGAAATCGCCGACCGAGGTGGAGCCTTCGGTGGCTTCCCAATCCCAGGACATCACGGCTCCGGACGGAGCGCCAGGGGGCGGTGGCGACTGGCGGTTGCGGAAAGTAATCGTGATATCGTGCGCGCCGCCCAGACCGTCGTATACGCGCACGGTCGCCGAATACTGGTCGCTTGCGCTCGCATTCGCGTTCAGATTGCCCGTGTAAATCACCTGCGAGGTCTGGCGTACTGCCGCCTGCGAGCCGACCGGGAACTGAAGCACCGAGCTGGCGGTAATCGCCTGATTGGTATCGATCAGCCCGCCCGGGTCGGCGCGCCAACCCAGCACTTTCCAGCCCGTGCCCCGATGCACCAGAAAGCCGGAGGAATCGAGTCCGAACGCGCCATCGCGCGTGAACACGATATCCCGTCCGTTCGTGAGCATAAAGTAGCCGTTGCCCTGAATGGCGAGGTCGGTACTGCGCCCTGTCAGCTCCAGCGCGCCCTGCAGGGGCAGGGTGTCAATCGCGCCGACTTTGACTCCCAATCCCACCTGCATCGGGTTCGTACCCCCCAGCACGCCGCTGGGGCGGCTGGCAGCACGCAGAGTCTGCGCCATCAGGTCCTGAAAGTGGGTTCGGGCGCTTTTGAAACCTATCGTGTTGATGTTCGCGATATTATTGCCGATAATGTTCATCTTAATCTGATGCGCCTTGAGGCTGGCAACTCCCGAAAGCATCGCTTGCCACATCTGCATTCACCTCCTAACGAATCGTTTTGAGCGCACTGAACGGAACACGCTGGTCGGACACAGTGAGGTAAATTTCCCCACCGCTGAGTTCCACTGCCTGTACTTTACCGCTGAGTGTTGTGCCGTTGGGCAGAACGGCTTCCACTTCGCGTCCAATCAGGCTGGCAGATTGGAGTGCGGTCAGCAGTTGTCCCATGCGTTCCATCTGTTGCGCGGTATTGAGCTGCGCCATCTGTGCCAGAAAGTCCCGATCCTTAACCGGGTCCATCGGGTTCTGGGATGTGAGCTCCACAATCAACAGTCTCAGGAATTGATAGGTGTCCAGAGCGGCGCGTGAGCTATTGTTTGCAACCGTCTGGGCGCTTGACTGAACAGCCTGTATTGTCATAGGCGACCTCCTCAGGCATTCACGCCCAGGCGCTCCATCGCCCAAGAAGGTGGATGCTTTCCGTAGCGTGGCGTGTGATGCGTACTGGCTCGCTAAGCGGGCGAGTGGTTTCGTAGGGTGTGGGCGTCGGGCGTCGGGAAGTGTGGTGGCTGCCCGTGCCGACGCTGAACGCGCCCAGCTGCAATCCGCGCTGGGCTAACTGTTCGCGCAGGCTCTGCGCCGCCTGTTCCAGCGCACGCCGCGCGAAATCGTGTTCGGTGGTCAGCCAGGTATGCACTTCGGTGCCTTCCACCTGAACGCGAATCTCAATCCGCCCCCACTCAGGCGGGTCTAACTGGAGAGTGATGCTCTGCTCGCCAGGGCGATGCCCCAGCCGCTCGATGTGCTGGGCAATCTGCTCTACATTTTCCCAGCGCAATTCTCCCGATGGTGGGGCGCTGGTTCCCAGAGTGGCGACGCCCCCTCCGTGCAAGAGGCTGTATGCGCCTGTCGCAAAATGTACCAACGGCTCTCCATGCGAGTGGAGTATGCGCCTCTCCAACGCCTGCTGAGTATCGCGTTCTACTCCAGCCGACACTGGCTCGTTTGCTGCTCCCATTCGCGCCACAGAAGGGTTCTGGAGAGCCTCTCCGCTTGGAGCGTGAGGTGCTTCTGGTAGAGGAGCAAAATCGGGCGTTGCGACCTGTTTCGCTATCGGCAGGCGCTCAACCTCTTCCGAGTTTTGCCTGTCGGTGTGTGCTGGGGAAAGCACAGCCCCCTCAAAGCCAGTTTTCTGCTCTGCTGGGACATCCGATTGTTCTGGAAGGCGCGGTAAAACCGCTTCTTCTGAAGCGGGTGTCATGTGCTGGAGAATCTCCGTGAAGGGGTCTCCCGCACTTTGTTCGGGAGAGGCGGCGGCTCCTGCGTCAGCCGCAGGAGGGTTCGCTGCCATGCGGTTTTCCACTGCGTCCTGAGGGGGCAGCCACACTTGCGGAGCGCGGGCGGTTGGCTCCGAAAGCGCTGGCTCTCCCTCAGGCAGCGGCAAAAACACCCCAGGGACCGGGAAACTCATCCCCACAAGCAAGCCCATCGTCGCGGTGTCAGAATGCGGGTCGGTCTTCGCGTGGGCAGGTTCCTGTTTCTCACCGCCCACCAGGTCCAGCCACTCTGCGAAGAGACCGCCGTTCTCGCCCTCTGCAGGGTAGCCTTCCAAGCCCGTCCACTCACACACAAATGCACTTGCTTGCAGGTTCGTGATGTGCATCACCCCGTATTATAGGCAGGGCAAGGCAATCTTTAGAGGGGCGCAATCTCCATCCAATGGGGTATTATATTAAGCGGAGGCACACCGTATGCGACTGACGGAGCGACTGAAAGCCAAGATTCACATGGCGCGCGTCACGGAATCGCGCCTGGACTACATCGGCAGTATTGCGATTGACGAGGAACTGATGGATGCGATCGGCATCGAGCCAGGCGAGATGGTGCATGTGTGGGTGATGGATAACGGAGAGCGGTTTCAGACCTATGTCATTCCTGCCCCGCCCGGCTCGGGTGAGATTGCGATCTACGGCTCCGCCGCGCACAAGGCGCAAAAAGGGCATCGGCTGATTATCGCCGCAACCGTCTTCACCGATGAGTGGGTGGAGCCGAAGATGGTGCTGGTCAACGAAAAGAACCAGATTGTGCAGTACCTGCCGTTCAAAGCCCAGGCGATTCCAGTGGAGCTTTCCTGATGCAAGGCGATACGAGTCTTCGCGCCATCCTGTTCGATGTGGATGGCACGCTCATCGATACCGTCCAGCTGATTGTAAAGGCGCTGGACTACACTTATCGCAAGCATCTGGGGATTGCGCTTCCGCCTGAGGAGATTCGGCGTCTGATTGGCTTGCCGCTCCATGTGCAGATGCATTATTTAGACGATAGAGTGAATCATCCCGTGAATCACCTCCAGATGGAGCACGACGAGCGCGCCTATTATGAGGCGCACCGCCACGAAGAGCGCGTGATTCCGGAGATGGTGGAAGCGGTGCGCGAAGCCAAGCGACGCGGCTACCGCACCGCGCTTGTGACCTCCAAAAATCGACTGGAGTACGCGATTTCACGCCCTCAGCTCCAGCTGGATGACTGGATTGATACGCTGGTAACGGCGGAAGACACAGAGCGCCATAAGCCCCACCCCGAACCCGTGCTGAAAGCGCTGGAACGCCTGAAAGTGGCTCCCGAAGAGGCTCTCTATATTGGGGATACGGTGTATGACCTTACCTGCGGGCGTTCGGCGGGGGTGTATGTCGCTGCCGTTGCCTGGGGCGCGCACCTGCCCGAAGACCTGCGCGCCGCCCAACCCGACTATTTCTTTGAACACCCCCAGGATGTGCTGGACTGGATCAAAACCTTACCACCTATAGACGACGATGGCACGCCGGAAGAAGACAGTTTCCGAGTCCGCACTGCCTCCCTCCGCGGAGGCTCCCGTTTCGAATGAGAGTGGACACAAACGACGACGGAAAGTAGCGGAAGCACCGCCAGAGGCACCCGTGCCCACAGTCGCGGCTGCGGAATCGCCCGCGGAAGGCTCCGCCAAGCCGTCGCGCCGCAGGCGCACGGCGACACCGCCACCAGAGGCACCACCCCCTGAAGCGCCTGCTACGCCCGAAAGCACTCAGGCGGCGGAACCCAAACGCAAACGACGCGCGCGTAAAGCCGAAACCGCGCCTGCGGAACCCGAAGCGCAAATCGCCACGCCAGCACAAGCCGAGACGCCCGCCGCAGCAGAGCCGCCACCTGCTGAAACATCCCGGCGGCGCTCCCGACGCAAGAAAACGGCTGCTGAACCCGCCGTTGAAACGCCCCCTGTGGAAGCTGTGGCGGAGGAACCTGCCGCGCCCGCAAGCACTGAAGTCACGGCTCCCCCCGTAGAGAGCGGCGAAGTCCCTGCCCCCACAAGGCGACGACGCCGTAAAAAAGCGGAAGCGACGCCTGTAGAAACGGCCCCCGCCGAAGTGCCATCTGAACCTCCTGCCGAAGCGATAGAAGAGGCTCCCCGCAAAACGCGCCGACGCCGTAAGAAGACCGAAACCGTTGAAACAGTTTCTCAAGTCGCCGTTGTCGCGGAACCTGCGCCTCCCGAAACGCCTCCTATCCGCCATCCGCTGGTGCGCGTGCATTTCCATCACGGCGTTCCCAGCATCACCGTCGGCGAAAAAAGCTATCGTCCCTTCTTCTTTTTCGGCAACCCGCACACCACAGAGGCAGGCGCTCGTATCCATCAGGAGATGCAGCTCGCCTTCGAGGCGGGCATTCAACTGGCGGCACTGCTGATTACCCTCCCGGCGCGTGAAACAGGGGCAATTGAGGCGTTTGACCAGGTGCGCTACTGGGTCGCGCTCGCCCGCGAGATGAACCCGAATGTGCAGATTCTGTGGCGAATCGTGCCCGCCCCCGTGGGACGCTGGGAGAAAGAGTATCCCGAAGGTGTCATCCGCTATGCCGATGGGACAATCGGCGGTCCCTCAGTCTGTGCCGACCGCTGGTGGCAGCGGGTGCAGGAACAACTAACCCGCCTGGTGGAACTGATTGAGCAGGAAGACGAGGGCGCGCACACGCTGGGCTATCATCTGGACTGGGGCGAATGGTTTTATCCCGAATCGGGCGGTTACGATACCAGCGAGGCGGCGCTGAATGCTTTTCGCGACTGGCTCCGTCGTCATTACCGGGGCGATTCGGTCTCGCTCCGCGCTTGCTGGTTCGATGGACAGGTGAGCTTCAGCACGGCGACCCTGCCGCCCTTCCAGCCCAGCGCGCCGCCCCAGAAACTGCAATTTTATCACCTGCGCCGGGAAGGACGCTGGATTGACTATCACCGCTTCCTGTCGGAAATTACGGCGAAGCGCATCCTCACGCTGGCGGAGGCGGTCAAAAACGCCTGCCAGAACCGTGCGCTGGTGGGGGTCTCCTACGGCTACCTGCTGGAGTGGCGCCATCCTCATTCGGGACACCTGGCGCTAGGACAGCTCCTGCGAAGCGAGCTGATAGACTTCCTGAGCGCGCCGATTACTTACGCCGACCGCCTGCCCGGCGGCACGGGCGCCTTCCCCACCCCCGTCGACTCGGTACATCTGCATCATAAACTGTTCCTTTCCGAGGAGGACTATCGCACGCCGTTTGGGAAGATGGCGCCGATTGGCGCGCCCGCAACCGAGCGCACACTGACCCCGACCAGCGAACCTGACGACTACAATCCACCCCTGCGCTCGGCAGAGGCGGTGGTGCAGGCACAGGCGCGTTCTGTAGGGCAGGCGCTCGCTTTCGGCTACGGCACGCAGTGGATGGACCTGTGGGGCGAGGGCTGGCTTGCCAACCCGATTGCCTGGGAAAACGCCCGCGCGGAGCAAATCCTCTGGGAGATTCGCGAGCGCACCCCGCAAGCGCCGCCCGACCTCGCCGTAATCGTGGACCCCACCAGCATGCGCTATGTGCGCACTGGCTCGCGCCTGCTGGAACAGGTGATTGTCAAGGCGCGTGAGGCGTTGATGCGTAGTGGCGTCTCGGTTGGGTTTTATCTGCTGGAAGACATTGTGCGCCGCGATTTCCCGCTGACCCGTATGGTGTTGTTCCTGAACGCATGGCGGCTCTCGCACCC
>CAZQPV010000045.1:0-17101 GCA_964595265.1 uncultured Fimbriimonadales bacterium
CGCCGACGGCGTGCGCCCTACGGCTTGCAGGGCGGAAAACCGGGCGCGAAGGGGGCGAACCTGTTGATGATCGAGGGCGAAATGGACGCCGAGATTGTCAAAGGAGTCGTGCGCGTGCCCCCAGGCGCCACGCTGAGCATCCGCACACCCGGCGGAGGCGGATGGGGAAAACCAGACAATCGACACAGGGGCAAATAACTGGCTGCCGGGGGTGGATTCGAACCACCACTACCAGATCCAAAGTCTGGCGTCCTGCCCTTAGACGACCCGGCAAGGGCACCATGGTGAGCCGGGTGGGAATCGAACCCACGACCAATGGCTTAAAAGGCCACTGCTCTACCGCTGAGCTACCGGCTCACGCCTCGAAGTATACCCGATGGACAGGTGGGAATGCAACTATCACTGCACCTGCTGCCAGTGTTGGAGGCGGTCAATATCGGTGCCCACTTCGGCGTACGGGGTGAGAATCGCCTTGACAGGCACGCCCAGCATGCGGGCGGCGCGGCGCTCGATATCTTCAATCCCCAGCCAGCGGGGCGAGAGTTTTTGTGCCAGCACAAAGCGGAGTAAAAGCCCCAGTCCCAGCTGCCATGCCAGCTTCAGGGGGTGCTTGCGCGCCCGATGGAGTGCTTCCAGTCGCGGCAGCTCTTTGAGCGCGACGGAGCGCTGCGCCCAGAACAGGTTGCCCCCCGTCACCTCCCCTTCGCGCAGGCGTACCGTCGTGCGCGGCAGCTGGGGGAACTTCTCACGACATACGGCGGCGGGCACAACGGCATAGGTCAACGCCGCGCCGCTCTGGAGGCTCGCCTCCAGAAAGAATCGCACGCTCTCTGGCGTCAAAAACGGCGTATCGGCAGTGGCGAACAGCACCGATTCGTGCTGGCTCGCTTCCAGCCCGCGCCGTACATTTGCGAGAAGGCTCTCCTGCGGCGCCACCACACGATAGCCAGCGCCTTCGGGCACCGCGCCCACCACAAGAATCTCGGCGATTTCGGGCACCTGCCGCAGGGCGTCCACCACGCGCTGATACATCGGCATGCCGGCTACTGGCACCATCGCCCGCTGGCTGACGCCCGCATGCGCGCTCCATTCGGGGTCCGTCTCGCCGCCTGCCAGAACAATCGCTGTGGTCACCACGATTCGGTTCCACGCGGTCGGGTAGAATCCTGCTATGTGCTATCTGCCCCACTATCAGGAAAGTGCGTTGAAGTCTGGAGAGTCACTGTATGATCCGCGCGAGCGCCATTTGCGCAACATCCGCCAGTTGACCTTTGGCGGGGAGAATGCGGAAGCCTACTTTTCGTTCGACGGTAAGAAGTTGATTTTTCAAAGCACGCGCCCGCCCTTCAAAGCCGACCAGATTTTCACGATGAACATCGACGGCTCCGATGTGCGTCTGGTCTCCACTGGCAAGGGGCGTTGCACTTGCGGATTCTGGGCGCCCGATGGCAAACGCATCCTTTATAGTTCCACCGACTGGTACAGCGAAGAGCCGCCCCCGCCGCCTGACCGCTCGCAGGGCTATGTGTGGCCTCTGCTGCCCTATCGGCTGTATATCGCCAACGCCGATGGCTCCCAGCGCGAAGCCATCACCGACGACGACGCCTATAACGCCGAAGGCTCGTTCCACCCCAGCGGCGACCGAATCCTGTTCACCACCACGCGCTGGGGGAATATCGACCTGTGTGAGTATAACCTTCGCACGCGCAAGTTCACCCGCCTGACCGACGAGGTAGGCTACAACGGGGGAGCGTTTTACTCATGGGACGGCAAATATATCGTCTACCGCGCCTATCACCCGAAAACGCGCGACGAGATTGAAGAGTTCCAGCGCCTGCTGAAAATGCGCCTCGTGCGCCCCAGCAAACTGGAGCTGTGGGTGATGACCGCCGACGGGAAACGACGCTGGCAGGTTAGCAAACTGGGCGGCGCGAACTTCGCCCCGTTTATGCGCCCCGGCAACCGACAGATTATCTTTTCCTCCAATCACCGCGATCCACGCGGGCGCGAGTTCGACCTGTTTCTGATTAACCTCGACGGCACAGGGCTGGAACAGGTTACCTACACCGCGGAGTTCGACGGCTTTCCGATGTTCTCGCGGGACGGGAAAAAACTGGTCTGGGCATCTAACCGCAACGCCAGAGTGCGCGGCGAAACCAATATCTTTCTTGCCGATTGGGTGGATTAAAGCGAAACGGCTCTCCTGAGGGAGAGCCGTTTGGTTCACAAATCAGGAAGCGGCGCGCGCTTTCCGTTTGCGCTGACGCACATCCTTCAGCCCAAAACGGTACTTCGCAAACGCTTCCTCGATTTTGCCTTCCATTACGAGCTTGGCGAACTCCTTCGCCCCTTCCACCTTCGCCTGATTCGGCTTGCGCTTCCGAATTGCCTTAATCGCTTCTGCCATATCAATCTCACCTGCCTTAAACGCCTTAAGGATACCCTCGATATAGGCGCTTCGTTGATCGGTCATAGGTTTCACCTCCGTCGGGTCTTCGCGCCCTGCTGGCAAGACATGGAACGCAAGTCCTGCTCGCCCTCAGGTCGCTGACAACCCTTGTATAGTGGTAGAGTGGCATAATTATACCTGGTGGGAATTGAGTTTGTCAAGGGGAAGCGGACAATTTGGGAAAAGCCCGAAAGAATTGCTCGAAATCCGGGAGCGTGTTATGGCTTCGTCGGGGCAATCGGCTCTGTTTGTTCGGTTTTCTGAGGTTCAAACTCCATCAGCAGAGTAAACGCACCGTCGGCGCCCTCGATTTTGACCCGTGTGGTAACCTGAAAAACGCGCAGGCGGGCGGTTGCCTTATCCAGCACGAGCTGCAGGTCATCCTCGCGGTTACGCTCGTTGCGGATTTTGCCCGTAATCACAACCTGCTTCTCATCTTCGCTGACGATTTTGAGCTGGCTCACCTGCTTGCGGAACTCGTCCTGCTTTGTTTTGCCCCCGAACACAAAGACCATATCGTAGGTGGGCACGACATCCTGTGCCACGAGCTGCTCCAGAAGCGCCAGCCCAGAGTTCGCAATCAGCACTTCCTGTGGCTGGCGGTTGGGCGCCTGCACCGTGAGTCGTTGCCCATCCGATTGCACACGGGTGGTGGTATTTGCAAGGGTGTTCTGTACGGTCAGATTGAGCTTCGCTGGCGCTTCGAGGGTATAGGTGTAAACAAGGCGCTGAATCACTTCCCCCTGCGGGTTGCGTGCCGTTGCCATCACCACTGAGACAATGGCTTTCTGCTGGGCGGGTTGAGGGCGGCTATAGGCATTAAACATCGCCGTGAGCCATTCGTCCACCGAGCGCGCCGTCTGTGTCCACAGCCCTGCGCCCATCACCACGCAGGCGAGGATTGCAAGCAAACGCTTCATATCTGTAAGTGTACCCTATTTCCCATGCTCTTTTGCCAGCTCACGATAGGTGTAAAGCTCCACACCGCTCTGTTGCAATACCTCTTTGAAGGCAGGCTCCATCAGGATGCGAAATTCGTCCACGCGATATTGCCAGTGGGGTGTGGTCGCGTGCCCTTCGGGGTCATCCTCGCCCAGATGCACAATCAGCTCATGCACCCCTGGCTTGAGCTGGCGGATATACTGGTGCAGGCGGGCGCGATGCTTCTCATACGGCTCGCCAATCTCGTACTGGGGGTTCAACGAATCAATCGTGGGCAGCCCCGCCTGCTGGATGCGCTGGTACGCCTGCTTGTAGTCCAGCCCGCGCGCGGCTGCCATCAGCATTACCTCTGGCGTGGGGCTGAACACCATCGGCGGAATCTTGTAGTCCATCGCGACCTTGAGAAACACTTCAAAGAACTGAGGCGAGGCGTAGAGCGTGCCCATATGCGAATCCAGATGAGTCGGTTTCAGCCCCAGTTTGAGCGCCATTTCAATCTGGGCGCGGAGTTCGGTCTCCACCTCCTGCGGGCTGGCATGGCGCACGACCTCTTCCACCGAGCGCCACATGTAGCCCGTGGGGTCTAACAGCCCCTTGACCTTATCCACAGGAGCCACAGGGCGCCAGCGCAGGGTACTCCACTCACTGGTAAGGGTCAGGTGCAGCCCCAGATCGGCGTTGGGGTGCTTTTTCGCCCACTCCACCACTTCCATCACCCAGCCGCAGGGCATCATAATGCTGGCGCTGCTGACGATGCCCGCCTCTATTGCCTTGAATGTGGCGCGGTTTGCGGCGTGGCTCAGCCCCAGATCGTCCGCGTGCAGAATCAGCCGTTTGCGTTCCGTCGTCGGTTGCTGCTCTTGCCGTCGCATAGCACCTTAGTTCGCGCGGAAGCGCGCAATCCCTGCCTGAGAAGGGTACAATACCTCCTATGCGAGCCGTGCCGATGAGTCAGGTGGAAATCCGCGACCAGTTCTGGGAGCCACGCCAGCAAGCGAATCGAAGCATCACGGTGCCTCATCTTTTTTCGGAGCTGGAGCGGGCAGGCAATATTCCCAATCTGCGCCTCGCGGCAGAGCGCAAGCGCGAAGGCTATCAGGGTCCCGTCTACATGGATTCCGACCTCTACAAGGCGATGGAGGCGGCGGCGTATGTGCTACAACTCTACCCCGATGATCCCATTTGCCAGAAGCTGGACGAGGTTATCGCCATTCTGGAGCGGGCGCAGACGCCCGAAGGCTACCTGAACAGCTATTTTCAGGTAGTCGCGCCCGAACGCCGCTGGACGAACCTGCGCGACGACCATGAACTTTATTGTGCAGGGCACCTGATTGAGGCTGCCGTCGCTCATTACGAAGCCACAGGGAGCGACCGCCTGCTCAAAGTCGCCACTCGCTACGCCGATTACATCGATTCGGTCTTCGGCGACGCGCCTGGCAAACGACTGGGCTACTGCGGACACCCCGAAATCGAGCTGGCGCTGTTTCGGCTCTATCGCGCTACAGGGGAGAAGCGCTATCGCGATTTGGCGCGCTTTTTCTTGCTGAATCGGGGCAAAAAGATTTTCGCACAGGAGCATAATATCCCGCTGGAGCAGTATGATGGCACCATCTGGCAGGATAACCTGCCGCTGACCGAACATCGGGAGATTGTGGGGCACGCCGTGCGCGCCGCCTATCTATTCGCGGGCGCGACCGATCTTGTCGCCGAAACGGGCGACGAGCGCGTACTCCAGATGCTCTTGCGCGTGTGGGAGAACACGATTTCGCGGCGCACCTACATCACGGGCGGTATCGGCAACGAGGCACGCCACGAAGGTTTTACCCGAGATTACGAGCTGCCCAACCGCACCGCCTATCAGGAGACCTGTGCTTCCATTGCGCTGATTTTCTGGGCGCATCGGATGGGCTTGCTGCTGGAAGAGGCGCGCTTTTTCGATGCGCTGGAGCGGGCGCTCTATAACGGCGCGCTCGCGGGAATCGCGCTGGACGGCAAAAACTTCTACTATGTGAACCCGCTGGAGAGCGACGGCACGCACCACCGTCGCCCATGGTATGCCTGCGCCTGCTGCCCGCCCAATATCGCCCGCCTGATTGCCTCGCTGGGGGGCTACCTCTACGCCCAGACCGACAGCGACCTGTGGGTGAACCTCTATGTGGAGAGCCGTGCAAAAGTCGCCCTCTCAGGGCGTGAGGTGGTTCTGCAGGTACGCACAAACTACCCGTGGGACGGCACAGTAGAGGTTCAGGTGGTGGAGGGCGCGCCGGTGGCGTTTGGGCTGCACCTGCGCATCCCCGATTGGTGCGCCCAGCCGCGCCTGACACTGAACGGGAACCCGCTCCCGCTGGAGATTGAGAAAGGCTATGCGGTGGTGCGCCGCCAGTGGCAGTTAGAAGACCGCCTCACGCTGGAGTTGCCCATGACGCCTGTATGGATGGAAGCCCACCCGCGCGTAGAGGCAGACCGCTGGCAGGTGGCAATCCAGCGCGGTCCGCTGGTCTACTGTCTGGAAGAGATAGACCAGTCCGCGCCGCTGGAACGGATGGCGGTGGACACCACCAGTCCGCTCCGCTATCGTTGGGAGCCAAATCTGTTGAACGGGATAGGCGTGATTGAAGGCGGAGCCGTGGTGTTAGACGACGACTCCGCCTGGGGCAATCGGCTCTATCGCCCTCTGGCGCGGCGCCAGCGGGCAACTTTCCGTGCTATCCCGTACTATGCATGGCACAACCGCCAGCCGTGCCCGATGCGCGTGTGGATGCCTGTGGGATAAGGGGCTATGGACCGCTGGCGCCCTGCCCTTGGGGACGCGCTGGCGCTCCCTGATTACCCCACGGATTCGACTCGTCGCCAAAGGTTTTAGGCACAACCACATCGTTGCTTTTGGAAGTGCCCTGCCAGAGCCATGCGGCTACCAGCGCTACCACAACGACAATCGCAACCACCACAAGCCAGGTAGGAACCTCTTTCTTCATCTCAAGCCTCCTGAGGTGGGGGGGCCTTTCTGGCTCCCCTGGGTGAGGAATCACATCGTCGAGCGGCACTGCTGGTCGATGGTCGGGTTGTCGCCGGGGTAGTAGACCATCGGGTTCCAGTGGACGCCTGCAGGATTGAAGTTCACGCAGGTGAAGTTCTGCGCCCCCGTCTGAACCCGCTCCAGCACCATGCCGCGGTGTTGGGTAGCAGAAACGCGCACATTCGGATCGCCCGCTGCCTGTGCAATCTGGGCATCCTGACGCACGGGGAACCACTTGCTGTGCCCATCAGCAAAGGTAACCACATGCCCTTCGTGGCGCCCCGAAATGCCGAAGAACCCGTTGACAGGCGTGGAAACATTGATCCAGTAGCCGCCGCCGCCATTACAGCTGGTCACGCCGTCTGTCAGCACTACCATGCTGGCAGCCTCGCGGATGCGGGCATATCGAATGTATTGCGCGGAACAGGTTCCATCACAATTGTTAGGGTTTGAAGCACATGGATCCCACACCGCTTGACAACCGGGATCAACTCCTTCCCGACACTGCCAGTAGGGGGCGAAGAATTTGTTCATCCCGATGGACTGGAGTCGACGATCAGTATGCCAGTTGCCGCAAGGGGGCGGGTTCACCTCCTGCTCTTCGGGGACAGGTACACTGGCGTCAAACCGGAACCCCGCACGCGACTGAGCCGCTGAAGGACAGTTATAAACGCCCTTGTTCTTGACATAGGGGTAAATCTGGCGTGTCCACAAGGAGTTCGCAATCGAAGCGCGCCCCCAGCACCCGCCGCTTGCTAACTCGGGGAAGGTCTCTTCGTAGTCGTTGGCATACAGGGTGATGGCGGTGCCCAACTGCTTCAAGTTGCTGAGACACTGGGTCTTTCGTGCGCTCTCTCGCGCACGCGCGAACACGGGGAACAGAATCGCTGCCAGAATCGCGATAATCGCAATCACCACCAGAAGCTCAATCAAAGTAAAGCCTCTTCGCATAAGTCTGACCTCCGTATCTCTTCTATACGCAGCCAGCACGCCGATTCCTACTGCCTTTTCCCCAAAAAATCCCCTCTTTTGAGGGGTTCGTTGGTGTTCCGAGGTAGAGGGTTCCAAGGGGTGCTTGACAACAAGGGTTTATGCTGGGGGAAGGGGGTGGAGAGAGGCATAATTCCCTCCACCCGTGGCTGTTAGCGGCTGAACTTGCCCGTCAGCGATACCTCACCAAGGATGTTGCCCTGCTGACGCAGAGAAGAGAGCGTCTCCTCCACTCTCGCCGCAGGTTCGCCTGGCTCAAGACCGAGAGTCTCTACCGAGAGCGCGTAGAGTTTGAACTCATAGCGATGTTCTCCTGAGCCGGGCGGCGGCTCTGGACCGAAGTAACCTATAGTCTCTGCCGCGTTGCGTCCCTGCTTAGCTCCGTTTTCGATCGAAGCCTGTGCAGGGATGCCTTCGGGCAAGCTGCTAACCGAAGCAGGAATGTCGTACACGACCCAGTGAACAAAGCGATCGGCGTCGAGATCACGGCAGATAAGCACGAAACTCTTCGTGCCGCTGGGCGCGTTCGACCAGCTCAGTGCAGGCGACACATTCTGACCACCTACGTCCTAGGCGACATGGCGCAGCGGAATCGCCCCGTTATTCGCAAACGCATTGCTGGAGAGGGTAAACGAACCCTGATTGCCGACATCTTTGCACGGGTCGAGCCATTGCTCACGACTCACCCTCTCAACCCGTCCATCCGGGTAGCGCGCGGTAATCTCACCCTGGCGGATAGTAATCACCACCTGTCCCGTGCTGGTATTGAGCGTGATTTGCCCCTCATCCCCGTTGATGTCGTAGTCAAGGTTCCCTGAGTCGTTGTCCACCCGAATCTCGCCGCTCAGGCGACCCGTGACGAAGTTTAATGTCCCATTGATTTCGACTTGCTTGCCGCAGCCCTCGTAGGCAATTTTGCCCTCGAAGCGCTCAATCACGAAGTCGCCCACATCATCGTATCCCTCGTAGCACGAATAGTTCTCGTCATAGTTGAACTCGGAATCGTCACCCCAATTGAAGAACTCTTCGTCCTCGAAGTATTCGTCGTCGAAATAGTCATCGCCATAGAAGAAGTCGTCTCCACCTGGGAAGTCATCTCCGCCTGGGAAGTCGTCCTCACCATCATTCAGGTCATCCTGGCGACTGCCTCCTGAACCTGGACTGATGAGTAGGTCGCCGTCCATGCTGACAGACTCGCTCGTTTTCAGGTCCTTGTATCGGGCACGTATTTTCAGAGCGCCCTGATTCAACTCCGCCAGCTTGTAATATGCCTGAAATGGCGTCTTCCCCTTCTGGACATCGAAAATCAACTCATAGGAGTGTGGGGTTGCCCTGTAAACAATCTGCCCTGCGGAGCGCTGTGCCTGGGCGTCCTCATAGAGCAGAAGCTGCACACCACTATCATCAAACGCCTCCCTATATTAGAGACCGAGATCAGGGTCAAGCTGAATGGACTGCCGGGTGTGAGCAACGCGACCTCGAGTCCGGTTTGAGGGGTGCTGACTGAAAACGCCGAGAAATTTTTTCAACCGCGTAGTACTTGACCGAGACGTATTTGCAACAGCTGAGCCGGACACTGCAGCGGAGCCAGTGAGCGTTGTTCCTGTGGGAAGCGCACTGCCTCCACCGCCACACCCACTGAGAATCGCCGATGCGCTGAGCATCGCCACAGCGCTGACCACCACAACTATCCGTCGCATCGTTCTGCCCTTCATGATGCACCTCCATAATCAGTGATGCACACTTAATACCATGTCAGGGCTGCGGAGGAATAGGGAATTTTGTCCTAATTTGTCCCTAAAAAGTGGGATTTTCACCCCAAAATCAGGGCTTTATCGCGATGAAGCGCCTCCATATGGCGCAACAGCGCACAGCCCTGTGGCGCTTCCGAAGGCAGCTGCTGGGGAGTGACGGACTTTGTTTGTTAGGAACGGCTTCAGCTATCTGAGATAACCGTCTTCTACACAGAAATGAGAGGGCGCCATGGGCATAGCGCCCCCCTGCTTCGCTACCGCGTCGGCGTCGGCGGCATCTCCTGACCACCGCCCTGCTGCTGGCGTTGCATCTCGCCCGCCTTACCACCCGGAATCATATCGATGGTCTGAATCACTTTGCCCTCTTCCTGGCGAAAGCTGCGATACGCCGAATAGCCTGCAAGCAAAATGGCGACAATCGCGAAGATAATAATCAGTGTCTTCTTCGTTTGCTCGTTCATCGCGCGCCTCCTCAGTTCTTGAACTCCTCGCTCCAGTGGATGAGGTTACGACGCTTTTGCTGGACGGCGGTCTGGTCCCACGGCCATGCCATGATAGACTTTCGATCCATCGGCTTGGCGTGTCCGTCGGCGAAGCCGAAAGTGGTGAGTTTGGAGTGGGCGCCGATGGTCATGCGGGCATCGCCCTGACCACACCAGTTGAACGCGAAGGTGTTCGGCGCGTCGGGCCAGCTGGGGTCGGCAATATTGCGGTTATCCCAGCGCCAGTAGCTCATGTAGCGCCCATAGCTCACGGTCGTCCAGAGTTCGTACATCACAATCGTCTCGGCAGGGCGCCCAATCACCGCCATCGGACGCGAGTCGGCCCACGAGTAATAGGCGCTGACCCCGAAGGTGGCGATGTTCTCCCATGTGGGGTCGGGCTGATAGTGCGTCCACGAGTAGCTGATAGGGAACCATGTACCATTCGGACCAGTACAGTCGTCACGGTTCACATTATCGCTGGGGCAGCTGAAAATGCCGCGGTTCTTCACATAGGGCATCAGCGCATCCTCCGCGCCAAACGCCTGGTCGGGTCCATTAGGGTCGTTATTAAAGTTGCGGCTGCCCACCAGCAGGCGGTGAAACTTCTCATCCCAGTCCTGTTGATACATCAGGGCAGAGAGCAAGAGCTGTTTCGTATTGGAAACGCAGGTGGTCTGGCGTGCCTTCTCCCGTGCCTGGGCGAACACGGGGAACAGAATCGCTGCCAGAATCGCGATAATCGCAATCACCACCAGAAGCTCAATCAAAGTAAAGCCTCTTCGCATAAGTCTGACCTCCATATCTTTCTTATACGCTGCCACGACGCCGGTTCCTGCCTCCTTTCTCCACAAAAACCCCTTGTTTTTGAGGTTTTCAGGGGCTGAGTGGGAAACGGTATAATTTCAGGCGTTATGGCGTTGACCCTGGAGCAGATGCGTCATATTGCGAAACTGGCGCGGCTGGAGCTGAGCGACGCGCAGTTAGAGGAGCTCATGGCGCCGATTAATGCGCTGATGGCGCATTTCGAAAAGTTGCAGGCGCTCCCACTGG
The DNA here is from genome assembly GCA_964595265.1 of uncultured Fimbriimonadales bacterium. Lineage (GTDB taxonomy): Bacteria > Armatimonadota > Fimbriimonadia > Fimbriimonadales > GBS-DC > LDYB01. The sequence goes on from CAZQPV010000045.1 coordinate 10,687, forward strand.
ACGATGTGGAGCCAACTTCACACTCCATCCCCGTGTATAACGCCTTTCGGGAGGATGTGGTGGGCACGCCGTTGCCCCGCGAGGAGGCGCTGGCGAACGCCCCCGAAGCTCGTGATGGGCTGTTCATCGTACCCCGTATTGTGGAGGAATAGATGGCGCTACACACTCTGAGCTTGAGCGTTCTGAGCGAAAAACTCCGTCGGCGTGAAATCTCGGCGACGGAGCTGACCGAAGCGGTGTTGAACCACATTGAGCGCACGGAACCCCAGATTGGTGCCTTTATCACGCTCACGCCCGAACTGGCGCGTCAGATGGCGCGGGAGGCAGACGCCCGACTCGCCAGCGGCGAATGGAACCCATTACTGGGCATCCCGATTGCAATTAAGGACAACATCAGCACGCGCGGCGTGCGCACCACCTGCGCCTCGCGGATTCTGGAAAACCATGTGCCCCCCTACGACGCCACCGTGGTCGCCCGCCTGAAGCAGGCAGGCGCGGTGATTGTGGGCAAAGCGAACATGGACGAGTTCGCGATGGGTGGCTCAACCGAGTTCTCGGCGTTCCACCCCACACGCAATCCGCGCGATCTGGAGCGTGTGCCAGGAGGGTCTTCAGGTGGTTCGGCAGCGGCGGTCGCCAGCGATATGGCGGTCGCGGCGCTGGGGTCCGACACGGGCGGCTCCATCCGTCAGCCGGCGGCGTATTGCGGCGTGGTGGGGCTGAAACCGACCTACGGGCGCGTCAGCCGCTACGGATTAATCGCCTACGCTTCCTCGCTGGACCAGATTGGCCCCATCACCAAAACGGTGGAAGACTGCGCACTGGTGCTTCAGGTGATTGCAGGCAAAGATCCGCTGGACGCCACCAGCGTGGATGTGCCCGTGCCCGACTATCGCGAGGCGTTGCACGCCGATGTCAAGGGGCTGCGACTGGGCGTTCCGAAGGAGTTTTTTGAGGGGGTTCACCCGGAAGTTGCCCAGCGCGTGCGAGAGGCGATTGCCGCGCTGGAGGCGGCTGGCGCGGAGGTGCGCGAGGTGTCCATCCCGATGGCGGAGCAGGGGCTGGCGATGTATTACATTCTCGCGCCAGCGGAGTGTTCGTCGAATCTTGCGCGCTACGACGGCGTGCGCTACGGGCTGCGCGTGGGCGCGGAGAAAGGGCATATCGGCATGATGGAAGCCACTCGCGCGCAGGGATTCGGCAAGGAGGTCATCCAGCGGATTATTATCGGCACCTACGCGCTCTCGTCGGGCTACTACGACGCCTACTATCTCAAAGCGCAAAAGGGGCGCACTCTATTGCGCCAGGAGTTCGAGCGCGTGTTTCAGGAAGTGGATGTACTGGTGTGTCCTACTGCGCCGACACCTCCGTTCAAACTCGGCGAGCTGGTGGACGACCCCGTGGCGATGAAGTTGATGGATGTGCTGACCATCCCCGTGAATCTGGCGGGGTTGCCTGGTTTGTCGGTTCCGTGCGGACTGGCGGAAGGGTTGCCTGTGGGGCTGCAGATTATCGGCAAGCCATTTGACGAGGCGACCGTGCTGCGCGTGGGCTACACCTGGGAGCAGATAGCCCCCTCCCAGAGCGCCTGAGAGGGGGCGAACTGCGGGTTAGCGCTTGCCGCCTGTTTCCAGAGGCAAAGAGGAGGCAGGAGCCGCGCGGTTGTCAGGGGGCTGAACCCCGAACGCTTCCACACCCGGCTGATCCGTTTGTGCCTTCGGGTAGGCGTGCGCGGCAGGTTCACTCGATGCACTGCCCCCTGAAGAGAAGTACCATGCCACCGCAATGGCAATGACAGCGATGAGCGCAATCAGTGCAATCGCGACAGGTTTAGGAATTTGCATCCCGCTCACCTCGCTTAGTAGTAGTCATCCAGATCCCACAGGTACTGCTGAGGATCCAGGATGAAACCACCACACTGCGGGCGCGCATCACAACCCTGCGTGAGCTGGGCAGGCGTGTAGGGTTTGACATGTCCGTCGACGAACGCGACCATCATCCGTTCGCGTCGGTGCCAGGGCCATGCGCCGCCGAACTCCATCCAGGTGTACCAGCCCGTTGCGGTCTGCAGACGCCAGCATGCGGGGCGCGCGCCCATGCCGCAGCTATTGGCGGCATAATCATACCATCGGCTGGCAGCCCCGCTGTCGCACTGCTGACGGACAATCGTGAAGCTATCCACAACGCCGCCCGAAGGGTTGCGCCAGTAGCGGCATGGCGGCATCACAATCCAGTTACCGCCGCAGAGGGGCTGACGCGAGGCGGGGTCGCGCCACCAGAGGCTATCCACAAAGAGCACCGTGGAAGCATGGTTGCGAATTCGGGCATCGGTGGCGGGAGCGTTATACCAGCGTCCCGTATTCGCTTGCTCCATGATGGGCGAGAGATACACATAGTTATAACCCAGGTCCGTCTTAAGCGCCCAGCGATACTCACGGATGCACTGCTGGGTCGGCGGAGTCTCACCGTCTGCCGCGCAGGCGTCCAGCCCGGAGTCGGTGGCATGCGGGTCGGAAGGACAGCGGAACATGAGCCAGTTTTTCACATAAGGTCGGAGCAGCTGCGCCAGAATGCGGTCAGTGCAGTTCTCCTGCCCGGCAAACGAGGCAAACCACTGAGTCAGCGGTTGGGTCGTGTCGTAATCGCTGGTATACATCACGACCCCGCGGGCTACCTGATGATAACGACTGGCGCAGGTAATCTGACGGGCGCTTTCCCGTGCCTGCGCAAATACGGGGAACAGGATTGCCGCCAGAATGGCGATAATCGCAATCACGACCAGCAACTCGATCAGCGTAAAGCCACGCTTACGCATCGGTTTAACACCTCCTGAGGATAATTACACCCAAAAACCCCCAGATTCCTGCAGGCTTTTGTAAAAAGGAGCTGGGGCAAACTGCCTCCAGCTCCCTTGAGAAAGCAAGTTACACTTCGTCGCCGTCTTCGCCCTGGGCGCCGAAGTTAAAGAGCACAATCAGCAGGTCCGCGTCATCCACTGTACCGTCGCCATTGAGGTCGGCAGCGGTGTCGTTCGTACCAAACGCGAACAGGATGGTCAGCAGGTCGGCGTCATCCACCGCCAGGTCGGCGTTCGTGTCGCCGTTCGGCAGGATGACCGTGCCCAGGTCCACCGTGCCCGACACATTCACATTCGGGATGCGCACGCCCAGCCAGTGGGTCTCCGTGTCGAAGCTCACGCCTGTAACACAGAGGTTAGTCGGGCAGTTGATTGAAAGGATACTGGGCGCGTAGATGGGGCGCACCACGATGTCGTAAGTGCCCGCCTCCACTTCGGGCGTGTCGATGGGGAAGTCGGGTCCTGCTGCGCTTGGCATGCTGAAGCGCGCCACACGCTGCTTCGTGCCCGGGCGATAGAAAATCACTTCCACGTTGGTAGGCGGTGCGGGGGAAGGCGCATCCGCGCACTGGGCTGTGCCGACCACCTTGCCTGAAGCCGCGGCTGAATTGCGGAAGCCCAGCACCCCCTGATAGAGTGCAGGGGCATGGTAGCGGTTCCAGTTGGGCACTCCGTTCCACGGCGGAGTGTCGGCAAACGGATCTCCATTGCGGAAAGGCAGGTCGGTGTTCAGGATGCGCTCACAGGTGTAGGGCGCCACCGAAGTGTTGTAGCGGAAGCGCTGCCAGCTGCTTGGTCGGATGGGATTGCTCCCTGCACTGCCCAGACCACGCGGGGTGTAATACAGTTTCGGACCGCCTGGCGCGCCCGTCGCCAGCGCGACATAAGAATCCAGCCCTGCCGTGTTGTAGTCCTCATCGCCTACAATAATCGCGAAGTAAAGACCAGGGGACAGTGTTACGCTCTGGTTCAGCGCGCTGGTGCGCAGGTAGAGGAAAGTCGTCGTACCACCGTAGTAGGTCAGAATAGGTATGTCGGAAGGATCGCTTGGCGGGTCGCCCGGGTAATACCCAAGGCTTGTCTGGAACAGGACATTGTTCAGGTCAGGAATCGGGTACCCATCAGAATCGGTGGTCGCCCCCGTAATCCAGACGCGGATTTCGGGTAGTCCTGTAACCAGGCTTGGGGCATAACAGATCGAGTCGAAGGTCATCGTGTTGTGAATACGGAACGGGAAGGCGGTCCAGCGTGCTGGCAAGTTTGCACTGGCAACATCGCCTGAAATGAAGTAGAGGTAGTTTGCGGTCAGGGTGGGAGCGTCGCATGTACCGCCTACTGTGTACCACGCGTTCGCGGGATTCCCTGCAAAGTAAACGAAGGGTCCCTGGGCAGAGAGCCTGCCCATCGTCAACAGCGCCGTAAGTGCCAACCCAACGACAGCAGTATGTCGCATCATATCGCACCTCCTTTTCAGGATATCGATATTATAGCAAATTTCGGGGCGTTTGTCAAGAGGGCGGCGGACTATTCAGGGCAATTTCAGGTGATTTTCCCCTAAAATGCCCCTTCACAACGCGGTTCGCCTCCACAGGTATAATTCTTGCCGATGAAATCGGTACTTCGTGTGGGTTTAATCGGCGCGGGCGGAATCGGGCGCTACCTCGCGCATCAGGCAAAGGGAGTTTCGGAACTTGCGCTTGCGGGCGTGTACGATGTGAACCCCGCACTGACCGAATCGGCAGCGCAGGAACTCGAAATCCCTGCCTACCCGACGCTCACAGCGCTGCTGGACGACGCGACCGTTCAGGCGGTAATCATTGCGACGCCGCCCTACACCCATCGGGAGTTGTGCGAGCAGGTGCTGAAGGCGGGCAAGCATGTGTTTCTCGAGAAGCCGATGGCGCTCTCTGTTGCCGATTGCGACGCGATTTTACAGGCGGCGGAGCATGCGCAACGGCAAGTGATGGTGGGACATGTGCTGCGCCTGTTCCCCCTGTTCTATCAGGCGAAACAGTGGCTCGATGCAGGCGTGATAGGCAAGCCGCTGGCAGTCGCCATCCGACGCACGGGCAACGAACGCGCCCTGTTCGCGCAGGGCTGGCGCGCTGATGTACGCCAGAGCGGCGGGCTACTGCTGGAAATGAATGTGCATGAACTGGACTACCTGCGCTGGCTGCTGGGCACGGTGCGGGTGGCCGCCGCGCAGGGGATCCAACCTTTCGCCGAGCCGAACTTCATACAACACTGGCACGCGCTGTTTGTCAGCGAATCGGGCGCGATTGCCCAGATTGAAGCAGGGATGTTAGATCCCCTCGGCAGCTATCGCGTCGCCATTATCGGCGAGGAAGGCGCGATTGAGCACACAGGTTTCGGGGGCACGGTGCACTACAAAACGCACGCAGGCGATGAGCAGGTTCTCACCCCCGAAGCGATTAACACGCCTGAACCCTATCAGTGGGAATTGCAACTGTTCGCGCGAGGCGTGCTGTTCGGCGAGCCGCTGCCCTACGATGGCACCGACGGGCGCGAGGCGGTCGCCCTTGCAGAAGCCTGCCTGCAAAAAATGACACGCCAGCAGGAATTTTGACCAAACGGTCGTATCAAACCCTCGACGAGGAGGTCTGAAGCGATGAAAACGCACAGCGAGTTTCTCACGACCAGCGCGCGGGGGCTTGACCGTAATCACCCCATGCTCAAAATGTTCCAGAAAGCCAAGAAACTGGGGGTGTGGGATCCCGCCGCGATTGATCTGACTCAGGACCGCGAACACTGGCAAACCTTCACCGACCAGCAAAAAGATGCGACCTTGCGGCTCATCTCGCTCTTTCAGGCAGGCGAGGAGAGCGTGACGCTGGACTTGCTGCCGCTCATTCAGGTGATTGCCGAAGAGGGGCGCCTCGAAGAGGAGATATATCTCACCTCGTTCCTGTTTGAGGAAGCCAAGCATGTGGAGTTTATGAACCGCTTCCTGACGGAGGTGGCGGATGTGCGCGGGGAGGATCTCTCGCGCTATCATACGCCCTCCTATCGCGCCATCTTCTACGAGGCGTTGCCGCAGGCAATGCATCGGCTCACCTACGACCGCTCCCCAATCGCACAGGCGGAAGCCAGCGTGGTCTACAACATGATTGTGGAGGGCGTGCTGGCAGAAACGGGCTACTACGGCTTCTTCCAGGCGTATAAGCGCCAGCAGGTGATGCCAGGACTGGTGCAGGGCATCGGCAAGATGATGCAGGACGAGTCGCGCCACATCGCTTTTGGCGTCTACTTCCTCTCGCGCCTGATTGCCGAACATGGCGACCCTGTGTGGGAGGCGATTCAAAACAAAATGAACGAGCTGCTTCCCTATGCCGTGGGCGTGGTGCAGGAAGTGTTTCAGGCGTACGAGCCAGAGATGCCGTTCGGGCTGGAACTGGATGAGTTTATGAACTACGCCATGAACCAGTTCATGCGCCGGGAGAATCGGCTGGCACGTGCCCGCACGCTGACGCTGGAACAGCTCTATCAGGAAACCGAACAAGCCGAAGCGGAAGCGGCGGAGCTGACTCGCGAGATTGT
>CAZQPV010000046.1:0-1099 GCA_964595265.1 uncultured Fimbriimonadales bacterium
CTGATGGTGCGCACCGATTCGGGCTTGAAAGTAGGGGCGCCCTATGTGGAGGGAGCGCGCGTGAAGGCGGAGGTCGTGCGCCAGACCAAAGGTCCCAAGATTATCGGGTTCAAGTATAAGCCCAAAAAGAACGAGCGCAAGCGTTGGGGGCATCGCCAGCGGCTAACGCAGATTCGCATTCAGGAGATTGTGGCGGGCTGATCCGCAAGCCCGCCCGTTTTTGCCCATGCGACGCAGCGAGGACTGGCTCAATCAGGCTCAACGCGACTTAGAGAGTGCCGAATGGGCAAAGCAGGGTGCTTTCTACGAGTGGGCGTGCTTTATGTCGCAGCAAGCTGCAGAAAAAGCCCTGAAAGCGGTGCTGGAAGGGCGGGGGATGGAAGCATGGGGGCACTCGGTCGAAGGGTTGCTCAAGGTGCTGGCAAAAGAGGTGCCTGCGGACGAATACCGCGCCCTGCGCCGCTGCGCGAAGCGACTGGATGAGTTCTATGTGCCCATCCGTTATCCAAACGGGTGGCAGGAGGGCAGCCCCCATGAGCATTACACCGAAGAGGACGCGGACGAGGCGCTCGCTTGTGCGCGAAAAATCTTACGGTTCTGTACGAATCTTCTGGCTGGATCGTGAGGCGGCGCTCCAGCAGATTCGCGAGGCGTCCGAACGGCTGGTGCAGGAGCGCCCGGAGGTGGTTGCAGTTTACCTGTTCGGCTCGCTGGCGCGTGATGAAGCGACCCCCCGCAGCGACGCCGATTTGCTGATAGTGCTACGCCACAGCCCCCATGCCCGCTGGTTTGACCGGGCAACAGAGTACGGGGACTACTTCGAATCGGTGCAGATGCCGTATGATATGTTTTGCTACACGCTTCAGGAACTGCCAGAAGTGCCCCTTGCAAGACGCGCTCTTAGAGAGGCGATTCTGATGGCGGGGACGCCTGTGGCATTGGATTAACCACAGGGATAGCATCCGCCGAAAAAGCTGAAAAATCGCTTTCGAGCAGGATGGGTGAACCTGCTCTGTTGCAAAGAGTGGTGGATTTGCTGAGCAGGACGCGGGAACCGCGTCCATACGGGCATGGGTAAGGGCACGGTTCCCGTGCCCGC
>CAZQPV010000046.1:1199-2662 GCA_964595265.1 uncultured Fimbriimonadales bacterium
ACGCGGGAACCGCGTCCATACGGGCATGGGTAAGGGCACGGTTCCCGTGCCCGCGATTCAAACAGGACCACAAGATGGCATGTGCATCCTGGCAACAGAGCAGGTGAACCCGTTCCCAGTAGACAAAGCCAGCCTACGCTGGCTAAGATAGCCGACGCAGGTTGGTTTCGTTTCATAGGAATGGCCTTAGCCGTCTGGCGGAAATGCCCTCTGATTCCACAGCTTGCTCGTTTCCCAGGATCGCCTTTCAGGGATTTTTTTGAACACCCTTCGCCTCCCTTGACATGTCCGGTTTCTGTATGTGGTATAATACCAGTGGACGGGAGGTTGGCTCCCCGCTGTCTTGCAATGGCGCAAGCAGGCTTCCGCATCAGCCAGCCGCCGTCGCCCGCATTGTCGGCAACGATGCCGCCTCGAAAAACGCTCGCAACTGCGCGAGCGCACGATGGCACACGCCATCATCCAAACATACCCTAACAGGAGGTTCGTATGAGTCCAAGAGAAGCGATTCAGTTCGCGCGCGAGCATAACGCGCGTGTCGTGGATGTCAAGTTCACCGACCTGTTCGGCATGTGGCACCACTTCTCGTTCCCTGCCGAACTGCTCACGGAAGACCTTTTCGAGGAAGGCATCGGGTTCGACGGCTCCTCCATTCGCGGCTTTCAGGCGATTAACCTGTCCGATATGCTCCTGATGCCCGACCCTGCCACCATCTTCGTAGACCCGTTCCCCGAGGTTCCCACCGTCAGCCTCATCTGCAATGTGGTGGACCCGATCACACGCGAACGCTACACACGTGACCCGCGCTATGTCGCCCAGAAAGCGGAAGCCTACCTGCGCTCCACGGGGATTGCCGACACTGCCTACTTCGGTCCCGAAGTGGAGTTTTACATCTTCAACGATGTCCGCTATGCGCAGGGCGCGAACTTTGGCTACTACTACATCGATTCGGATGAGGGCGAATGGAACACGGGGCGCGAGGAGTCGCCGAATCTCGGCTACAAGATGCGCCTCAAGGGAGGCTACTTCCCCTGCCCACCTGCCGACACCCTGCAAGACCTGCGCACTGAGATGATGCTCACCCTGCGCGAGGTCGGCGTGGAAGTAGAGGTGCAACACCACGAGGTCGGCGCCGCTGGGCAGGCGGAGATAGACATCAAATACGACACCCTTGTGCGCATCGCCGACAAGGTGCAGATGTATAAATACATCGTGCGCAATGTCGCACGGCGCAACGGCTACACGGTAACCTTCATGCCTAAACCCATCTTTCAGGACAACGGGAGCGGAATGCACACTCACCAGAGCCTCTGGAAGAATGGGGAGAACCTCTTCTACGACGAGCGCGGTTACGCGATGCTTTCCGAGACCGCGCTCTATTACATCGGAGGCATCTTGAAACATGCGCCCGCGATTCTGGCGTTCGCCGCGCCGACCACCAACTCCTATCGGCGACTGGTGCC
>CAZQPV010000046.1:2762-16966 GCA_964595265.1 uncultured Fimbriimonadales bacterium
GAGCGAGACCACGAGTTCCTGCTCAAAGGGGGCGTGTTCACACCCGACCTGCTGGAGACCTACCTCGAATACAAGCGCACGCGCGAGGTAGACCAGATTCTGCTCCGTCCACATCCCTACGAGTTCGCTCTCTACTATGACGCCTGAGGTTATCCTGCGCCTCTCCCCAAGCGGGAGGGGCGCGCGCCCCATGCGGGTATAATCCTGCACGCTATGGCAATCATCCGAGTGAGCGTATGGGACGAAAATCCGCCGCATGTGGATCAGCAAATTTACCCCCAGAGCATCCGTGGCGCAGTGGCAGCAGGACTGGCAGAGCTGGGACGCGACACCCTGGAAGTCGTCCCCATTCACATCGACGAGCCGGAGCAGGGACTCTCGTGGGAGCGCCTGCGCCAGACCGATGTGCTGGTCTGGTGGGGACACATCCGACACGGCGAAGTGAAGGACGAATATGTGGAGCGCATCCGCCAGCGCGTGCATGAAGAGGGCATGGGGCTGGTGGTGTTGCATTCGGGGCACTATTCCAAGCCGTTCCAGCGCGTGCTGGGCTGCACGGGACACCTGAAAGGCGGCTGGCGCGAGAAACACCCCCCCGAACCCGAACAGATTCGGGTGTGCGCCCCCTGGCACCCGATTGCGCAGGATATCGACGATTTTACCATTGAACACGAAGAGATGTACGGCGCGCCGTTCGATGTGCCCCCGCCGCTGGTAGTGGTGTTTCAATCCTATTTCCCCGAAGGAGGCGAAAGTTTCCCCAGCGGGCTGTGCTGGACGGTGGGCAAGGGGATTGACCCCAACTTCACCTCAGGACCCGGCAATGGCGTGAATCAGGGGTATGGCATCGGGCGCGTATTTTACTTCCGTCCCGGACATGAGTCGGTGCCGACCTACCACCACCCGATTGTGCGTCGGATTATTTATAACGGAGTGCTGTGGTGCGCGAAACGGACGGGTTGATAGACCTGCGCTCGGACACGGTAACGAAGCCGACGCCCGAAATGCGCCGCGCGATGGCGGAGGCGGAGGTCGGCGACGATGTGCTGGGCGACGACCCCACGGTACGCCAACTGGAGGAACTTGCCGCCGCGCGGGTGGGCAAAGAGGCGGCGCTCTTTGTGCCCAGCGGGATTATGGCAAACCTCGTGAGCCTGCTCACGCTCACGGGGCGCCACGACGAGGTGATTGTGGGCGATCAGTCGCACCTCTACACTTCTGAAGTGGGCGGTATCAGCTTGCTTGGGAGTGTGTTTCTGCATGTATTGCCCAACCAGCCTGACGGCACGATCCCGCTGGAACGCCTGCGCGGCGCGATTCGGAATCAGGTCTACACCCCCCGCACGCGCGTGATCAGTCTGGAGAACACGCACAACCGCTGTTCAGGCGCGGTGCTGCCGATGGCGTATCTGCACGCCGTCGCGGAGATGGCGAAGGCAAGCGGTGTGGCGCTTCATCTGGATGGAGCGCGCCTGTTTAATGCCAGCGTCGCGCTGAATGTGCCCCCAGAAAAGATTGCCGAGCCGTTCACGGTGGTCAACTTCTGTTTTTCGAAGGGTTTGTGCGCGCCGGTAGGCTCCATCGTGTGTGGCGAGAAGGCGTTTATTCAGGAAGCGCGACGCACACGCCGCATGCTGGGCGGCGGCATGCGGCAGGCGGGCGTGCTGGCGAGCGCATGCATTGTCGCGCTCAACACGATGGTGGAACGCCTCGCGGAAGACCACACGCTGGCACGCCAGCTCGCTGAAGGGTTAGCCCAGATAGCGGGCATCCAGATAGACCCCACCCGCGTGCAGACGAATATCGTTATCTTTGGCGTAGACTCTGCCACAGGCTGGGACGCCCCGCGCCTGATAGAGCGCCTCAAGGCAGAAGGGATTCTGCTCTCGCTGTCGGGCAATCGTCTGCGCGCCGTAACGCACTACGGCATCACCCCTCGCGATATTGACAGAACGCTTTCCGTTTTGCGCCAGATTCTGCAGGAACGCCCCTGAGAGGCGGGAGACCTGTGCTATAATATCCGTGATGAAAGGCTGGCTATTTGGGCTGAGCGTGCTATGTCTGCTGTTGTGGGGGCATGCTCAGTCGGTGGAGTGGAGCCGCCTCTATGTGCAAGACTCAGCACGCGGCTTTCTCCCGCAGGTCGCGGCGACCGACAGTCAGGGCAACCTGATTGTGGCAGGGCGCTACCTGCGCACGAGCGGGCACTACAGCGTCGCGCTGTTCAAATATTCGTCGGCGGGCAATCTCTTATGGGCGACCACCTTTGGCGCCAGCGGGCAATCGGACTATGCCGAATCCATCGCCGTCGCACCCGATGATAGTCTCTATCTGGCAATCACGCGCGCGAACACCGATTCCACCGCCTATGTACAGAAATATTCGCCTTCAGGGACGCTTCTGTGGTCGCAAGCAATCAGCCTGAACGCGTACGATGTGATTCAGCAGCTCGTTGTCCGTCCCGATGGAGGCGTGGAGGCGTTGCTGGCTTATGGGAACGGTGGGATTGGCTACGCCCGATTAGTCTACGATTCCTCAGGCAACTTGCTCGCATCTCACACCTTCCCCCAGCCTCCCACATGGATGGCGTACCGATTTCCTGTGGGCATGCTCCCGATAGATTCGGTCAACACGCTGCTCATCGTGAAGGACCTTGAGATGGGGGATGTCCTGCAATCACAGCCCCACACACGCCTGCAGATTCTGAACTCGGCGGGAGTGTTGGTGGGCGAGACGATTCTGCCGATGCGTGTGGCGCGCTTTGCCCGTGCCTCTGATGGCACTTTCTACCTGCTGGGAGACTACTGGGATGCATCGGCTCAGCAGATGCGCCTGCGCGTGGTGCGCATTGATGCAAGCCTGCAGGTGCTGGGGCAGTGGGAAATTAGCACCGCAGACGGCGACTCGATCCCAGATGTACTGACGGTGAATGGAACGCGCTGGCTTGTGAGCGGGAGCGTGGAGGGCGCAAGCGCCAGCGGGATTGCGATTGAGGTTCGTTCCGAGAGTGGCGCCCTGCTTACCTCGCAGGCGCTCACAGGAGCCTACCGCCCGCTTGCAGGAGTGGCTGTGCCCGGCGCGTTTGCTCTGCTGGTGGGCATGCGCCAGCCCAGCCCCGAAGCGTGGAAGCCCCAGATTTACTGGTATCGCACGGATGGGCAGCCGATGGGCATATTGAGTTTGCCGCCCCTCAGCGGCATAGACGAACAGCCTGAACTGCTCGTGTCCAGCCCCGACGGCGCGCTCTACACCATTGCGACCGTGAACCGTGAGAGCGACAACATGGCATGCGCGGGTATCTGGCGCCTCCGCGGCTTGCCGACTCTTACTGGGCGCGTGATTTTAGAGTCATTCGTGGGCAATCCCGGCGCTCATGTCGCTCAGTTCACGCTCACCGACGGCTCCCAGAGCGACTCCGTGAGCGTGCCGCTGGGCACGAACGGTGAGTACGCGCTCACAACGCTGCTAACGGGCAACCTGCACGTGCGCGCCTATGTGCCCGGCTGGCTGGGCAAACGCCAGACGCTCACCCTCACAGACGCCGCAACCGCCGACTGGAGCCTGATTAACGGCGACGCCAATCGTGATAACCAGATTGACGACGCCGACCTGCTGATGGTGCTGTTCAGTTTCGGGCAGTCAGGCGCGAACCCCGCCGACCTGAACGGTGACGGAACTGTCGATGACGCCGACCTGCTGATGGTGCTGTTCAATTTCGGTACAATTGGCGACTGATGAGTCGGCTTGAAGTGATTCCGGCGATAGACCTTCGGGAGGGGCGCGCGGTTCGGCTGGTTCAGGGCGATTATCGGCACGAAACCCGCTACCATGACGACCCCGTTGCTGTGGCGCAACACTGGGCGGTGCGCGGCGCCCCACGCCTGCATGTGGTGGACCTGGATGGCGCACTGGCGGGCGAGCTGCAGCAGCAGGCGCTGATTCGGCGCATCTGCAAAGCGGTAGCCATTCCCGTGCAGGTGGGCGGTGGCGTGCGCACGGAAGAACATATTCAGCAGTTGCTGGAAGCAGGCGCTGAGCGCGTGATTCTGGGCACACGCGCGGTGCAGGATGTCGCCTTCGCGCAGGCGATGTTTGAAAAGTACGGGGAGCGGCTGGCGCTGGCGCTGGATGTGTACGGGGGTAAGGTCGCCGTCAGCGCATGGCAGGCGCTGGCGGAGTGCGACTATATCGAGTTCGCCCAGCAGATGGTAGCCGCGGGCGCACGCCGAATCATCTTCACCAATATCGCGCAGGACGGAACCCTGCAGGGGCTGGAACTCGCGCCGCTTGTGGCGCTGCTGAACGCCATCCACATCCCCATAGTTGCTTCAGGGGGCGTGCGCGACCTGCGGGATATTGAGGCGCTCCAGCAACTGAGCCAGAACACCACGCTGGAGGGCGTGATTGTTGGCAAGGCGCTTTACGAAGGCACGCTCCCCGATGCCGTGTGGGAATACCAGAACCCGTAAGCAAAGAAAGGGGTGAGATAATGGAGTCGCCAATGCGGCAGGCTGCTCTGGGTTGCCTCGGTACACTGTTTCTCGCGCTCGTGGTGCTGATAGTCGGGTTGTACCTCAGCGGGCTTTTGGGGGGCATAAGTCCTTTTCTGGAAACTGTTGTGAAGATAGCCACTATCGCAATAGTTACAGTAGTTGCTACGAGGAAGGTCTTCGGCTTTTTGGCAAGCGCAAGCCCCGCGTCCGAAGACATGCCAGACAGTCCCCTTGAAGACCCAGATGAGATTCGTGCGTATTTGCGAACATGGTTGGGGATTAGCGTATATGCCCTTGTGAGCTTGATAGGGGGCATGCTTTTTTTCGTGTGGCGCGCACCCAAAGTACAGTCGTGGCTCTATCGGGACGGTGAGGACCTGTTTTTCCTGCCTGTGGAACCTGCCCTAACAGGACTCATAGGGGGATTTATGGCGCTTCTGGTGTTTGGGGCGCTTTCGGACGATTTCGCGAAGTGGCTGGCGGGCGATAAGTGGGACGCTATCAAAGCACACTTGTACTATCCTCTGGGCGAACAGCGTAGTCGGGCGCTGAACCGCTATGTGTGGGGTCTTGTGGCGATTCTCATGGTTCCGTTTCTGCTGAGCCTCAACTGTTACACGCGCGTGAACCGTGAGGGCTTCTACTTCAATCGCTTCTGGAGCCTGCACGAGGAGTTCTATCCGCTGGAGCAGGTGGAGCAGGTGGTGTTTATCGCGAAGTTCCGTCATCGGTTAAGGGGCACCATAGAGCCTTATGAGCACCCCTATTACGGAGTTCTCTTTCGCGATGGGTTTGTCTTTGAGACGGCGCATGTGGCAGGGCGCAATTCGGGCGAGGTGGAGCGGATGGTGCGCTGGCTCTCGGAAGTGCGCGGGCTGCCGATTCGGCATGTTACGCAGGGCGTAGACTGGGATGCGGATGAGGAATAGCATTCAGGCGTGGCGTACTTCAGAGGGATTGTGCCTCTGTCTCTTCTGTGGGGGGCTGGCGCTGCTGTTTTTGTGGCAGGGCACTGTTGGGGGTAAAGTGTTCGCCCCGTTGCGCATGCTGTATCACTTCGCCCCCTGGCGCGCGATGCGGGGAGACCTCATGCCCCCTGACTGGGATGTGCTGGTGTGGGACAGCGTGGCGCAGTTTTATGTGTGGCGCGATCTGGTGCGCGCGCTCTGGTTGAACGGCGAGATTCCCCTCTGGAACCCGTATCAGTTGGGGGGTATGCCGCTGCTGGCGAACAGTCAATCGGCGCCGTTTTACCTGCCCCACCTGCTGACGCTGCCGTTGCCGACATGGCTGGCGGTCGGCTGGCTGGCGTGGCTGCACATGACGCTGGCGGGCGTGGGGCTGGGACTGTTTTTGCGCCGAATCGGGGTGGGGCTTGCGGGCAGTCTGGTGGGCGCGGGCGTGTGGATGTTTTCCACATTTTTTGTGAGCTGGCTCCAGATGAGTTCCGTGCCTGCGGTGTTGTGCTGGTATGGCTGGCTGCTATGGGGCGTGGAGCAGGTGCGGGCGCGTGGGGGTCGCATGCTGGGCGCGCTGACAATCCCAGCGTGGCTGATGCTGATGGCGGGGCATCTGCAATTCGCGTTTTACGGGTTTTTGATGGCAGGGCTTTATGCGCTGTGGCGGGTGCTAAGCGACACCGCGACGCCTGTGGGGTTGCGCTTGCGCACGCTGGGCTGGCTGGGGCTGGCAATCGCGCTGGGAGTGGGGATGGCGACGCCCCAGCTGCTGCCCACGCTGGAGCTGGCGAGCCAGAGCCACCGCGCCGCCGTCGCCACCGAGGCGGGCTACAGCGCGTATGTGCGCACAGCGCTACCCCTGTTTCATACGATTACGCTCTGGTGTCCTGACGCTTACGGACATCCGCGCGACGGCTCCTACTGGGGCGCGGTGCATTACGCTGAGCTGGCGATGGGGGTGGGGGCGGTTGGCTTGTGGCTGGCGATACGGGGCGTGTCGCGGCGGGGGCAGGGGTTATTCTGGGCGGTTCTGGTCGGGCTGGCGCTGCTACTGGCGATTGGCTCGCCGCTCACACGCCTGCTCTACTTCTACTTACCCGGTTATAGCGCGACGGGTTCGCCAGCGCGGGTGCTGTGTCTGTGGGCGTTCGGGCTGGCGGTGTTGGCGGGGTTGGGTTTCGAGCGTCGGGAACGGTGGGCGCTGGGGCTTCTGGTCTGGATAGGCGGCTTTCTGGTGGCGCTGGGGCTGGCGTGGGGCTTTTTGCCGCAGGGGGTGTCGCGCGCGCCGCTGCTGCAGGGCATACTCACGAGCCTGCCGATGACGCTGGGCGTGATGGCGCTGGCGATGGGCACGCTCGTGGCACACCAGCGGGGGATGCTCTCCGCGCTGCTGGCGACGGGCGCGCTCGTGGCGCTGGCAATTCTACCCCCGTTCGCGCACGGATATCGCTATCCGCTGTATGCGGAGCGGGGAGATGTGTTTCCCCCTGCGCCGACTCTAGAATCGGCGCCCCTGGCAGTCGGGGAACGAATCGCTGTTCTCAACACGCGCTGGAGCCTTTACGAAGTGCCGCCCGCCGTCCTGCCACCGAACACCGCCACAGCCTACCGCATTCCCGATGTGGGCGGCTACGACTCGCTCATCCCGCGCTACGCCAAGCAGATGCTGGACATCATCAACGGGGAAGACAGCGCGCCGCCTGAAAACGGCAACATGCAGTTTGTGAAACGCCTCACACCGCGCCTGCGCTGGATGCGTGTGGCGCGTGTGCTGACCCCCGACGGCTGGCAACCTGTGCCCGAAGGCGACACGCCCCTTTGGGGGGTCTATCTGGGACGCGCTGAGGCTGCGCCCGACACGCAGGATCCTGCCACACTTGCGCAAATTCTCGAACGGGCGTGGGCAGACAATCGGGTTCTGCTCTATGGCGATGGGGCAAGGGACGCATTGGAGCGCTACGGGGCGGGCGTGCCAGCAGGCGCGGCGCAGGTGGAGTGGCTGGAGGTTCGCGCCACGCGCGTGCGCCTGCGAGTGAACAACCCTGCCTCGCGAACCGCGTGGCTGATGGTCTCCGACACATGGGATTCGCGCTGGCGGGCGCAGGTAGACGGCGAACCCGTGCCGCTGCTGCGGGCGAACCTTGCGTTTCGGGCGCTGCCTGTGCCCCCTGGCGTCCACGAAATCACGATGACCTGCTACGGAACCGACTTGCTGATTGGGTTTCTGGCGGCGCTGGGCGTGGCGGCGGGGCTGGTGGGGATAGGCGTTTGGCAGAGGGGCTAACAGGCAGTTCGGGTGAGCTGGGCTGGTAGATTGGATGGCTGAAGCCGTTCCCTTTACACAGAGCCAGCCCTCGCCAGCAGACTTAGACTCTCCCTCAACGCCCCCTCCATCACCTCCACAGGCGCGCTTGTCTCTGTCCAGCGTTCAAAAGCCAGCGCGCCCTGCCAGAGGAGCATGCCCAAGCCCGAAACGGTTTTCAATCCGTGCGTGCGCGCTTCGCGCAAGAGGCGTGTTTCCAGCGGGCGGTACACCAGGTCGCACACCCAGGCGTGCGTGGGCAGCTTTTCCAGAGGTAGAGGGGGCATCGTCTCCTCATTCGGTTGCATGCCGAGCGGGGTGCAATTGACAACCCCATCAAACCGCGCCAGTTCAGGCGCCAACGCGGCGGCGTCCAGCGGCATGACGCCCTCTGCATCGTAGCGTTGCGCCAGTTGCTCCGCACGCGCCATGTTGCGATTGGCAAGCCACACACACGCGCCCCGCTGGCGAAGCGCATACACGACCGCCCGCGCCGAGCCGCCTGCCCCCACCACCAGCACGCGCTGACCCTGCGGTTCCACGCCCGCCTTTCGCAGCGAGCGCAAAAAGCCCTCCGCATCGGTGTTGTCGCCCACCAGCGTGTCGCCGTCCCAGAACAGGGTGTTGACGGCTCCAATCGCCTCCGCCTGCGGTGTGAGCCGATCCACAAGAGAACACGCCGCCTCTTTGTGGGGAATCGTCAGGTTCAGCCCGCGAATGCCCAACGCCCGCATGCCCCCTATTGCTGCTGCCAATCGCTCAGGCGGCGCTTCAAAGGCGAGATAGACCCAGTTGAGTCCCAGCGCCGTAAACGCCGCGTTGTGCATTATGGGCGAGAGCGAATGGCGCACGGGATAGCCCAGCACGCCCACGACCTGTGTGTGCGCGTCAATCGGCATGCTCTTCGGGTCTGGCATAGGGTTTGATTTTGCTCAACAGCCAGCGTTCCACCTGGCGGCTGATTTTTGTGCCCACAAACTCGCGCGGCGCCAGCGGACGCACCCAGATGGTGTAAATCCCCAGCCGATTACCACCCCACACATCGGTGAACAGCTGGTCGCCCACAATCGCGGTCTCTTCGGGCTTGACCTGCAACATGTCCATCGCACGCTGAAGCATGGCGCGTCGGGGCTTCATGGGACCGCGTGCGTAGGGGATGCCCAGCGTTTCGCTCAGCCAGCGCAAACGCCCCAGATTGCGCGTGTTGGACACAAAGCAGAGCCGAATGCCCGCCGCTTGCATCTGCTGGATCCACTGGCGTATCTCTTCGGGAACCTGACGACTGCGCCACGGCGTGATGGTGTTATCTAAATCCAGCAGCAGCGCCCGAATGCCCCGCGCCCGGAGCCGTTCGGGTGTGAGCGCCGACACATGCGGCACATGCTCATCGGGGCACCAGCGCTTCAGCCACTTCGGCACCTGCTCACGGTCGAATCGCATTGGCTCTAATTATGGCGAATCGGGGTAGGCTTTTGCAAGCAGTTCCACAGGATGGTAGATGGGGATGGGGTTCCCCGCCTCGCGAAGCCCCTGAGCAATCCAGAGCGTGCAACCGGGGTTCGGGCTGGCGAGCGCTTCTGCGCCGCTTTTGCGAATCGCCTCGACTTTTCGCGCGAGCGCCTGTTTCGCGAGCGTAGGCTGGAGCAAGTTGTAGATTCCCGCCGAGCCGCAACACATCTCGCCGCCCTCCAGCTCCACCAGTTCCAGTTGGGGAACGCGCTTGAGCAACTGGCGTGGTGCGTCCCGAATGCCCTGCCCGTGCAGCAGGTGGCACGCATCGTGGTACGCCACTTTGAACGGGGCAGGGAACTGCGGTTCGGGCAGGGGCGCGTCTGCAAGCAGCTCAGTGATGTCGCGTACCCGCTGGCTGAACGCCCGCGCTTGCGACTCCTCCGCTGTGCCCGCAAATAGCTCGCCGTACTCTTTCATCGTGCTGCCACATCCTGCGGCGTTCACCACGATGAAGTCCATCCCTTCAAACGTCTGAAAGAGCCGCCGTGCCAACCGACGGGCGTGGTCGGGGTAGCCGTTATGGACCCATAACGCCCCACAGCAGCCCTGATGGGGGGGCACATGCACCTCAAACCCTACGAGCGTGAGCAGGCGGATGGTGGCGCGATGCACTTCGGGGAACAGCGCCCACTGCGCACAGCCCAGCAGCAGCCCCACACGCCCGCGCGTCTCGCCCTGTGGGGCGTAGCGCTCCTGCGGGCGCCAGAAGGCTCTGGGCGGTGTGGGTAGCGCGACTGCCGCTTCGGGCGCGCCAAGCATCCACGCCAGCCAGCGCGGCGCACGCCGAAAGCCCACGCTTCGCGCCAGTCGCAGCAGACGACCCAGTTGGGCAGGGTTCGTGAAATGCGCAATTGCCTGCTGGCGCACCCACCGCTGGAACGACGAGCGGGCATGGTGCTCCACCTCCGCACGCGCCCCTTCGATCAAACGCGCGTACGGCACGCCCGACGGACACGCCGTCTGACATCCCAGACACCCCATGCAGGCGTCAATGTGGGGACGAATGGCGCTCCATGTGGTGCGTCCCTCCAGCACGGAGCGCATTAGGTAAATCCGCCCACGCGGCGATTCGGCTTCCTCGCCTGTCGCGACATAGGTCGGACACGCCTGCAGACACAGCCCGCAGTGAATGCATTTCTGGAGGTCGCGCTTGTCTATCGCCATGCAGGGTACCCCTTAGCGCACGAGGGCGTCGATTTGCTGCGCCAACTCGAAGTCTTTTTCGGTCAGCCCGCCCGCCGAGTGCGTTATTAGGCGCAGTTCCACCTGCTTGTAGCGAATCGTGATATCGGGATGGTGATCCATGCGCTCCGCCAGCATGCCCACCTGCACCACAAACGCGAGCGCCTCACGGAAGTTGCGGAAGGTAAACCCACGCACAATTTCGCCTCCCTCGCGACGCCATTCGGGGACTTTTGCCAGCCACTGGCTCACTTCCGATTCGGGGATTCGGCTCATCATGCTCACCGAAGCCCCTTTTCGCCACACAGCGCAAGGTTCCTGCTCGTTAGCCCAACCGCTTTGCGCACGTCTCTGCAACCCAGCAGGCGAGCGGGGGAATCAGAGTCTCCAGCTGTGCCTCTTGTTGTTCGGCGGGCATCGTGAGGTATTGCTCAATTCGCTCGCGCCATTCGCGGATGGCTTGCGACTCGGCATAGGGAGCAAGGAACTCCAGCAGGGTCTGGTGCGCCTGGCGTCGTTGCATCACTTCCAGCGCGTCGAGCATCTGCCGATGGCTCCCCCCTTCCCAGATGGGCAGCACCATCGCCTCTCGCAGCAGGCGCTCGATTCCGAACTCTGTTAGCACTCCGTGCCCCCCATGCACTTCCATGCACCACTTCGCGGCATGAACCGCCATCTCAGCAGTCCAGTATTTTGCCAGGTGGGTCATCAGGCGGAACAGGTGATATCGTTCGGAGTAGGGCAGCGTCTGATGCCACACCTCCTGAAGCAGCTCCACGCATGTCCACGCGAGTGCAAAGAGCTGGGGAAGCAGGGCTTTCCATCGTCGGATCTGCTGGTGCATCAGGGGCTGTTCGCTGAGCGGCTTCCCGAAGGCGATGCGATGCCGGGTGAACTTTTCCGCTTCGGCAATCGCTCGCTGTACCAGCGCTACGCTACCGATGCTGTTGGCAACGCGCGACCAGTTCAGCACCTCCAGAATCAGGTAGATGCCGATTTCGGGCGTGCCCAGCAGGTAGCCAAGGCTCTCGCGCAGTTCCACCTCGCCTGTGGGCACGGAGCGCGTGCCGATTTTATCTTTGATGCGCCGAATTGTGTAGTTGAGCGTGCCGTCTTCGCGCTCATGGGGCACAAGGAACAACGCCAGCCCCCGCACGCCCTTGGGCGCGCCCTGCGGACGCGCGGCGACCACTGCCAGCTCTGCTCCCACATTGCTACAGAAATATTTATCGCCCGTGAGCCGATACGCCTCGCCATCAGGAATCGCGACAGTCTGCACATTCGCGCCCAGATCCGAGCCGCCTCCCGCTTCGGTCATCCATGTCGCACCCTGCCACACCGATTCGTCACGACGCAACATCGGTGGCAGGTAGCGTTCCTTCACTACAGGGTGCCCGTATTTCACCAGTGGCACGGCAGTGGAGAGGCTCACCGTGTGGGGGCAGTAGAGTCCGGGGTCGTAAAACGAGGTGATATAGCCCAGCGCGAAACTGGTGGCGAGGTCGTTCTCTTCCACAACACGCCACACCGCGCCCAGCATATAGGCTTTTGTGACCAGCGCCCGATAGCCTGCGGGCATCACCACCTCGTCCACGCGCCGCCCCCAGCGGTCGAACTGGCGTATCCATGGCGTGCCCGCCCGGTCGACGCTCGCGGAAATCTCGCGTCCCTGCAGCTCCCACCACGCCTCGTACTCATGGAGCGTTTCAGGGTGGGGCAGGTTTTGCAAATGCTCCTTAAGAAACGCCACAGGCGATTCCATTGCTAATCATGCCCCTCTTCAGTGTGAGTTTCCCCCTCTGTCGTGGCAGGTGCGCCTTCGCCGCGAATCTCGCTGTGGCGAATCTGACCACCCAGATGTGCCGTGTAGCCCATCACGCCTGCCACGAACAGGTTCGCAACCAGGGCGATACTCGCCACCGCCAGCGACACGGGCTTGCCACGACTGAGAATTAAACCTGCCAACGCCACCACGCCCAGCCCGATTGCCGAAGTGAGCGCGAACTTGCCCATAGACTCATGCTCCTCAATATGCGCCTCGCTGACCCCTGGCAGATGTTCCACCACATGCTCGGCTGGCTCGCCCGTGAAGTAGGCGGGCAGGGCAGTGAGCGCTACCAGCACCATCGCACCAAGAGCCACTTTTTGAATCTCGTCGATCCTGCGCACGATACCCCACAGCATCAATAGCACCGTGAACAGGCTACCCATCACAGGCAGATGATTCGTTAGCAGATGAAGCTGGGCTTCGTTCATGACTCGATGTCTCCTTCGAGAGGGAATTCTGCACCAGCGACAGGCTTCCTGCTGAACAAACAAGGGGGTAGTGGAAACCTACCCCCTGAGGCAGGCAGAGTTTCTGCTGCCTGTTAACGCTTGCGTCGCAAACCTGCGAAACCGATCAGGGCTGTGCCCAGTGCCAGCAGACTTGCAGGTTCAGGCACCACTTCAAACTGGATTTCGTAGGTCTGCGATTGCATCGTCTGGGTGCCTATTTGAAAATCCACATAGGCGTCCCACAGCACAGAGGCGTTCACGGTCAGGGTCACGATGTCGCCCACAGTATAGGCGCTGACATCCAGCAGATAGGTGTTGCCGACCGCGGCGAGCGCTTTGGTGCCCGCTCCCTCGTTCACGGCGAAGGTAACACTGCTGCTGCCTGATTGGACTGGAACACCATTCACGCGAAGCTCTGCGGTCAGGCGTGCATCATCGCGAAGGGGGAGCTGATGGCTCCAAAGTAGGGACCGCCTGCGACCTGCCCGCGAAAAACCGATGCGCCTGAGGCACTCCACACAATATTGAGGGTGGGATTGAGGAATTTGTTCACCTGAACGCCTGGGGCAACGGGGTCATCATCCGTGATGCCCGCAATCGCTGGCGAAACGCCGGATGCCAGTGTCACCTGCGCAGCGTTGTTGAACTGGGCGCGTGTCCGGGTTGTCAGGTCTCCACCGAAAGCCGGCTTATTGGAGAGCTGCTCCAGACGAAACACATGTCCCGAACCGACCCATGTGGTAAAAGTGACCACGCCGCTGGGGTTGTTGCCCGTAACACCGCCCGAACGGTTGGCAGGCAAGCGCCAGTAACTGCCTGAGGCAGTGCCGCCATCCCCGGAAAAGCGTGCCACCAGACGCCCAAACGCATCGCCACTTGAGTAGGGGATCAGGTTTCGGTTCCAGACCCAGCCGTTGCCAGTGCCTCCAAAAGAGGTGTCTGTCAAAACCCACTCGGCAGCCGAATGTGTGCCACTGGTTGGACCTGAAGAAGAAAAAGCGAGGCTTAGCCCATTGTTATTGGGACCGTCGTTAAGCGATATCAGGAACAGTTGTGCCCACACACCATGGCTCAAAAGAGCCGTCAGAGCGATTAATCCAAGCCTTTGAACCATCGTTCCATTCATCATTGTTCCCCTCTCTGTCGGAACCTGAACGGCTCCACTTCTATAGACTCAAAAACCACGCAAAATCGGACAGGATTGACCAACAATCCAGTAATGAAATCAGGGCTACGGAAAGCACCGTAGCCCTGATTCCTCATCGCAAGGAGGTCGCTTTGTGGCGAGTAGTTCAGGGTACAGCGCTACACAGGAGGTCTATGGGAGAAAAAGAGGTCCAAGCAGCACGAAGCCGTTCATTCCAGAGGGCGGAGGCGCCATATGCGCCTGCCGCCTCTTGCCCAAGCCTATCAAACCAAGCAAACCGAACCATTCTCACACCTCACTGGAAGTCCCCATCGCCGACTTCCAACCCTTAA
>CAZQPV010000047.1:0-10274 GCA_964595265.1 uncultured Fimbriimonadales bacterium
ACGCCCAATCATCCAGCACGGGGATAGAATACAAACACTGGAGCTGGCGGGGGGATCTGGTGGCGAAGTCCACCGCCAGTGGCTCTTTCACGCCTGCGCCTGTTACCGATGCGTTTGGCGATTTGGTGAGCGGCGCCCGCGAGACCTACGACTGGAACGGGGCGTGGGGTTATCGGAACGAGTTGTTCAGTGGTGGGTTGCAGAAGGTGGGCGTGCGGTGGTATGACCCTGCGGTGGGGCGGTTTTTGCAGCTGGATCCGTGGCTGGGGGATGTTTATCAGCCACTGACGCTGGATGGGTATGGGTATTGTGGGAATGAGCCTGTGCAGTGCGTGGATCCGAGTGGATGTCTGTGGAGGCAAATTGGGAAGTTTATTGAGGAAGTTGTGGACTATGCGATTCCCAAGACTGTTGGTGGTGCAGCCAGCCTTGGATTTGGACTCGGTTTAGGAATCATTGGCTGCGTGGCTTATGTTGCAAATCCATCCCCAAACCCTGTGGATCATGCATTGGAGATTGGAGGCGGGATTTTGACCATAATTGGAGGAGTAGCCGCCATAGACGCGGGGCTGGCTGCAGCAGGGATTGCTGGAGCCGTTGTTGTTGGGATTGGGGTAGTTGCTATAGGCGTAGGTGTTGTTGCTGTAGGATATGGGATAGGCAAGATAGCAGGGTGGAGGTGATATCTTTGAGAATTTTGTATGTGACAAGTTTCATTTTGATCATACTTGTATTGTTTTTATCTGTGGGGAGTCTCGTTGATCCGAGGTTCAATCCCCTATGGGCAGAGGCATGTTTCGGGCTTTGGTCATTTGTTCAGTCTTACATTCTTTACAGGGAATATGTTGCAAGTAGGAATCGTGAGCCGGAAAGCAAAGACACACGGGTGCGGCTTGTCTGGCTTCGTAGCAATATCGTTATGATTATTACATTCCTACTTTTGTTTGTAGTATTTACGAGAAACATGCCTACTGTAAGTGCCTGGTTGATGCCGATGATTATGAGTTTCGTGGTTTTTTATTTTTGTATCATATTGCAAGCAATATATTATGTATACAAGGAAATAAGTCGCTAAAAATATAAAATTGATTGCGTTGTTAAATGGTGAAGACAAAAGTTGCCCTGTCGCAGGGATGCGGGCGTGAGCGTTCCGAGACCCCCCTTCAAAGGGGAACCGAAACCTGTTCTATGCGGGGGCGTCCAGCCTTATGGTAGACCCGTTTTCAGTTCCCCTCGCTGGCGGGGGGAACCTTGCGGAGGGGGCGCCCTTTGTTCCAGTAGGCATTTTCGCGACAGAGCAGGGATGGATGTGGTGTCAGCCTACGACCGCATTCCACGGTTTCCGTCTCCCGACATAGGGGCGCGGTTACGCGATTGCCAGCAGCAGCCTGTTTATCGACTGCGCGTGCGTCTGGCAGAGCTGTCCAGCCAGCGCGAAATGCTTTTCGTTTCATTCGCCCGCCACGCAGAGAAAAATTGCAGAATCCTGAAGAGTTCACTATGATGATGACGGAATCCGTACCCTTTGCAAGCGGGTATGCTTATAAACATGGAGACACCGCTGCGCGTGGAGATTTCAGAGGGGATTGCCCATGTGGTGCTGAACCGCCCGGAGGTGCATAACGCCTTCAATGAGTCGCTGATTCAAGCGCTCACCCAGACCTTTGAGGCGTTCCGCGAAGACGACTCGGTGCGGGTGGTTGTGTTGCGGGGCGAGGGCAAATCTTTCTGCGCCGGGGCAGACCTGAACTGGATGGGCAAGATGGTGAACTACAGTTTTCAGGAGAATCTGGAGGACGCGCGTGCGCTGGCGCGCATGTTTGAAACGATAGACCACTGCCCCAAGCCTGTGATTGGGCGAGTACATGGCGCGGCGATGGGCGGCGGGGCAGGTCTGGTAGCGGTGTGTGATGTCGCTATCGCCAGCACGGAGGCGCGCTTCGCCTTCAGTGAGGTGAAACTGGGGCTGATCCCGTCGGTGATTGCGCCCTATGTGGTGCGCAAGATTGGTTATGGACACGCCCGCCACCTCTTCATCACAGGCGAGCGGTTTGACGCCGAGACGGCGCTTCGAATCGGGCTGGTGCATCGCGTGGTGGTGCCCGACACGCTCGATGAGGCGGTGGACGCGGTGATTCGGGAGTGCATGGCAAACGGTCCGAACGCGATGGCGGCGGCGAAGATGCTGCTCCACGCGACTCAGGCGCTCCCCCCCGACGAACTGCGCTCGCTGACGATTGCCCGCATCGCCGAGTTGCGGGTCAGCCCCGAAGGACAGGAAGGAATTCGCGCCTTTCTGGAAAAGCGCAAACCCAACTTTGGAGGCTCGGCATGAAGTCCATCCGGCGGATTGCGGTGATGACCAGCGGCGGCGACGCGCCCGGCATGAACGCCTGTATTCGCGCCGTCGTGCGGAGCGCGCTCTATCACGGGCTGGAGGTGTACGGCATCCGTCGCGGCTACGCAGGTCTCCTGCGAGAGGAAATTGAACCGATGACCAGCCCCTCGGTAGGGGGCATCATCAATCGGGGGGGCACGATTCTGCGCACGGCACGCAGCGAGGAGTTCAAGACGCCCGAGGGCGTGCGCAAAGGCGCGGAGATTCTGAGCCGCTACGGCATCGAAGGGCTGGTGATCATTGGGGGTGACGGCTCCATGCGCGGCGGCGTGGAACTGAGCCGTATCTGTGATGTGCGCATCATGGGCGTGCCCGGTACAATAGACAACGACATCCCCGGTACCGACTATGCAATCGGGTTCGACACAGCAGTGAACACTGCACTGGATGCCATCGACAAGGTTCGGGATACGGCGTACTCGCACGAGCGTGTGTTCGTGATTGAGGTGATGGGGCGCCATAACGGATTTATCGCGCTGGAGGTGGGGCTGGCAGGCGGCGCGGAGGCGATTCTGATTCCCGAAGTGCCCTACGATCTGGCAGAGTTGCTGGACATGCTCCATCACAGCTACGAGCGGGGCAAGCATTCCAGTATTATCGTGGTGGCGGAAGGGGCATGCCGCGCCGAGGATGTGAAAAAGTTCCTGCAGGAGCATACGCCTTACCATGTGCGGGCGCTGGTGCTGGGGCATATGCAGCGCGGCGGCTCGCCCACTGCGTTCGACAGAGTGCTGGCAACGCAGCTGGGCGCTTACGCTGTGGAACGCCTGCTCAAAGGATACACCAACGAGATGGTCGGCGTGGAAGGCGGGCGGCTGGTCGCCGTGCCGATTGAATATATCCAGACCACCACGAAGACCGTGGATGTCCACAAACTGGAACTGGCGGCGATGATGGCGATTTAGCGGCTGCCCAGAAACGCAACCCCTTCGCTTCAAATCAACTCGTCTATCACGAGGACTCGCGGCTGAATAATCCGCTTCAGCGCTGTGTCGTTCGTCAAGATGGCGTCGCACTCCAAAATAGAGGCAGCCACAACCTGAAGCGCGTCGGGCGTGCGTAAGTTGTGTTGAGCGCGCACTATCGCCGCCAGCTCGGCTATTGCGGTGTCGATGGGAGAAAGTGTAAAGTTGCGAGCTTCCAATAGGATACGGCGATACTTCTCTACAAGCTCCGTCTGTACAAGGCGCACAGGATGAGTGAGAACCTCAGTTAGGGTGATGACCGACTCGTTTGATTCTGTAACCCACCGTTTACCTGAACCTCACAATCGTAACCCCCTCTCCACCCTCGTTGGGGCTGGCGAGGTGGAAGGAGCGCACATGAGGATGCTGGCTCAGGTAGGCATGCACTACTTTTCGGAGCGTGCCTGTGCCGCGCCCGTGCATGATTCGCACGCTGTCGTAGCCTGCAAGCAGGGCGTCATCCAGATATTTTTCCAACAGGGGCTGCGCCTCTTCCACGCGCATGCCGTGCAGGTCTAACTCCAGCGGCACGGGCGCAGGGGGGCGCGGCTTTTTGCCGATTCGGGCGACAGGCTTGGGCGCTTCCTGAATCGGCTCAATATCGCTGAGGGGGAACTCGGTGCGCAGTTTGCCCAGATAGACCTGCGCTTTGCCCCCTTCGGGCAAGGCAGCCAGCGTGCCCCGCTGATTGAGGCTGCACACTCGCACAGGCATGCCGACCTGCCACTCCTGAGTGGGGGCTTCTGCAGGCGCGGTGCGGGCAGGCGGCGGCTGGGCTGCCTGCGTTGCTTGCTGAAAGAGGTGCTGAAGCTGTTCGCGCAGCTGGGCGGTCTGCTTGCTCTCGCGCCCTGCCTGACGTAGTTGCTGAAAAATCGTGTTCGCCTCCTGCTGGAGCGCCCGAATCACCTGATCCAGCTCCTGCTGGGCGCGCTGGTGAGCGGTGCGACGCGCCTCTTCGAGCGCCTGACGCTCCTGCTCCAGCTGTGTTTGCAACTGGGCGAGCTGCTGGCTGCGAGTGCGCCATTCCGCTTCCGCCTCTTCCACCAGCCGACGCTGGCGCTCCAGCTCCTGAATCATGCGCATGAGGTCTACTTCGCGCACGCCCAGCGCTTCGAGGGCACGCTGAATAATCGGGCGCGGCATGCCGAGCCGCTCGGCAATCTCTATCGCATGGCTGGCGCCCGGAATGCCCATGTGCAGGCGGTAGGTGGGCTGGAGCGTCTCGGCGTCGAACTCCATCGCAGCGTTCTGAAACTGGGGATGCTCGTACGCCAGCGCTTTCAAATCGCCGTAGTGGGTCGTGGCGACCACGCGCGCGCCGCGCTCTACAAGACTGGTCAGAATCGCACGCGCCAGCGCCGAGCCTTCCGTGGGGTCTGTGCCAGCGCCAATCTCGTCCAGCAGCACAAGGCTGTGTTGCCCCGCCTCGTTCAGAAAACGCACAATATGCTGGATATGCCCCGAAAAAGTGGAAAGCGACTGCTGGAGGCTCTGCTCATCGCCAATATCGGCGAACATGCCGTAGGGAATGGCAATCTGCGTGCCCTCGTCGGCAGGGGGGTGTAAGCCGAGCAGGGTCATAAGCGTCAGCAAGCCGAGCGTTTTGAGCGTTACGGTCTTCCCGCCCGTATTGGGCCCTGTAATCAGCACGCAGAGCCAGTCGCGCCCGATTTCAAAATCGATTGGCACGACGCGCTCTTTCGGAATCATGGGGTGTCGCGCTTTGCGCAGTTTCCAGTAGCCGTCGGTGTTCACTTCGGGCAGGCTCGCCTGCCAGTCGAGCGCGAGCCGCCCCGCCGCCAGAATCGCGTCCAGTTCGCTGAGTGCCTCAGTGGTCTGCTCCAGTTCCGAGCCGTAGGATTCAACCGCGCGGGAGAGGGCGTAGAGGACGGCTTCAATCTCCTCTTGTTCGGCTGCCTGCAGTTCGCGCAGGCGATTGCCCAGCTCTACCAGTTCGAACGGCTCTATGAACACGGTAGCGCCGCTCATGCTGGTGTCGTGGACAATCCCCGGCGCTTTGCCCTTATGCTCAACCCGCACAGGAAGGCAGTAGCGCCCCGAGCGGAGGGTGTAGGTCGGCTCCTGAAGCCAGTCGCGCCATGCGTGAATAAGTTGCTGAAGCCGTTCGGTAATGCGTTTTTGCAGGCGTCGCTGGTCGGCGCGGATTCGGGCAAGATTCTCGCTGGCGCTGTCGCGGACTTCCCCGTTGGGGTCGATGCAGTCGTGTATCTGGCGCTCCAGCGGCTGGAGCGGGTGCAGCTGATGGGCGTAGTGAGCGAGGCGCGGGTAGTGCGCCGCGCGGGCAAGCAGGTGTGCTTTGTAAAGGCGTGCGCAGGCGAGCAGTTCCGCCAGGCTCAACAGTTCCGTAGGACTGAGCGTGCCCTCTTTGAGCGCTTTGGTGAGCGCAGGGCGTACCTCGCGCACCTTCATCGGGGGCGTCGACTCGCGCAACAGCAGGCGCACCGCCTCGTCAGTCTCCTGCAGACGCAGGCGCACCGTCTCGATATCGCGACTCAGGGGGCGATGCCAAGCGCGCTCCTGACCCATCGGGGTGTCGGCGCGACGCGCCCACTCCTGACGCACCCACGCCAGATCCAGAACCTCAAGACTGTGAGAATCCCACTCCATGCAGAGAAAAGTGTACCTCGAAACAGTTCAATCCCCGTAATCCTGCCGGCGACTGTTGCCAGCGGTTATGGCAAAACCCTAGTAAGGCGGTGAGTGCCGATGACAACTGAGCTGAACGCGCTTCGACAGGATGCTCTTCGCGAGCTGGGCAACATTGGGCTGGGAAGCGCCGTAACCGCGCTTTCGGACATGACGGGCGTGTTGTTCGCGCTGGAGGTGCCCGAAGTGTACGAACTGGACACAACGCGCTTCTCCAGAGTGTGCCACAGTCCTGAGTGTCTGGTGGTGGGCACGGTGGCGCGTGTGGAAGGCGACTGGCCCGGCGAAGGCGCGTTTATCTTCCCCTGGGAGAGCGCCAGTACGCTCTGGCAAATGCTCGCAGGCAGTGCGCCCAACGACCTCTCGGAGCTGAACGAGCTGTACGAGTCGGTGATTCGGGAGGTCTCCAACATCATGCTGGGCAGTTTTCTGAACGGTCTCTCCCAGATGACTGGGTTCACGCTCCACATGGAGCCGCCTGCGTTCGCTGCCGACATGGCGGCAGCGCTGATGAGCTCGCTGATGGTGGAGGCGCTTTACGGGCAACGCGAGCTGTTAGCAATCCAGACCACTTTTCGCGTGCCCGACCAGGAGTTTCAGGGGTTCTTTCTGTATCTGCCCGAAGTGGGCAGTCTTGAAAAACTGTTTCAGACGCTGGGGATTTAGGCAGGAGGTCAACCGATGGCGGTGGCAGGCAAAACGGAGGTGCTTCTCGCGGGCATGGGCGAGATCAAAATGGCGCGCGGCGCAGGGGCGCTGGGCTGTATCGGACTGGGGTCATGTGTGGGCACGCTACTATACGACCCTCAAACAGGAGCGGGCGCGCTGGCGCATGTGATGCTCCCCGAACCCCACGGCGACGATGCGCTCCGGATGCCAGGTAAGTACGCCATCTCGGCAGTGCCCGCCCTCCTCAAGGAGCTGGGATTAACGCCCGCCACCGCCTCGCGACTCAAAGCCATCCTGATTGGCGGCGCGGAGGTGTTTCAGAACCGCGAATCCACCCTGCGAATCGGGGAGCGGAATGTGGAAACACTTTCCCGACTCCTGAAGGAGCTGCAAATCGGCATCGCCTTCAGCGACACAGGCGGCAATAAGGGGCGCTCCTTTGAGTTTGACCTGGCGACCGCGGAGCTGGTGATTCGTGTGGTGGGTCAACCTCCGCAGGTTCACCCGCTGAGCCGCGCGCTGGGGCGATTGCCAATCGCTGTGTGATGGAGGACAAACATGAGCAAGATTCGCGTGCTGGTGGTGGACGACTCGCTGTTTATGCGGCGGATGATAACCGATATTCTCGCCGAGGACCCGGAGATTGAGGTGGTGGGCAGCGCCCGCAACGGGCAGGAGGGGTTGGAGATGGCGCGCCAGTTCCAGCCTGATGTGGTTACGCTCGATGTGGAGATGCCCGTGATGGACGGCATTACGATGCTGGAGCGCCTGATGCAGGAACAGCCCACCGCGGTGGTGATGGTCAGCAGCCTCACCAAAGAGGGCGCCGAGGTTACCCTGCGCAGTCTGGAACTGGGCGCAGTGGACTTCGTGACCAAACCTTCGGGTGCTATCTCGCTGGATTTATATAAGGTCTCCTCGCAGATTTTGGAGAAGGTGAAGGCGGCGGCGCGTGTGCCCCGGTTCCGTCTGCGGACGCTCACCCAGCCTTTCGCTTCGCGTTTCGCGGCGGCTCCGGTGTCTGCGCCGCCTGCCCCCCAGAAAACACCCTTGCCAGCGCAGAATGTGCTGGTGGTGGTGGGCTGCTCCACAGGCGGGCCGCGCGCGCTGACCACCCTGATGAGCCAGCTCCCGCCCGATTTCCATGCGCCGATGCTGATTGTGCAACACATGCCCGAAGGTTTCACACGTAGTCTGGCGGAGCGGCTGGACCGCCAGTCGCCCATAAGCGTGCGCGAGGCGAACGCAGGCGATCGGCTGCAACCGGGCGTGGCCTATCTGGCGCCCGGCGGACGCCATCTGAAACTCGCTCATGACCGCACCCTCCAGCTTTCTCAAGACCCGCCTGTGCATGGCGTGCGACCTTCGGTGGATGTAACCCTGCTTTCTGTCGCCCAGCACTTCACGGGCAAGGTGGTGGTGGCGATTCTGACGGGGATGGGTTCCGATGGCGCGATGGGCGCCCGCACGCTCCATGCCAAAGGGGCGCGCGTGCTGGCGGAAGACGAATCGACCTGCGTGGTCTTCGGCATGCCTCGTGCAGTGATTCAGGCAGGCTGCGCCGACCGCGTGGTGCCGCTGGATCAAATGGCGCAAACACTCTATGAGGAGGTTCAGACCTTATGCAAAACCCAGGCAGCGTAAACATCCCGAAAACACCCGAACTGTTGCGCGACTTTGAGCAGTTCAAGCGCGAGCTGAAACAGCGCACCGGCTTGGACCTGGAGCAATACAAGTTTGACCAGACCTACCGGCGCATCTGGACGATGGCGGAGCGCGCGGGGTTCGCCCGATTCACGGACTACCTGCGCTACCTCACTCAGGATGAAGCGCGGATGCGGGCGTTCATCGATCGGCTCGCCATCAATGTGTCGGAAATGTTTCGAAACCCGGAGCAGTTCGAAATCCTGCAAAAAGAGGTGCTGCCCAGCCTGCTCAAGCAGCGACATAGCCTGAAAGTGTGGAGCGCGGGCTGCTCCTACGGAGCAGAGGCGTATAGCATCGCGATACTGCTACACGAGCTGGCGCCCAATCGCGGGCATCAGATTCTGGGCACTGACATCGACACCGATGTGCTGGAGCGCGCCCAGCGCGGAGTCTTCGCGCCCAGCGATGTGCGCAATGTGCCCCCGCTCTACCTGCAGCGCTATTTTCGGGCGTTCGTAGAGAACGGACGCACGCTTTATGAGGCAGACCCCATTCTCAAGCGCTACCTGCGGTTCCAGAAGCATAACCTGCTCTCGGACCCCTATCCGCAGGGGTTTGACCTGATTGCGTGCCGTAATGTGATTATCTATTTCTCGGAGGAGGCGAAGGAGCGCATCTTCCGGGAGTTCTACCGTGCGCTCGCGCCAGGGGGCTACCTGTTCCTGGGCAATACCGAGCGCATCTTCCACTACCAGCAAATCGGGTACGAAAACCCGTTTGCCTTCTACTATCGCAAACCCGAACAGGAGGTGCAACAATGGCGAAACGCATCTTAGTGACGGACGACGCGCTGTTTATGCGCGTGACGCTCAAAAACATTCTCACGCAGAACGGCTTCGAGGTGGTCGGCGAAGCCTCCAACGGGCGCGAGGCTGTGGAACTGTACGAAAAACTCAAGCCCGACCTCGTGTTTATGGATATCACCATGCCCGAAATGGACGGTCTGGAGGCGCTCAAAGCCATCCGCGCCAAAGACCCCAACGCCAAGGTGGTGATGTGTACCGCGATGGGACAGAAACAGATTGTGCTGGAAGCCATTCAGGCAGGCGCGAAAGACTTTATCGTCAAGCCCTTCCAGCCAGAACGCATCGTTGAAGCCATCAACAAAGTCGCATGAGGAGGAAAGCGCCATGAAAGCCGAGTATATCAACCCGTTCGTGATTGCGGCGATCAATGTGTTTCAGATGATGCTGGGCATCACGCCGCAGAAAGGGCAGTTGAGCGCCCGTAAGGGGATTTTCACCTCCCAGCAGTGCAATATCGTGCTGGGCGTTACGGGCAAGCTGGAGGGGCAGCTGATTTACGGAATGTCTATCTTTACCGCCGATAAGATTGCCTCCAAAATGCTGGGCACAACGATTCGCACTTTTGACGAGCTGGCGGCGAGCGCGATTGCTGAGTTAGGCAACATGATTTCGGGCGCCGCGCTGACCGAACTGGCGTCGCGCGGGATTCAATGTAACCTCTCGCCGCCCAGCCTCATCCGGGGTACCAATGTGAAAATCAGCACCCTTGAGATTCCGGCGCTGGTGATTCCGCTCCTCACCGAGCTGGGCGAGCTGGAAATCAATGTGGGGCTGCAGGAGCGCGTCAAGTAGGCGGAGCGCCCTTCTCTCCAGGGGGACAGAGGTCGGCTTCTAAGGATGGAAGCCGACCTATTCGCGCCAGATTTTCTCAAAAATCCATGCCGCGCCAGCGCTCAGCGTCAACCCATAGCCCAGAATCCCCTGCAGACTCTGCCACACAGGACGCGCTTGCAAAATCTGCTCTGTCGCGGCAATCAGCATCAACACCATCGGCAGCAGCAGGGGGAAGGTGACCACCGCCAGCAGCGCCCCACGCGACGCCGTGCCCGCCACCAGCGCGCC
>CAZQPV010000047.1:10374-11692 GCA_964595265.1 uncultured Fimbriimonadales bacterium
CCCGACCGATCCATCCCGGCGTCGGGTTCATCCAGCAGCAGCAGGGGCGGTTGTCCCCATGTGGCTAAGGCGAGCCGCAGGCGCTGGCGCATGCCCGTGGAAAACGCCCGCACGCGCTCGTGGGCGCGGTCTGCCAGCTCAAACCGCGCCAGCCACTCCAGCAGCGCCTCGCGCGAGGGCGTCCCGCCGCGCACCGTCGCCCACCAGGCAAGATGCTCGTAGGCAGTCAGTTCGCGATAAAGCGCGCCGTCGGTCGCGCACCAGCCCAGATAGTCCATCCGCGTCGCAACCGCCTGCGCTCCGTAGCGCAAAATCACCCGCCCCTCGGTCGGCGCGGTCAAACCCGCCACAATCCGCAACAGCGTGCTTTTGCCTGAGCCGTTGCCCCCCTGCACCACCACCACTGTGCCCGATTCGGCTCGCAGGCTCAGACCCCGAAACACCCAGCGCACGCCGAACCGCTTGCCCAGCGAGTCGCACTCCAGCACCCAGCGCACACGCCGAGTATACCTCACCGACGGCGCACCCGCCAGATGTAGGTCAGCAGAATCGCCAGCGACGCCGTGCCCCACAGGAACTTCAGCCAGCTCGGAAACGCATAAAACGAGAAGAACGCCTCCACCAGCCCCGCAATCAGAATCAACACCACCGAGCCAGCCACCAGATAGAACACATCGTGCCCCACACGCCGAATCGCCTCGATGCGCGAATAGTCGCCCGGCATAATCACCGCGCGCCCCAGCAGCAATCCTGCGCCTGCGCAGAAGAAAATCGCGCCCAGCTCCGGCACGCCGTGCGGATAGATGGAGACCAGAAAGAAACCGAGCTTGCCCACCTGCGCCAGCTCCGCCGCGAAAACACCCAGAATCACTCCATTCGTCCAGAGCAAATAAACCGTCGGGATGCCCGCGAAAATGCCCAGCCCGAACGACAGCAGCGCCACCCGCGAGTTGTTCAGAAAATAAAACATCGACATGCCCGGCGCGTGGCTCACATCACCCGGCGTGTACTGCTTGCCCGTTTTCCACTGCTCCAGCGCCTGACGGAACTGTCCGTCCACCAGCCGTTTGCTCCATTCAGGGTCTGTCAGCACCATCAGAAAGGCGGTCATGCTGGCGACGAGCGTGATGGCAATCGCCAGCAGAATCACTTTCCAGTGGCGTCGCGCCGCGTCGGGAAAGCCGTAGTAGAGATTGCGCAGCCCCTCCGTCCACTGTCCACGCCGTGTGCGGTACAGCACCCCGTGCGCCTGCGCCAGCAGGCTGTTGAGGTAATCCTGCACGGTGGAGTCGGCTCCCTGCTGGCGGGCGTAGGCTAA
>CAZQPV010000047.1:11792-16842 GCA_964595265.1 uncultured Fimbriimonadales bacterium
TCGTTGACGGGGATTCGCCCGCGCGAGTCGGTCTCCAGCCCGATTCGCTCCAGCCCCAGCGTTGCCGTTGCGCCCTGCCTGCCGATGCAATACAGCAGCGCTTCCGCCCGAAGGTGCTTGCCGCTCGCTAAGGTCGCCTCCACCAGCCCGTTGGAAAGCACGCGCACCTCGCTCACCTTCTCGCCCAGCCGCAAGGTGATGTCCGCCGAGCGCATGTGATACTGCAACGCCTCGCTGATCTCCTCATCTACAAAATCCAGCAGGCGCGGGCGCGCTTCCACCAGAATCACCCGAACCCCCAGCGCGTTCATCATGCAAGCGTATTCCGTGCCTATCACGCCGCCGCCCACAATAATCAGGCTACGGGGCAAGCGCGGCATCCGTAAAAACGAATCGCTATCCACCACATGGCGGTCATCAAAAGGGATATGGGGTGGGCGCGCGGGGACTGTGCCCACCGCAAGAATAATCGCTTCGCGCGCCTGCACCAGCTCGCTGCCCGTGCTGTGCGCCACGCGCACGGTGTGGGCGTCCTCGAAAAAGGCGTTCCCCCACAGCATCGTAATTCCGTTCTTCTGGAAATGCTCCAGAATCACGCTCTGCTCAGCGCGAATGATGTGCTGGCACTGCGACACCAGCTCCTGAATGGTGAGGTTCGTGCTGGAGCCATGCGCTGGCTCATAGTAAAAACGCCCCCGCTTGCCCGTCAGTTGCAAAATCGCCTCCCGTAGCGCTTTGCTGGGAATTGTGCCCGTGTTGATGCACACGCCGCCCAGCATCGTCGTGCGTTCCACCACCGCCGCCGAGCGCCCCAGCTTCGCTGCCTGAATCGCGGCGCGTTGCCCCGCAGGACCGCTCCCAATCACCAGCACATCCACCTGACGCATCGCCAGCACCCACGGGGATTGTTCCACAATTCCAACAAAACCCGAACTGTTCGGGTACAATTAGGGCGTCCGCTCCCACGCCAAGGACGACGGGGAGCCAATTCAGAATAAAGAGGAGTTCTGTATGGCAACGATACGAGCCTTTCGTGCAACGCGCTATGCAAGAGTGATACCAGAAGTGGTCGCTCCGCCGTATGATGTAATTAGCCCCGAACAGCGGGCAGAGTTAGTAAACCAGTCGCCTTACAACATCGTCCAGTTGACCCTGCCAGAAGACGGCGAGTCGCGTTATCAGCGTGCAAGCCAGATTCTCCAGCACTGGCTGGCAGAGGGCATCCTGCGCACCGACCCCGAACCTGCCCTCTACCGCTACACTCAGAAATTCATAGACCCCCTGACCCAACAGGAGCGCACCCGGACGGGCTACTTTGTGTTGCTCCACACGGAACCCTACGAGTCGGGCACGGTACTCCCTCACGAGCATACTTTCCCCGGCGTTAAGGAAGACCGTTTCCGCTTGCTGGAAGCCACCCGCACCCATCTGGAAGCCATCTTCGGGCTGTTTGAGCCGACCCCTGAGTTTCGGGAGGCGGTTCAGGGCACGCTCTGGGAGCCGATTGCCCAGCTGGAGGGCACGAACCTGCCCGAAGGGCACTTCCACCTGCTGGAGCGTCTGACCGACCCCGTTGCGGTGAGCCGTATCGAGCGCGCCTTCGAGCCGATGCGCATCTGGATTGCCGACGGGCATCATCGCTACGAGACCGCTCTGCGCTTCGGGCTACAGTATGGACGCCCCGGCTCCCCAGAACGATTCCTGCCCATCCTGCTCGTGCCAATAGACGATCCGGGGCTGGTGATTCTGCCCACACATCGTCTGCTGAATGTTCTGCCCCCTGGCAGCCCCGAAGACTGGCGTGCGCGCCTTGCAGAGGCGTTCGAGGCGGCTCCGTTTGAGCCGACCGATGTGGCGTCGCTTCAGGGCGCGATTGGCTTCGTGTGGCAGGACGGCGCATGGCGCATTACCCCGAAACAGTACGCTCCCGTGGACGACCTGCCCGACGCGCTGGTGCGCTTCGACGCGTGGCAACTCCACCACC
This sequence comes from uncultured Fimbriimonadales bacterium, assembly GCA_964595265.1. Taxonomy (GTDB): domain Bacteria; phylum Armatimonadota; class Fimbriimonadia; order Fimbriimonadales; family GBS-DC; genus LDYB01. The sequence goes on from CAZQPV010000047.1 coordinate 13,777, forward strand.
AGGTGATGCCCACGATGGGGCTGGTAGAACCTGAGGCGCGGTATACTCGTTCTTTTAGCGAAGCGCTCAGCGCGGTGCGCAACGGGCGAGCCGCCTGCGCCTTTCTGCTGAACCCGCCCCCGCTAACAACCCTGCAGGCAATTGCCGCCGCAGGCGGCAAAATGCCTCACAAGTCTACCTACTTCTACCCGAAAGTGCTATCGGGGCTGATTACCTGGAGGCTGGACTCATGAGCAGGGTGATCGGGGTGATCCCCGCACGGATGGCAGCCACGCGCCTGCCCGGCAAGCCGTTGCTGCCGATAGCCGGCAAACCGATGGTGCAATGGGTCTGGGAGCGTGCTTCGCAGGCGCGCTCTCTGCACGCGCTGTATATCGCCACGCCCGACCCGGAGATTATTCAAGCCGCTCAGGCGTTCGGGGCGCAGGCAATTCTCACCAGCCACGCTCACCGCACAGGCACCGACCGCCTTGCCGAAGTCGCGCGCCTCACTCAGGGCGAGATTTATGTGAACATTCAGGGCGACGAACCGCTGCTGCACCCGGAAGCAATTGACCGCGCCGTCGCCCCCCTGCTACAAGACCCCACCGTGATGATGAGCAGCCTCTACACCGAAGCCCAACCCCACGAATACGACCAGCCCAGTGTCGTGAAAGTGGTGCTGGACCAGCAGGGAAACGCGCTCTACTTCTCACGCTCGCGCATCCCCTACCCCCGCGAAAGCACCGAACTGCCCGTCTGGAAACATATCGGGCTTTATGTGTTCCGTCGTGAGCTGCTGCTCCAGTTCGCCGAATGGGCGCCCACGCCCCTGGAACGCACCGAATCGTTAGAACAACTGCGCGTGCTGGAACACGGATACCGTATTCGCATGGTCTACTTCGAACACGCCCCAATCGCAGTAGACACCGAAACCGATTTAGCCCGCGTGCGCGCTATTCTGGAAAATTCGCCCAATCCCTCTGCAGAGAATCGAACCAACCCATAAAGAAATCCGTCAATAAGCCGATAATCTCCATCGAGCCGTGCTTCTTACGGGCACGGTATACCACTCTGACGGAGGGATACGATGGCACGACGAAGCAAAAAAGCGAAAGTACCGGTACAGCAGCGACCTGTACCCATCAGTGTTGCGAGCTACCTTACGGGTGTGGAGACCCACACCATCCGCTACTGGGAGCGTGAGTTCGCCGAGTTTCTGCAACCTGTGCGCACCGCGGGCGGACAGCGCCGCTATCGCCCAGAAGACATCGAGGTGCTGAAGGAAATCAAGCGCCTGCTCAAAGACGAGATGTATACGATTGCGGGCGCGAAACGCAAACTGCAGGAGCGATTCGGCACGCCCCCAAAAGCCGAAACAAATAACGGTCAACACAGCACGCCCAAACGCGCACGCGCCGCTAAGCGCTAACCCAACCCACGAAAGGGGGGAGCCAGTCCATGCATGAAAACATTGCCCACAGCCTGCGCCAGCTCATCCGAAATGACCGCTGGGAAGAAGCGAAAAAACTGCTGGAAGAAGCGCTTCAGCAGAACCCCAACCCCACACCAGAACTTCGGGCGTGCCAGAGCTGGATCCTGCTCTACCACACTCAGGAGCTGGACGCCTACCCCATCGTACTGGAACTGCTTGAGGCAGGCTATCGCGACCCCGACTGGCTCCGGGAAGTGGCGCTACCCTTGCGCAACTATTTCCTCTGTATCGCTAACGACCCCACCCTGAAGATTGTCTCAACCCGCAAGGGCGACCCCAGAGCGCAGGTGCTGGCGTTTGCCCGCTCGCTCGAAGAGTGGCTGCAAAAGTACGAGTTCCCCATCCCCGACGAGCCAGTGGGCACGCGAATCAGCCTCTGTATGATTGCCCGCGATGACGCCGACATGCTCGAAGAGTGCCTCAAGAGCGTGCAGGGCGTTGTGGACGAAACTGTGCTGATAGATACAGGCTCGCAGGATGCCACCCCCCAGATTGCGGAACAGTTCGGCGCGAAGGTAATTCATACCGAGTGGCGCCACGATTTCGCATGGGCGCGCAACTTCGCCCTGCAACACGCCACAGGCGACTGGGTGCTGGTGCTGGACGCCGATGAACGCCTGAACGGTCCCCAAACCCGACAGGCGCTTCTGGAAGCCGCACGCCACCCCCAGTTCGCAGGCTATCAAATTGAGATTATTAACCTTACCGACCTCGAGCAGCCCGATCAGGTGTTTCTTCACAGGGCGGTGCGCCTGTTCCGCCGACTGCCTTATGCCCGCTGGGAAGGCGCGATTCATGAGCAGATTACCCCCAGCCTCGCCCAGCACGGCGGACGCATCGCGATTCTGGCGAACGCGCAGATTATCCACCTCGGCTACGAGAAAAGCGTGATTGCACGAAAAAACAAAGCACAGCGCAATATCCAGATTCTGGAGGCTGTCCTCGCCCAGGACCCCAACGACCTGTTCCAGCTTTTCAACTTAGCCAACACCTACTACACCGACGGCGATTACGCGCGGGCGCTGCCGTTGCTGGAGCGCGTCTGCAAGGAAACCGACCCGCGTCAGGACCATATGCCCCACGCATGGTCGCTCTGGATTGCGGCATTGCGCCACACGGGGCGCCCTGAAGAGGCGATTGCCGCAGCCCAGCAGGCACTCCAGAAGGGGGTCGACCATCCTGCGGTCTACTTTGAGATGGCACAGGCATATCGGGCGCTCCATCAGGACGAGCAGGCATGCGAGGCACTGCTGCAGGTTCCTGCAAGTGCCCAGCGGCTCGGCTTGCTCGCAGAAGACGGAGAAACGATTCAGGTCAGTGGCAACTTCGTCGGCGATCTCACGATTGTTACCTACAAGTGGCGCCACCTGCTCGCCGACACACTGATGACGCTCGGACGCCACGACGAAGCCGAGCCTTACCTGCGCTACCTTGCCCATCATCACAGCCACAACCCCACCTTTCTCTTGCTGTACGCCGACTGGCTTCGCAACAGGGGCAGGCTGGAAGAAGCCAGCCAGCTCTTCGAACAACTGGCGCAGACCCCCGCCCATGCAGAACTCGCCAACCGCGCGATTGCCGAACTCTGGTGG
>CAZQPV010000048.1:0-16433 GCA_964595265.1 uncultured Fimbriimonadales bacterium
GTGGTGGGCTACGGCGGCTTCATGGTGATTCTGCCGTATGAGCCGAACCATTCCACCAGTGTTCTGATTGCCCGCATTCGCAAGGTATAATATCGGTCAATGCGAATCCTGTTTATTGGCGATATTGTGGGCCGCCCTGGGCGGCAGGCGATAGCCCGTGTGCTTCCAGAGTGGCGCGAACGCTATGCGCCCGATATTATTCTGGCAAACGGAGAGAACTCAGCAGGCGGTAACGGCATGACCCCCCAGATCGCTGAAGAGCTGTTCGCGCTGGGGATCGCGGGCTTCACGATGGGCAACCATGTGTGGGACAAAAAGGAAATCTACCCCCTTCTGGACAGCGACCCCCGAATCGCACGCCCTGCGAACTACTCGCCCCTGGCTCCCGGCAAGGGCGTCATCTTCTTCGAAGTGCTGGACAAGAAACTCGCGGTAATCTCGATGGCAGGTAGGGTCTTCATGGAACTCGCCGATTGCCCCTTCCGCACCTTTGACCAGATTTATGCGCAGCTGGATACGCCCTTTGTGTTTGTAGACTTCCACGCGGAGACCACTGCCGAGAAAGCCACCTTTTCTGCCTATCTCGACGGGCGTGCGAGCGCGGTTGTAGGAACCCACACGCATGTGCAGACCGCCGACGAGCGCATCCTGCCGAAGGGCACCGCCTTCATCAGCGATGTGGGCATGTGCGGCGTGTTCAACTCCTCCATCGGGATGGATATGGAGGTGAGCCTCCAGCGTTTTCTGACGGGGTTGCCCATTCGGCTGGAAGTGACGAAAGGCAGCCCGCTGGTGGCGTGCGGCGTGTTGATCGATCTGGATCGCACAACGGGTCGCGCGCTTTCGATTCAGCGTCTTCAGAAGCGGTTCGAGGTCGGAGGCTGAGCAATGGCAATCCCACGCCTTGCAACGGTATGCCTGCTGCGCCCCGAAGAAGTGCCCCCCTCTCATCCTAATTTTCAAGTGGTGAGCGTGTTCAACCCGGGGGTAGCGGCGGTGGGGGAGCGTGTGGTATTGCTGGTGCGCGTCGCCGAAACTCCGCGCGAACATCGGGCTGGCTTCGTGGGGCTACCGCGCTATGCGCCAGGCGAGCCAATCCCTCATGTGGACTGGCTTCCCGAATCGGAGGTGGAGCCGATAGACCCGCGTGTGGTGCGCCTGCGCACGACAGGCGTCATCCGCCTCACTTTCGTGTCGCATCTGCGACTGGTGTGGCTGGATGGCACAGGCATGCGCGTGGAGTCGATTGCGCCTACCCCTACCTTCCTGCCCGAAACCGAATGGGAAACCTATGGCGTGGAAGACCCGCGCATCACCTCGCTGGATGGGCGGTTTTACTTCACCTATGTGGCGGTTTCGCCGCATGGCGCTTGCACCGCCTTAGCCTCCACCGGGGATTTTCAGCACTTCACACGGCATGGGATTATCTTCCCGCCCGAAAACAAAGATGTGTTGCTTTTCCCAGAACGCATTCGCGGGGAATATGCCGCTCTGCACCGCCCAAACCCCAACACCCACTTTCACCCGCCCGAAATGTGGATTGCCTATTCTCGCGACCTGATCGATTGGGGACGCCACCGCCCGCTTTATGGGGGCGGTCGCGAGTGGGAGAACGATCGGGTGGGCGGTAGCACCGTGCCCGTGCGCCTGCCCGAAGGCTGGCTGGAGATTTACCACGCGAACCGCAAAACGCGCGGCGAGGCGGGCGTGGGAGTTTATACCGCCAGCGCAATGCTGCTGGATGCCGAAGCGCCAGAGCGCGTGCTGAAAGTTTCCCACGAGCCCATTCTGGTGCCCAGCGAGCCGTTCGAGCGCGAGGGGTTCGTGCCGAAAGTCATCTTCCCGACGGGGCTTCTGCTGCGCGACGACGAGGCGCTGCTCTACTACGGCGCCGCGGATACCTGCACCGGCGTCGCCCGCCTGCGATTGAGCGATATTCTGGGAACTCTGGAGTAAATTCTTGCAGGAGTCGAGGCAGTTTTCTCGAAACTGGCTCTCACAACGCACTAAGGGAGGAGGCTATGCGACCAACGTCGGTGCTGGTGATTGGGATACTGGGAATCGTGGTTGGAGTGCTGGGGCTTTGCTGTGGCGTTCTGGGGTTAGCAGGAGCGGGACTGCTCAGCGGGGCGACACAGGCGCAGGGCGGACAGGCAGTTCCAGGGCTGGCGCTCTTGCAGGATCCGACCTACGCGCGTTTCACGATGGTTTCCGCTCTGGTGACGATACTGCTATCGCTATGGCTGTTGATCGGTTCCATCATGTTCATCATGATGAAGCCGATGGGCTGGATTCTGATGGTCGCCTATGCGGCTCTCGCAATCGGCTGGAACATCCTGTCGCTAATTCTGGATATGACCGTGCTGGCATCCGCGTATGAGCGAACGGGAACCCCGCGCTCTGCCTCGAACTATGTGTCGTCTGCTATTGGTCTGATCTACCCGATTGCGGTGCTGATTGTGGCGACGCGCCCAGCGGTCAAAGAGCGTTTTCAGAGCCAGTAACTTTCTGGCGTATGGCTTCGGGGCATCGGGTGGGCTTGCCCTCGCGGGTAATCCACACATGGCGCGTCCAGCCGTCTGCCAGCAGGCGCTGGTCACCCTCGCGAACGATTTGATACTCGAAGCGCATTGTGCTACCCTTGAGTTCGCTCAAGCGCACGCGCACCATCACCCGGTCGCCGTAGCGTGCTGGCGAACGGTAGCGGCAGTACGCCTCCACCACTGCCAGTGGCGTGCCGTCCTGTTCCACGGCCTGATAATCGATGCCGTATGCCTGACAGAACGCCCCGCGCGCCACCTCGAACCACACGAGATAGTTCGCATAGTAGACGATTCCCATCGCGTCGGTCTCGGCGTAGCGCACTTCAAAGGGCTGGGTTTCGATCCACGGGGTAAGCGCCCGCTGTTCCATCGAAGATAGTGTACCCTGAAGGGGGTACACTATGGGTATGCTTCAGGCACAGTTGCTGGCACCGCGCGAGCTGGTGCTGCGTGAAGTCCCCTTGCCGTCGCCTGCCCCTGGGGAAGTGCTGGTCAAGGTGGAGGTGGCGCTAACCTGCGGCACGGATCTGAAGACCTACCGTCGCGGGCACGCGAAGCTCCCTTTCGGTCCCTTTGGACACGAAGGAGCAGGGGAGATTGTGGCATTGGGCGAGGGCGTTTCGCATTTACGGGTGGGGCAGAAGGTTACATGGATGCCCACGGCGCCGTGCGGGACTTGCGAGATGTGCCAGCGCGGGCGCCCGAACCTGTGTCGGAACCTGTTTGAGGCGGTGGTGCTGGGAGCCTATGCCGAATATCTGCTGATAAACGCGCGTGTGGCGCGGGTGCATGTGTTCCCGCTGGAGGAGATATCATCGCTAAGGGGTGCGTTTGCCGAGCCGCTGGCGTGTGTGATTCATGCGTGGCGGTTGTTGGAGCCGATAGGGGGCAGGCGCGTGGCGATTTTCGGTTCGGGCACGATGGGCTACCTGCACCTGATGGAGGCGCAGGCGCGCGGCTATGAGGTAGTGATGGTGGGGCGCCGCTTGGAAAAACTGCAACTGGCACAGGAGCTGGGAGCGCAAACCTGGGTGCTGGAAAATCCGCAGGATGTCCCGCCTGAACGCTTTGATGCCGTGATTGAAGCGACGGGCGCCCGCGCCATGTGGGAGCTTGCCCCGCGCTGGTGCCTCCCCGGCGGGAAGGTGCTGTTTTACAGTGGTCTGGCGAAAGACGAGAACGTATGCCTGTCTGCCGAACCCCTGCATTATGACGAACTGACCCTGCTGGGCAGCTTCCACCTGACCACGCAAGACGCCATTCAGGCGCTGGAGCGTCTCAAGACAGGAGGCTTGCCCGTGGAACGCCTTATCAGCGGAACCTATCCGCTTCGGGAGATTCGCGAGGTGTTTGAGCGACTGGACAGAGGCGAGGGCATGAAGTACGCGATTATCCCATAAAAATGGTCGGGGCGGGCAGATTCGAACTGCCGACCTCTCCCACCCGAAAGGAGCGCTCTACCATGCTGAGCTACGCCCCGACGGACTTAATTGTACCCGACGGCAGGGGCAATTTCAAGGGGAGTCGGCAAGCACAACGGGTATACTTTCTTGGCAGTTAGCCCGATGTTAGGTCGAATTTGGCGCTTGATTGTGGGCGCGCCGCTGTCGACGCGGCGGGCGCGCCATGAGCGGCTGCCTGTGTGGCTGGCGCTGCCTGTGTTTGCGGCAGACGCCCTTTCGTCCTCAGCCTACGGTCCAGAAGAGATGGTGATGGTGCTGTGGGCAGCAGGGGAGGCTGGGTTGAAACTTACATTTCCGATTGCGATTGCTGTGATTGTGCTGCTGTTTATAGTAGCCATCTCATATCGTCAGACGGTCTATGCGTATCCCCACGGCGGGGGTGCTTTTACCGTGGCGCGCGAGAATCTGGGCGAATTTTGGGGGCTACTCGCAGCAGCGTCGCTCTTGGTAGGCTATATTCTAACCGTCGCGGTCAGTATCGCAGCGTCGGTAAACGCGATTGTATCGGCGGTGCCTGCCCTTTTACCGTATAGGGTATTGCTCAACCTGTTGTTTATTGCGTTCATCACCCTGGTGAACTTGCGGGGCGTGCGCGAATCGGGAGCGATCTTCGCGCCGCCCACCTACGGATTCGTGTTCGTCTTTGCAGTGCTGATTGTTATAGGTCTTCTGCGGAGTGCCTCAGGGGATGTGGAGCCGATGCCGTATCTGCCCTATTTTGGGGATACAGCGCCGCTCAGTTTTGGGTTGATAGCTCTTGCGTTTGCGCGAGGCTGTGCGACCCTAACAGGTGTGGAGGCAATCTCCAACGGCGTGCCTGCCTTCAAAGCACCTGAGTCGCGGAATGCTGCAAATACACTGATGCTGATGGCATTTATGCTCTCAGGGCTGGTGCTGGGAATTACCTACCTTACAACATACTTGCACCTTACGCCGCGCGTGGAACACGGCGAAATCGTGGAGACTCTCACCTCACGACTGGCGCGCGCGGTACTGGAGGGAACCCCGTTTGAATGGTTGTATTATGTGGTGCAGATTGCCACCACAGTGATTCTGGTGCTGGCAGCCAATACCGCCTATGCCGATTTTCCCCGACTGAGTTCTATTCTGGCAAACGCTCGTTATGCTCCACGCCAGCTGGCAAATCTCGGGGATCGTCTGGTGTTTAGCAACGGGATACTGCTTCTTGGCGTGGTGTCCGCGTTGCTGATTATCTACTTTCGGGGCGACACGCATGCGCTAATCCCGCTTTATGCGGTGGGAGTGTTTGCCGCGTTTACCCTGTCTCAGGCCGGGATGGCAAGACGTTTTATGCGTCTGCGTCCCCCTGGGTGGCAAGGGCGCATGCTAATTAACGCGGTGGGAGCTACGGTAACAGGCTTCGTCACGCTGGTACAGCTAACGGTCAATTTCCGATATGGCGCGTGGATGAGTATTGTGGCAATCGGCGGGCTGGTTTACCTGCTCTACAAGGTGCATGGACACTACATGGAAATTAAAGCCCAGCTACGCCCTGTAGCCACCCCGCCGCGCCCCATGCGCCATAAGGTGCTGGTACTGGTGCCTGGCGTCCATCAGGGGGTTTTGAAAGCCCTGAACTACGCCCGCCAGCTAGCGAACCCCGAAGATATTGAGGCGCTCCATATCAATGTAGACCCACGCCCGCCTGCGGTCTATCGGCGCGTGCTCAAGCGCGGTCCTGACGAAACCGCTGAGCTGCACCTGGTGACACCTGCTACCGAAAAACTGCAAAAAGAGTGGCAAACTTATGTGCCTGATATTCCCCTGCGTATCATCGACTCCGAACACCGCTCTCTGATTGAGCCGATAGAAGATTACATAGACGAACTTATAGAGAAAGAGCAGTTAGACCAGTTGACGGTGATTGTGCCCGAATTCTATCCGCGCAAGTGGTGGCACCACCTGCTGCACAATCAGTCGGCGTGGATGGTGCGCCTGGCGTTGATGAAGAAACCGAAGGTGGTGGTCAGCACGGTGCGCTACTTCCTGGAGCGATAGCCATGCGAACGATTCTGATGGCGTATCCGGGTACGGAGCATGACAAGCGCGTGTTGCGCTGGATGTGCCGACTTGCGAAGCAGACGCGAAGCAATTTGCGGCTGGTGTATGTGCTGGTGGTCGGCTTCAGCCATGAGGTGGACGCGCCCGAACCGCCGGGCGCGCGTGAAGCGGAACAAATTCTGCTGGAAGCGGAGCATATCGCCGAAACGGAGGGCGTGCCCGTTGCCGCCGATTTGGTTCAGGCGCGCGACGCGGGGATTGGACTGGTCAGCGAGGCTGAAGAACTGGAAGCGGACCTGCTGGTGATGACCGATCATCGCCACCTAATTCCGATGGAGAACCCGCTGGGGTTGGGCACAGTCGCCTATGTGCTGAAACACGCCCCTTGCCCCGTTGTGGTCTACTATGAGCCAATTCAGTAGCAGGGAGCCGTTAGACCCCCACTGGGTAGAGCAGGTACGCGAGCGGCTTCTAACATGGTTTTCGGAGAATCGCCGCTCCATGCCGTGGCGCGACAACCCCACGCCATATTATGTGTGGCTCTCTGAGGTGATGCTTCAGCAAACGCAGGTCGCCACGGTAATCCCCTATTTTGAGCGCTTCGTGGAGCGGTTTCCCACTATCGAGGCGCTGGCATCGGCGCCGCTGGAAGAGGTGCTACGCTACTGGGAAGGGCTGGGCTACTACTCTCGCGCGCGCCACTTGCACGAGACCGCAAAGCGCATCGTGCTGGCGGGAGGGCAGTTCCCAAGAACTGCCGAAAAACTGCGTGAGCTGCCGGGTATCGGCGCCTACACCGCAGGCGCGATTGCAAGCATTGCCTTCCAGCAACCCGAGCCTGTGGTGGACGGCAATGTGACGCGCGTTCTGGCGCGCCTGCTGTGGCTCAAGGGCAACCTGAAGCAGGGTGCAGGGCAGAGGCTGTTATGGGAGATTGCACGCGAACTGGTAGACCCAGATCACCCCGGCGACTTCAATCAGGCACTCATGGAATTAGGGTCAACAGTTTGCACGCCGACTCAGCCCGCGTGTCCACAGTGCCCGCTGCAGTCGCTTTGCGCCGCTCATGCACGCGGTCAGCCTGCAGCCGTGCCAGAGTCTGCTCCTTCAAAACGCTCTCAAAAGGTGGTGGATGTTTCGGCGGTCATCCTGAGGAAGGACTCGGTGTTGCTGGCAAAACGCCCCGAACAGGGACTCTGGGGCGGCTTGTGGGAGTTTCCCCGTGCGACTCGAACTCAGCGTGAAAGTATCGAGACACTCGCACTTCATGCGGCAGAATCGGTTGGGCTACAGGCGACCCCTTATGCCGTGTTGGGTTGTGTGCGCCATGCCGTGACCTATTCGCGGATAGAACTCTACGGCTACCTTTGCCTCTACCAGGATGGCACGCCCCGTTCACATGCCTACACGCAACTGGAGTGGGCTACGCTGGATGAACTCGCTCAATACCCCCTTTCTGCGCCCCAGCGCAAACTGGCGCAGATGCTCCAACGGAAGGCGTGCCAGCTCACTCTGCTGGAGGGGTAGGCGGCTCCGCGTGCTGAGCTAGCACCGCCTCGAATGCCTCCAGAGTCGGCGCTTTGACTGCCTCTGCGTGAAGCAAGTGCAGGGCCTGGAGGTCCGTTACTTGCTGCAAGCGATTGGCGACTGTTTCAGGGACAACCCCAAACCGCAGTTCCAGTGTCTGCAGAATGCCTTGTTGGAGACCCTGCTGAAGTCCCTGCTGGATGCCCTGTTCCAGCCCTTGCTGTAGCCCTTGCTGTAGCCCTTGCTGAAGTCCCTTTTTGGCGCCTTCTTCCGGTGCCGCCAGTTCGAGGAGGCTGGTCAGCCGGCGGATGCGCTTCTTGCGCTGAACCTCTCGCACGACTTCCGCCACCTGGCGCTCCAGCTCTTTGGGAAGTGCCATGATTGCGTCCACCTCCGCGTAGAGCTCCGCGATGTATCGTTTAGTATACCCCCCTTCCAGTAGTTTCCGTATCATACGCACCTTTTCCTGAAACAGGAGTTCGGGGTTACCCCGCAGGCGCAGGGCGTTCAGATGTGCCAGCGTGATGACCGCAATCGGATTGCGGCTCTGTTCCAATCGCTGAGGGTCTAAGTCCAGCGACTTGACGGTCATGAACTCAAACACCAGCTGGAACTGGGCAATCTTTTTATGCAGGCGTCGTGGGCGCCAGTTCGGGTTCGAATCTGCCAGTATCGCCAGGCAGATGACCTCTTTATTGTAGGTCAGGCGCAGGTGCAAATAGTAGTCCAGCATGCGCTCCTCAAAGAAGGGGTCAGGCTGAACCTGGATTTCGATATGCACCACCAGCAGACATGAGTTGCCGTTTTTAAGGTGAACCAACACCACAATATCGGGTCGGCGCCCCTTGCTGTAGGGCGAATGCACGCGGCGCAGCTCCACATTCAGGAACTCGAAGCCGCGTTTCCAGTCAATCAGGCGATACAAACTCGGAACAAAGAAGCGTATGCACTAAGGAAAGAAGGTGCGCACCGCTTCTTTCCAGTAGGCATCAAAGCGTGCATGCAGTCTTCTCATAACTGAGAGATTCTATGAAAGGATGATTTATCCTGCGATTCATCCAAAATGTTCCCATCCGTGAAAGGTCCACGGCAAGTGCTGCCCCGTTTCGTCTTCCAGCCAAAGTTCGGGTTCTGCAGTAATTTCCCCAATTTTGGCTACGGGCGTGCCCGTTTCAGCCGCGATGCGAGAGGCGAGTTCTCTGGCGCGGTCGGGTGGGGCGGTGAAGAGCAGCTCGTAATCCTCGCCACCCAGAATAGCGAAGAGGGCGGGGTCCTCGCCATGTGAAAACGCCCAGTCACGCGCCACCGAGTGAACAGGGATAGCTGACTTGAAAACAATTGCCCCCTTGCCTGACGCCTGAAGCAGTTTGGGCAGGTCCGCTGCCAAGCCATCGCTTAGGTCCATCATTGCGCTGGCGCCCCCTGCTCGCGCAAGTTGACCCTCTCGTAGGCGGGGCACTGGCTGGAGATGCGGAGACAAATCAACTCCCTGAGTGTTCGCCTCGAGCAGTGCGTGCAATCCAGCACGGCTTCCACCCAGTGCGCCCGTCACCATCAGCCAGTCGCCTGGCTGCGCCCCAGAGCGCAAAACAGGATTGCCGTCCACTGTGCCCAGCACGGTTATGTCCAGCACCACCCGCTCCGCACGGTTACTGTCGCCTCCCACCAGCGCACACCCGTACCGACGCGCACACGCCGTCAGCCCCGATGCCAGCGCGGGGAGCCATGTCTCGGTCAGATGCGGTGGCGCCGCAAATGAGAACAACGCCACTTCAGGCGCTCCTCCCATCGCGGCGATATCACTCAGGTTCACCGCCAGTGCTTTCCAGCCCAGCGCGTGTGCGTCCGTCCAGTCCAGGCGGAAATGCACTCCTTCCACCAGCATGTCCACAGTGAGCAAGAGCGTGCGCCCGTTGATGCGCAACACGGCACAGTCGTCCCCAATCCCTGTCGCCACCTCCAGGGTCAGCGAGTCGGGAGGCGCCCCTGCAATCTGCGCAATCCGTGCAATCAGGTCGCTTTCACGCATCAGGCGGGAGTATACCTCTGAAACCCACTGCTCTCGACGGAGCAAGGGAACTTACCGATAATTATGGAGTATCCTATTATAGGGGATGAGGAACCGATGACCCAGAGCGAACGCGCCGAGCTGGAACGCTGGATCGAGATGATTTACGAAAAAGCCCTGGAACTGGGCTTAGATCCCTATCCCGTGCATTTTGAAGTCGTGCCTGCGCATGTGATTTACGAGCTGGGCGCTTACGCCTTGCCCGCACGCTTCTCCCACTGGACTTTCGGGCGTGATTACCATGTGCAGAAAACGATGTATGAGTACGGCATCAGCCGAATCTATGAGCTGGTCTTCAACGCCGATCCCGCGCAGGCGTTTTTGCTGGATGTGAACGACTTGCTGGCGCATAAGCTGGTTGTTGCCCATGTATATGGGCACTCCGACTTTTTCAAAAACAACATCTACTTCGAGCATACCGACCGCAAGATGATTGAGCGGGCGCGCCTGCACGCCGAGCGTATCCGTGACTACGAAGCGCGCTACGGACCGCTGGTGGTGGAGCAGTTTCTGGACGCCGTGCTGGCAATAGAGGAGCATATTGACCCTGTTCTGCCCACCTACGAGAGCGGGACGCGCCCCAAAACCCAGCCCGCCGAAGAGGCTCCTACAGGCGATACCTATGAGGACATCTTCTACATGGTGCAACCCAAACCCAAGCCAGAACCCCGTAAGCAGAAAATCCCCCCGGAGCCGATGAAGGACCTGCTGCTGTTCCTGCGCGATTATTCGCGCGTGCTGGAAGACTGGCAGCGCGATATTATCAGCATGATTCGTGAAGAGATGATTTACTTTTTACCACAGATTAAGACAAAGATAATGAATGAAGGCTGGGCTGTTTATTGGCATGAGCGTATCCTTGAAGAGCTGCCTCTCACCCCCGATGAGCATGTCCAGTTTCGCAAGATGCATGCGTCGGTGATCCAGCCCGGCTCACGGTTGAGCATCAACCCCTACTATGTGGGCTACAAGGTTTTCCGCGACATTGAGCGGCGCTGGAACGGCGAGGTAGACCCCGACGAGTACGAAACCGACTGGATGGGCTATCCAGTGGAACGCCCGAAGGGGCAGGGCTTGCAGAAAATCTTCGAAGTGCGCCACCTGGAGTGCGACCAGAGCTTCCTGCACAAGTATCTGACTGAGCGACTGGTGCGCGAGCTGGACCTCTACACCTATCGCGTGGAAGAGCGCGATGGCGAGCTGGTATGGGTGGTGGACGAAACCGACTGGCGCAAGGTGCGAAATGCGTTTGTGGACCAGCTCACCAACTTCGGCGTGCCTGTGATTACGGTGGAGGACGGCGACTGGGAGCATCGGGGCGAGCTGTATCTGAAGCACCACTACGATGGCAAGCCGCTCGATATCGAGCGCACGGCACGGTGCCTGCGCTACATCTACAAGCTCTGGGGACGCCCTGTGCATCTGGAAACATGGATTGATGACGAGCAGGTTCTGCTCTCGTTTGACGGCAACGCCTTCACTCAGCACGCGATTTAGCCTGCTGTAGGAAGCGCTCCACAGATTCCGTATCGCCCTTCTGTAGAGCGTCTTCCAGTGCATTAAGGCGGACGCGCAAACGAGCGAGCCACTCCTGCACTGCCTTGCGGTTGAGCGTGAGGATTTGCGCCCACAGAGCAGGGTCGCTCTGCGCCACGCGCGTCGCGGAACGCCAGCTGCCTCCCCCCGCCAAACTGGGAGGCGACTGGATGGCAAGCGACTGCAGGCTGAACGCCAGCACATGGGGCAGGTGGCTCAGTAACGCCATTTCGTGGTCGTGCGTTTCGGCGTCCATCAGCACAGGAGTCGCGCCCAGATGAATCACCATCTGGCGTACCGTTTCTATGGCGTCGGGATGGGTTTCGGCGGCAGGTGTCAGCACCCACTGGGCGCCGCGAAACAGGTCGTGCCGAGCCGACTGCCAGCCGTGATGCTCCGTGCCTGCAATCGGATGCCCCCCCACGAAGCGGGCGGGGTATGGGAGCCGCTGTCTTGCCCAATTCAGCACGGGTGACTTCACACTTGCCGTATCTGTCAGCACATGCGCGGGAGAAAGGTGCGGGGCAAGCTGCTCAAGCAGCGTGGGCAAAGCGGCAGGCGGTGTGGCGATTAAAATCAGTTCTGCTTGAGCACACTCCTGCAGGCTGGCGGCGGCATGGTCGATCGCGCCGACGGACAGCGCGCCCGCGCAAGCGCGGGGGGCGATATCATAACCGAGCCGCCGCTCAAAAAGGGGCTTCGGGAGCGCACCTAACCCCAGCCCGACCGAAGCCCCTATGCCTCCCAAGCCGATGATGGCAATCTTCATGCGGTCAGCGTTTTCTGCGACGCAGGAGGCAAAGCCATGCGCTCGCCAGCCCCAGCCCCATCAGGCTTGCGGGTTCGGGCACGAGCGTCCCCTCCGCGTGCAGGTTAATCTCCAGATCGGAATTAAACCCGATTTCATCCAGCACCAGATCAAAGATAAGATTCGCCGTGTAGCCAGGAGGTAGGACGGTCGGTAACCCGAGCTCAAACGGCGGAATGTCAAAGTTGGGATTGAAGGTCTGGGCGAAGTTGACGGTCTGGAGCGAGTCTATCACGGCGGTTGCCCCTGTGAGGCTCACCATACCTTGTAGCGGGAGAGCAAAGGGCAGTGTGGTGGCAAAGGGCGTGCCGAACATATCTATCGCAACACTCAGGTTCACTGGCACAACGGCAGTGAAGCTATAGGTACTACCGCCTTGTGGGGTAAGAACGCCTCCGCCCACTCCACTCTGGCTTACCGCAAACTGGCTCAAGGTCAGGCTACCGATGGGCAGAGTGATGGGCGCCACCAGAGGGTAGACCGAGTCGGGGTTGCGTGTGCGGAACGCCTGACCGCTCAGCGTTACGGTTGCTGGAAGCACAGCAGGTCCATTCGCTAAGAAGTTCACAGACAGCCCGCTAAAGGCGATTGTGTTCAGGCTTGTGTCAAAAGTCGCCTGAAAGGTACCGCTCGCCTGGCGGTTCAGCGTGCCGCCCACCTGCGCGCCGATGCTGATGTTCACGGGCAGATTTTCGGTGGGTCCGAAAGGACCGAAAAGCCCGGGTTTTGTACGGGTGCCCGTAGGGTTTGCGTCGGGGTCGTAGTTGCCAATCAGAGTGCCTGAGGTCTGAGCGTTCAACGAAACAGGTCCGCTCACGCCGCTGGGGGGCGTCACGATGGTGAAGTCGTACAGCTGCGCTAATGCCTGCACAGGAACAAGCAGGCACAAGGTCCAGAACATGGCTTGCTTTCTCATACCTCTCCTTAAAGACTCAAAACCCGCTCCAAAGCGGACAACTACTGCGTGATGAAGGCGGTGAAATAGACCTCCAGCACGCTCTCTTTCTCGTGGGTCTTGTGTTCCAGCACTGCATTAATGCGTTCGCGGATTTGTTCCTTGATTTTGTACTTGCCTTCGAGCGAATGTAGCTCGGACTTGGTGCGTCCCGCGAACGCCATCAGCACAGCATCTTTGAGGGCGGGGAGTTCCTCCTTCATATGTCCGCCATCGATGCCTTCTTTGAGACCGATGGCGACCCCGACTTTCAGGTAGGAGTCTTCGCCCAGGTTGATTAAGAACTCGCCCAGATCCAGCGTACTGCCCACCTTGGGCGGCTTGGGTTCGGGCGGAGCCTTGCTACCCAGCATGTTCTTACCAACGAAGATGCCGCCTGCCAGTCCAGCGACCAGCACAATCACAATCATCAGCACAGGGCTTTTGCCCTTGCTCTCGCCGCCTTCTTTTGGGGCTTTTTCCTTCTTGCCTGCCATAGGGATCTCACCAGAGCGATTATTCCACATCGGTGGGGTATACTTCCATCTGGCGCGGCGCTCAGGGCAGTGGACTGACGGTCTGCACCGAAGGAGGTTGCATGCACTCAGATGACGAAGCTCGCCTGCGCAGTGAACTGGAGACTCTACAAAGCGAAAATAGTCAGCTCCGCGCGGAGATAGAACAACTCAAGAGGGACTCCGAACAGAAGCGACGACTGGAAGACGAACTGCGTGAGCGGGAGGCGCGCCTCCAGCTGATTCTGAACCAGCTCCCTGCAGTTCTGTGTACCCTCGACTCAAAGTTTCGCTTCACTTCGGTGAATGGAGCAGGGCTAAGACTGCTGGATATCGACGCGCAACAGATTATTGGGAAATCGGTCGCGGAGGTGTTGGCGCCCCATGACCCGACCCCTGTTTTCGCGGCGCTGACCGAAGCCCTGAAGGGGGTTCCCATAGAATTCGAGTATGAGTTCAGAAAGCGCCTGTTCCAGGTATGGCTGGAACTGCTCCGCCAGCCCGATGGGAGCGTCGCAGGAGTGATTGCATTTGCAATTGACATCACCGACATCCGGCGCCTGCAGATGCAGATTGAGCAAGCGCAACGGCTGGAAAGCATCGGACGACTGGCAGGCGGGATTGCCCACGATTTCAACAATGTGCTGACTGGAATCAGCGGCTTTGCGGAGCTGGCGCAGATGCAGCTGCCCGAGGGACATCCTGTGCAGTCCTATCTGCAGCAGATTCGTGATGCAGTGGCACGCTCCAGCCAGATGATCAGCCAGCTGCTGGCGTTCGCGCGGCGGCGTGTGATTTATCCCCAGCCTATGAGCCTGAATGAGCATCTCCAGCGCGTGCTGGGGATCTTACAGCAGATTCTGGGAGAAGACATTGAACTCAATTATTACCTGGATGAGCAGCTGGGCACTGTGCGAGCGGACCCCGCCCAGATTGAGCAAGTGCTGGTGAATCTGGTCTCCAACGCGCGTCAGGCAATGCCCCGCGGCGGCAGTCTCACGATCGAGACTCAGAATGTGGCGCTGGATGATGCCTATGTGGCAAGCCACTGGCAGGTCAAGCCAGGCGAATATGTGCTGATTGCCATTACCGATACGGGCGAGGGGATTGCTCCCGAACACCTGCCCCATCTGTTTGAGCCGTTTTACACTACCCATGAGGGGGGCACAGGATTGGGACTGGCGACCGTTCACGGAATTGTCAGCCAGGCGGGAGGCTACATCTGGGTTTACAGCGAGCCGGGCAAAGGCACGACCTTCAAGATCTATCTGCCGCGCGTCCACGAGGCACCCCAGCCGCTGGAAAAGGTTCCAAACGAGGCTCCTGCGCAGAGGAACGGAGCGCGCATCCTGCTGGTGGAAGATAACCCTGATGTGCTGGAAACCACCGCCGCGCTGTTGCGCTCTCTTGGCTATTCTGTTCAAACGGCTACCATGCCCAGTGAGGCGATTGCAATTGCTCAGTCTCATCCGATTGACCTGCTAATTACCGATGTGGTGTTACCTCAGATGCGCGGTAGCGCGCTCGCACAGACCCTGCAAGCGTCGCACCCCAAGATGAAAGTGCTTTACATCTCAGGGTACACGGAGAACAGCATTATCGATCAGGGCGAGTTGAAGCTGGGCGTGGCGTTTCTAGCGAAGCCTTACACGCTGAGCCAGCTCGCCGCCAAAGTGCGCGAAGTACTAACACAGCCCTGACGGCAGGAGTACGAACTCACGCGGTGAACTAAACAACGCGATGAGTGTGCTGCATAGCCAGATCCGTACCAGCGAGCCTGAGTTTCAGGCGAACCGCGCGTATTACGAGTCGCTTATGCAACGCTATCGTGAAGCGCTGGAATGGGCGCGTGCTGGGGGCGGCGCCGAAGCCTTAGCCAAACACCGCGCCCGCAATAAACTCACCGCCCGTGAGCGCATTCAGGCGCTGATAGACCCCGACACCCCCTTTCTGGAAATTGCGCCCCTCGCTGGATATGGACTCTATAACAACGAGGCGCCCTGCGCAGGTATCGTTACGGGCGTGGGCGTCATTCACGGCAAGGAGTGCATGATTATCGCCAACGACGCCACCGTCAAAGGCGGCACCTATTTTCCCATCACCGTCAAAAAACATCTGCGCGCTCAGGAAATTGCGATGGAGAATCGCCTCACCACGCTTTATCTGGTGGATTCGGGCGGCGCGTTTCTGCCCCTGCAGGCGGAGGTGTTCCCCGATCGCGACCACTTCGGGCGCATTTTCTACAATCAGGCGCGCATGTCGGCGATGGGCATTCACCAGATTGCCGTCGTGATGGGATCATGCACCGCTGGGGGCGCGTATGTGCCCGCGATGAGCGACCAGACCATTATTGTGAAAAACCAGGGTACGATTTTTCTTGGGGGACCACCGCTGGTCAAAGCCGCCACAGGCGAGGTCGTCAGCGCGGAGGAGCTGGGCGGCGCGGATGTGCATACGCGCCTTTCGGGCGTCGCCGACTACTTCGCCGAGAACGACACCCATGCCCTCCAGATGGCTCGCGAACTGGTGGCGCACCTCAACCTCCGCAAGGAGTATCCCTTCGAACTGGCGCCTCCCGAAGACCCGCTCTATGACCCCGCTGAGATTTACGGGATTATCCCCCGTGACCTGCGTCAGCCGTTTGAGGTACGCGAGATTATCGCCCGGATTGTGGACGGCAGCCGCTTCGTGGAGTTCAAAGCGCGCTACGGCACGACACTGGTGTGCGGCTTCGCCCACATTCACGGCTTCCCTGTGGGCATTATCGCGAATAACGGCATTCTCTTCTCGGAGAGCGCGCTCAAGGGGGCGCACTTTATCGAAATCTGCTGCCAACGGCGCATTCCACTGGTGTTTCTGCAGAACATCACGGGCTTTATGGTAGGCAAGAAGTACGAGAACGAAGGGATTGCAAAACACGGCGCCAAGATGGTGATGGCGGTGGCGAACGCGCAGGTGCCCAAGTTCACGGTGATTATTGGCGGCTCGTATGGAGCAGGCAACTACGCGATGTGCGG
>CAZQPV010000049.1:0-3639 GCA_964595265.1 uncultured Fimbriimonadales bacterium
AAGCAGACCACCAGCCTCGTGAACGCGCTCTATTACGCCGAGTCGTGGGGTCAGGCGCTGCTGGCAGGGGTAGATGCCTTCGCGTGGTGGGACTTGCACAACTCGGCGGAGGCGGGGAATAACAACAGCCCGCTTCTTTATGGCTGGCGGAATGTGGGCGATTACGGCGTGCTGGCTTCGGGTTATCCTTCGGACACAAGCGAGCCGCTGAACACCCCTTACCCGGTTTTCTACGCCTGCGAACTGGTTTCGCGCTTCGCCCAGCCGGGCGATACGCTGGTGCAGGTTTCGGGCAGTCATCCGCTGGTGTCGGTCTACGCCGTGCGCACCCTTAGCGGGCGCATGAACCTGCTGATTCTCAACAAGGCGCGCACAACCCCCATCACGGCGCGAATTGCCTTCAGCGGCTACCGCCTCCCCAGCACCGCAACGCTCGTCTGGTATGGTCCTGACCACGATGCGGGGAAAAAGCCGCCCTCCAGCCGCATCCTTCGCCTGCGCTCACGCGACCTCACGCTCAAGCTGGAGCCGCTAACCCTGTATGTGGTGCAGCTGTAGGCTAAAACTTCTGTGGCTTGAGCATCAGGTGGGTGAACCACCACATAACCCCGCCAGCAATCCCGCCGACAATCCCGCCTAAAATGGCTCCTCGCCAGGGGGAGCCAATCCCCCATTCTATAAGAATCGGCCTGACGAGAAGGAACGCTAACACCGCAAGCGCAAAGGCGACGGCGCCCGTGAGCAGGAGCGCGATGAAGTAGCGAGTGCGCGTCTCGCGGTTCAGGTAGTCCATGCGAATGAAGTCCACCGCTTCGCCTGCGACATAACGCGCCGACTCGGTAAGTTCCTGAGTGAGCAGCAGGCGTTCTATTTCGTAGATTGCATGTCCTGTTCGGTTCAGCTGCAGGTTGAGCGTCACCTCCGTGCCGTTTGGGGTAGGGTTCAGGGTAATTTGCAGTTCCACTGCCAGTTGGCGCGGCGCGTAGTTGAGCGCGGAACGCGCCAGCGAGCCGCGCTTTAGTACCAGCATGGTGGGGTCTGCAGAGACGGTTTCATAGCCCAGTCGCTGGAAATATTCCTGCAGGCGTTGGCGCACCGTCTCCGCTGACTGGGGCGTGTGGAACTGCCAGCAGAACTTCATGAACCGTCCTGCACGCTCAATCGTCACTGGAGGCGTTTTCGCTTGCGAGGGTGGCTGGTTCATTGGACTCACCTTTTATAGATTATACCTGTATATCGAAGCGCTATCAGGAGCGCGACTGCTGTGCCAATTGCGCCGCCCCAGCCTGCGAAGCCATGCGCCACCAGCCAGCCCGCCAGCGCAGGTCCTACCACATAGCCCAGCGAGTAAAAGGCGTGCAGAATCGCCAGCGCACTGCCCCGTGCTGTTTCGGGCGCATGCTCAAACGCCAGCAGATGCACTGCAGGGAAGGTCAGCCCGAACCCGACACCGCCCAGCAGCGCCCATGCCCACGCGCCAGAGGGATGAGTCAGCGCCTGGAAAGCGACGAGACCTGCAAGCAGAAGCGCCACGCCCAGTATGCTGCGCCCGAGCGCGCCGCCCAGCACTCCTCGCCGCCGCACCAGCGCCATGCACAGTACCGCCGTTAGTGCAAACATGCCCCAGATGCGCCCCCGATAGGCGGCGTCGTAGCCTGCGGACTCCATCTCCAGCGGGAGCGCCACAGTTAGCACGCCCATCGCGAAGGTCATCCCCAGCGTGAGCCAGAAACTCGCAAGCACGCCTGCGGTACGCCAGAGCGCGCCCCACTCCACACGCGAACGCCCCCCAGAAGCAGGCGCGTCGGCAGGTAGCCACAGAACGCCCAGTCCTGCCAGCGCGGTCAGCACGCTCACGCCCAGAAACAGCGCCGGCTCACCATAGGCTTTGACCACCATTCCGCTCATGGGAGGCGCAAACATCGCCGTCAGCCCGATCAGCGCGCCGATCCGCCCCATCGCCCGCGTGCGGCTGGAACCCCCATGCTCGCCTGTGAGCGCGAACAACGCGGGCACAAAGACGGCTCCCGTCGCCCCGTGCAACGCCCGAATCGCCATCAGCCACAACGGCGCGGTCAGCACCCCGTAGAGCCATATCAGCACGCTCGCCGAAAGCAAACTGAACATCATCGGAAGACGACGCCCCCAGCGGTCAATCAGCACACCCGAATAGAAATTCGCCATCAGGTTCGCCACCGAATACAACCCCACAATCCAGCCTGCCTGCGCTTCGCTGGCACCCTGCGCCACGGCATACGGGGAAAGAATGGGCACGATTGCGAAGGTATCCAGAAACGCCACCAGCGCCACAAAGCCCAGAATAAAAGAGGCTACGCACGCCGAAGTCGTATCCGCCTGTGCCTTAGCGTTCATCCGGGTTAAAGGATACCCCCTCTTCCACCACCACGCCCAAAATCGCCCCCAGAAAGAAGACCTGCGCCGAGAAGTAGACCCCCAGCAACAGCACCACCACCGAGCCTGCCGAGCCGTAAAGCGTGGCAATCCCTGTGGTAGTGAGATACCAGCTCACCAGCGAGCGCATCAGGATCAGTAAGACCGTTGCCACCAGCGCCGTGCCCATCGCCACGCGCCAGCGGGGGCGCCGTGCGGGCAACCACCAGTAAAGCAGGCTGATTCCCAGCCACAGCATAACAGGCAGCAGCGCCCGGTTTGCCGCGTAGCCCAGCCAGTAGCCAAGGGGTAGGTGATCGGGCATGCGCTCCCGAATTGCCGTCAACACCAGCTCCAGCACCAGACTCGCGCCCATCAACCCCACCAGAATCAATATCGCGCCGCTGGCAATCAGGCGTGTCAGGAGCCAGTTCAACACGCCAACCTCCGCATACGGGGGCGCCTGCCACACCTCATCCAGCGAGCTTTTGAGCGCCTGCAACAGTCCCGACGCTCCCCAGAACGCCAATAACAGCCCCACAAGAGTCGCGGTTGTGCCAGAACCGCGCTCCAGAGTCTGGGTTAGCAGCTGCTTCACCAGTCGTGACGCGCCTGCCCCCAGAGTTTGCTCCAGCGCTTTGAGAATCTGCTCCACCACGCGCTCGGCGCCCAGCAGTGAACCCAGCACACCCGTTATCACCATCAGCAGGGGTGCCAGCGTCAGCAATGAGAAAAAGGCAATCGCCGCCGCATGACGCGCCACGCCGACACGCCCCCAGAGGGTAGCGACTTTCAGCGCAAAATGAAACCACGCTTGCTTCTGGAGCCAGGTGTTGAGGCGTGTCCACACTATCGTCGGGCACACACGAGGCTGCGCCGATAGGTCGGGTGGCTCAGGTGGTCAATCGCCACACCCTTGCGCGAGCGGGCGCTGTGAATAAAGTAGCCTTCGCCAATGTAGATACCGGTGTGGTCAATCTCTTTGCCATTAACCGCAAAGTAGAGCCGGTCGCCGGGACGCAGGTCTTCAAAGCGAGTGATGGGCGTGCCGACACGCGCCTGCTCGCGCGCACGGCGTGGAAGCGACATCCCGAACTGCTCGTAGATGAGTTTCACAAAGCCAGAGCAGTCTAATCCGTTGCGTGGGCTGTTGCCGCCCCACTTGTAGCGCACGCCCAGATAGCGCATCGCCAGCTGAGTAATCCGATTGGGGTCCACACCGCGTGGGAGAGTGTAGACCACCTCATA
>CAZQPV010000049.1:3739-5607 GCA_964595265.1 uncultured Fimbriimonadales bacterium
GCTGAGTAATCCGATTGGGGTCCACACCGCGTGGGAGAGTGTAGACCACCTCATAGTCGGTTATCTGGAGCGCCTGCGCAGGGATCCAGCCGAGCTTGCCGTTTTGCATCAACACGCCGCACCATTGCCCGCGCCGCTCGCGCATCATCAGGTAGTAGCGTGCAGGCACATGCCAGTAAAGCGGCGCCTGGGGGTCAGGAGCGCGGTGAATGCCTGTGGGACGCTTTACCAGCACCAGTCGCCCCAGTCGGTGGCTCACATATTCTGGCGTGCGCGTGTTCGGACTGCGCGGCATTTCAGGCGCTCCGTACTTCTGTCTCGGCAACCGAAGGTTCCATTCGATGGCGCACCCTGTGGCGCTCGGCGATCAAAATACAGCGCAGGGTCTCCAGGGCGCGATTGATGTCATCGTTCACGACCACATAGTCGTATTTGGGGATATATTCCATCTCACGCTGGGCGTTTTCCAGTCGGAGCTGGATGGCTTCTTCGGTATCGCGCCCGCGCTTGCGCAGGCGTCGCTCCAGCTCCTCCAGCGAGGGGGGCGCCACGAAAATCAGAATCGCTTCGGGAAACCTCTCACGCACCTGCATCGCGCCCTGCACATCGATTCGCAACACCACATCGCGTCCCGCATTCCGCAGCTCTTCCATCTTATGCAGGGGCGTGCCATACCAGTTGCCATGCACATTCGCGTATTCCAGAAACGCGCCCTGTGCGATCATCTGCTGGAACTCCTCTTCAGTGACGAAGTAGTAGTCCAGCCCATGCCGCTCCATGCGTGTTTGCGGGCGTGTGGTGTAGGTAATCAGCCGGCGCACATTCGGCGCCACCAGCTGCCATTGCTCAATCAGCGTGTCTTTGCCCACCCCTGCGGGACCCGAAAGCACAATCAATAGCCCGCGGGTGGGGGGTTTTAGCACCGTGTTCCAGTCCACGATACACCTCCTTACGGAAATAGCCCGCCGCGTCGGCACCGGGAGCGGCATTTAAATGCTCATGCGTCGTTTCCCTCTCCAGCGAGGGAAAGCCTCTGCGAATTATCGGCAAAAGGCTTGCGTTTAGTATACCCCATAAGTTTTCGGTTTCCTGCGTTAGAACAAACTCGGCACGGTGGGGTCAATCCACACATCGAGCAGGGTGGGCTGGCGGTTGGCGAGCGCTCGCGGTATCGCCTCCTCCACCTGTTCAGGAGAGGTCAGGCGCTCGGCGTGAACCCCCATACCCTGTGCAATCGCCACCAGATCGAGATGGGGCACATCCAGCCCCTCGCGCATGCCCGTGCCCGGATAAAACGCCATCGTAAAGCTCTTGAGAATGTTATAGGCGCGGTTATTCAGCACCAGAAACAGCACAGGCGCGTTCTCCTCGCGAGCGCTCCAGAGCGCCTGCACCGAATACATCGCCGAGCCATCGCCCACCACGCACACCACAGGACGGTCTGGCTGTGCCATCTGGATGCCCACCGCCGCCGGCATCGCCCATCCAAGACCGCCGCTGGCGGAGGTGTAGTAATCGTTCTCGCGCCCCAGCCGCACGAACTCCCGCAAGCAGAGGCTGGAGGAAACTGCCTCGTCCACCACCACTGCGTTTGGGGGAAGATGGCGCCCTAAGGTGTGAAGCACGAAAAACGCCCCCATCTTGCTGCGCGCACGCGCCGCCTCCGAGCGGCGACGCGCTTCCTCCACCGCGCGGGAAGGCATCGTGTAGGTTCGCGCAGGTGCATGCTCGGCAAGCCACGCCAGCGCACGCCCCACATCGCCGATAAAGGCGCGCTCCACAGGGGCACGGGTCGCCGCGGCGGGGTCATCCGTAATCAGCATTGCACGCACCCCAGGCGGCACAATCGGTCCTGCAAAATACGGGTA
>CAZQPV010000049.1:5707-16244 GCA_964595265.1 uncultured Fimbriimonadales bacterium
AGATGATACGCCTGCTCCAGCGCATCGGGCACATCGTTGGGGTGAACCACTTCGTAGGCATACTTCACGACGGGACGCGCCATGCCCACAAGGTCTGCCGAAAGCAGCGGCTCATGAAACAGGTGGCGCGTATCCTGCTGCCCGCAGGTTACAATCAGGGGCGCGCCGTTTTTGAGCGCAGTGAACAGCACGCCCATCGCGTTGCCCAGACCAGGCGCCACATGCAGATTCACCAGCGCGGGCGCCCCCGACGCCTGTGCATAGCCGTCCGCCATCGCCAGCGCCACGCTCTCCTGCAACGCCAGCACATAGCGCACACTGTCGGGCAGGTTCACCAGAAACGGCAACTCCGTCGAGCCAGGGTTCCCAAACAGATAGCGGATGCCCCGATGCGCCATCCACTCGAAAGTCGCCTCGCGAATGTTCATAATCCCCGCTTTTCGACGCGCCGTTCGAAAATCCTATCGCGAACGCGCTATAATTAGGACTATGGAACTATTGCTCGGTGCGTTGCTCTTCTGGTTCAGTGGCATGGCACAGGCAGAAATGCCAATCCTGACCTCCCAGTCGCGCGTGCTGGCATCGCCGACGCGCATTCTGGTACGCTTCGTAGACGAAAATGCACGCCAGCAAGCCGAAGCGCACGGCTATGCCATTCTGCGCGACATCCCCGAAATCGGCTACACCGTCGTGCGAGTACCATGGGGTCAGGTAGACGAAACGATGGCCCTCATGCACCAGCGTGGCTGGGTGAAGGAGGCTTACCCCGATCGCGCCTACCAGCCCGCCTACGACCCCAACGACCCTCTGTTTCCCAATCAGTGGAATCTGTTCAAAATGCAGGTGCCGCAAGCGTGGGACTGGACGCGTGGTACGCCACAGGTGGTGGTGGCAGTACTGGACACGGGCGTGGACTACACGCACCCCGAACTCGTGCCGAACCTGTGGGTCAACAGCGCAGAAATCGCGGGGAATGGAGTGGACGACGACGGCAACGGTTATGTGGATGACTATCTGGGCTACGATTTCGCCTATAACGACGCCGACCCGATGGACGACCACGGGCATGGCACTGCCTGCGCCGGGATTGTGGCAGGCGTGGGCGATAACGGCGTTCAGTTGGCAGGCGTGGCGTACAACTGCCGTATTATGTGCGTGAAGATAGGGCTTTCCAACGGCTATAGTTACGACTCTATGTTCGCGCCCGCAGTGATTTACGCCGCGAACATGGGCGCGAAGGTACAGAGCATCAGCTATTTCAGCGATGACCTGACGCCTGCCCTGCGTGCCGCGACGGACTATGCGTGGAGTCGCGGCTCGTTGCTGGTGGTCGCGGCGGGCAACTATAACGAGCCGTTTCCTCTTTACCCTGCGGGGTATGACCGTGCGGTGGGCGTGGCTGCCAGCACCCAGACCGACCGCAAGGCGAGTTTCTCGAATCTGGGGAGCTGGGTGGATGTAGCAGCGCCGGGAGTGAACATTCACGCAACGACGATGGGCGGGGGCTACACGACAGGCTTTGCAGGTACCTCCGCGGCAGCGCCCAACGCGGCGGGCGTGGCGGCGCTACTCTGGAGCTGGATGCCGAACGCTCGTATTGAAACCATTCGCGAGGCGCTGGAATATTCGGCGGAGGTGATTCCCGACCCGCGCGTGGGCGCGTATGTGAACTATGGGCGCGTGAACGCGAACCGTGCGCTCCAGTACCTGCGTGAAGCCACCCTCCTGCCTGACGGCACGGCGCTCTGGGCGCTTATTCAGCCCACCATCCACTGGATTAGCCCCACACGCATGCCCGCTACAGGAGGACGCCTGACGATTGCAGGGCGCTACTTCGGCTGGCGACCTGAGCTAGGGCGCGTGTTGCTGGGTAATCAGCCCCTGCGTGTGCTGGAGTGGACCGATGGCAAAATCGTGGTGGAAGTGCCGCCACGGTTCCGCCCCAACTGGCTTTGGGTGCGTGTGCGCGGCTATCCCAGCAATCGCCTCTGGCTGGAGCCTGCTCGAACGGTACGCACGCGCCATGCGGCGCCTGTCGACCGGCAGGTTTCAGGCTATACGGTTGGCGCTTCGGTGCAGGGCGGGTGGCGCGAACTGCTGGATGCCGATGGAAACATAATGACCGCCAAAGCACGCGACGACAACGGCAACCTGACGCTCGACCTGCTTGTGCGGGGGCTGGATAAGTACCGCACGCGCGGCGCTCTGCGCATCACTTACCGACGCATGGGACAGTCCATGAATGCGGGCGCCACGGAAACGCTGGAACTTTATAACTTTGACAGCGGCAGCTACCCGTATGGCACTTTCACAGTCGCCTACGCGGGCAGTGTGCCCAGTGCGTTCCAGACGATTTCGGTGGCGTTGCCCGGCAACCCGTCGCAATATATCTCTTATGAGGGCGACCTGTTTGTGCGCATTCGGGTCTCCGACGCGGGCGCCAGCGGGCAACTGCTGATAGACCAGCTGCGCATCGAGTGGGACGAGTAGGCTACGCCGCGATTGTCGTGCCCAGTACTTCCGCCCGCGTAATCTGGTCCACAACTTGAATATCGGTGCGCGGCGCAATCTCGTGATAGGCAATCACATGGATGGAGGGCAGCTCGCTGCCGAGCAGTTTGCGCACGGGCAGTCGCAGGTTGCCCGCGCACGCCAGCACTGGTAGATAGCCCCGCGCGCTCATCTGCTGGGCATGCTGGGCAATCGCCTGCAGCAGCGCCCGTGCCTGCGCTGGCTCCAGACTCAGCACCACGCCCTGCGGAGTCTGCTCCACGCGCTCCCGCAAATACGCCTCCAGCGCAGGCTCAAACACCATCACATGGAGCTTGCCGCGCGGGTCCACGAGGCGATGCGTGATGGTGCGCGCCAGACCCGCACGCACATACTCGCCCAGCACTTCGGTATCGCGCGTGCGCCCCGCATAATCGCCCAGAATCTCCAGAATCGTGACCAGATCGCGAATCGGCACGCCCTCGCGCAAAAGATGCTGCAGCACCTTCTGCACCTCGCCAAGCGTGAGCAGGTCGGGTACGACTTCCTGTACCACGACGGGGTTGTGTTCCTTGAGGTTGTCCAGCAGTTGTTGCACTTCGGCGCGTCCGAGCAGGTCTGCGGCGTGCTGGCGCACCACTTCGGTGAGGTGGGTCGCCACGACGGCGGAAGGCTCCACCACTGTGTAGCCGAGCCGCAGGGCTTGCTCGCGCGTGCGCGGCTCAATCCAGTACGCCTGCATGCCGAACACGGGTTCCGTGGTGGGCTGACCTTCAATCGGGGGCAGGTCGCTGGAGGAGGGCATCGCCAGCAACAGGCGCGGCTGCACCTCTGCCTGCGCTACCACCTCGCCCCGAATCCGAATCTGATACTGGTTCGCCCGCAAGCGCACATTATCGCGTACCCGCACGGAGGGCATCACGAACCCCAGCTCGGTCGCCAGCTGACGCCGAATGCCCGCAATACGCTCCAGCAGATCGCCCCCCTGCGAGGAGTCCACCAGCGGCATCAGCCCGTAGCCGATTTCCAGCTCAATCGCGTCCACTTTCAGCAGGGGCAACACTGCTTCGGGACCTGTGGGGGACGGCGGTGCGGCGCTGGCGTCAGCAGCGGGTTTACTCTCTTCCTG
Organism: uncultured Fimbriimonadales bacterium; assembly: GCA_964595265.1. Classification (GTDB taxonomy): domain Bacteria; phylum Armatimonadota; class Fimbriimonadia; order Fimbriimonadales; family GBS-DC; genus LDYB01. The sequence goes on from CAZQPV010000049.1 coordinate 9,327, forward strand.
CGGCGGCAGCAGGTCCACCCGACTCGCCAGATAGCCCAAGCCCGCAATCGCCAAACCCACAATAATGAACTGGAGCTTGGGAAAACCGGGCACCAGCGAGAGCAGGGCAATCGCAACCCCTGCGCCCATCAGCACGCGCGGATAGTTCAGCAACTGCGCCACCACATCCTGCCCCATCGCCTGCTCGGTGGAGGCGCGAGTCACCATCAAGCCTGTTGCGGTAGAAATCAGCAGGGCAGGAATCTGCGCTACCAAGCCCTCGCCAATCGTGAGCAGGGTGTAGGTCTGAAGCACGGTCATTGCGTCGCCCTGACCTCGCAAAAAGCCCACCGCAAACCCGCCGATGATGTTAATCAGAATAATCAGCACCGCCGCAATCGCGTCGCCCTTGACAAACTTGCTCGCGCCGTCCATTGCGCCGTAGAAGTCCGCCTCCAGCTCCACCATGCGCCGTCGCCGACGCGCCTCGTCCTGGTCTATCAGCCCTGCGTTCAGGTCAGCGTCAATCGCCATTTGCTTGCCAGGCATTGCGTCCAGCGTGAAGCGCGCCGCCACCTCCGCCACGCGCCCCGCGCCGTTCGTAATCACCACAAACTGCACCACCACCAGAATCAGGAACGCCACCACGCCCACCACGAAGTCGCCGCCGACAACAAACTGCCCGAAGGTCTCGATCACCTTGCCCGCGCTGCCCGTGCCCAGAATCAGCTTCGTCGCCACAATACTCAGCGCCAGCCGAAATAGCGTGGTGACCAGCAACAGCGCGGGGAACACCGAAAACTGGAGGGGATTCGTGATGTTGACCGCCATCAGCGCAATCACGATGGAGACGGCGAAGTTGAACACGATAAAAGTGTCCAGCATCCACTTGGGCATGGGCACAATCAGCATCGTGACGACGACAAGGATCGCCAGCGCAATCACCAGGTCGGAGTTACGCAACGCTCGCGTCAGCCAGTTCGCCCACGCCATACAGGTTCAATTGTCGGCGTGTCAAAGTCCGTTCTGCAGGGCGCAGGGGGGCAGGCTAACACCCACTGCCGAAGTTGAACAGCACCGCCAGCAGGTCGGCATCGTCCACGGTGCCGTCGCCGTTCACATCTTCAGGCAACGCCGAGCCCGACCGCCCGAACGCAAACAGCACCGTTAGCAGGTCGGCATCATCGATCTGCCCGTCGCTGTTTACATCGCCCGCCAGTAGCGTGAGATTCAGCGTGGTGGTCTGCCCATAGGCGAAGCTGAGGTTCTGGACACGCGCGCACAGCATGCCGGGCGCCGACACCACCAGATTGTAGGTGCCACGCCGCACATCCGTGATGCGGTACTGCCCACTGGAATCGGGTGTCGCAGTATAGGTCGCCACTGTCTGCCCATCTGACGGGCGGCGGAACTCCACCCGGAAGCGGAACCCCTGTGGGATCTGGGGTAAGCCAGCAATCTGCACCACGCCCTCCAGCACGGGCACCTCCAGCGCCAGGATCCAGAAACCCGTCTGAATATCGCCCGCCAGAATGCGGTCGTCGCCCAGATAGGGATAGACCGACCAGCAGCCGTTGTAGCCCCCCGCGCCCGCATAGGGCGAGGTGTCGAAGCTGGCGACCCACTCGAGGCGTTTCGTGTCAGGGTTGATTTCGAACACCTGCACACCCGCCTCGTACCATGAGACATAGACGCGATTGCCCTTGACGAAGGGCTGATGGGCACATGTGGCGCGCGCGGTGGGCAGGGCAAAGCTATCTCGCAGCACGATATCCAGTCCGCCGTTGCTGTTCGGGATTGCCTCATAGAGCTTGATGCCGCCGCCCGTGAACTCTTCCGCCGTCACAATAAATCGTCCGTCTTCGGACGGCACAGCAGAGTGAGTGGCGTTACCTGGCGCCGAGCCGAGCAGGCGCGGCGGCTGAGTCGCCACATTGCTCACATCGTAGACCCATACGCCGCTATTCCACGCCGACGCATAAAGGCGACCGTTGCGGGCATACACCTCATGCACAAAGCTGGAACCCACATTCTGCACATGCCATGTGGGTGTGGTGATGGTGCCGAACGGCGCGGCGTCAGGCGTGAGCCAGCGCAGGTCAATCACCGCAAACTCCGGGCGACGGCTGTTCGCCAGATAGAGAAAGCGCGAATCGGGATCATACGAGAGGGTATGCACCCGCCGAAAGTTGGGCACATTAATGTTGCCCAGATAGCGGGGATTGTACGGGTCGCGCACATCGGCGACGAAGGCGCCGTCGGAGCTGCGGACGCCCGTCTCGTTGCCCGTGAACAGCAGCCCGTTACTCGCCTGCACATCCTCTGGACCCGACTGATCGCCGGGCGGCGGGATATAATAGATGCTTGCCAGCGCAGGCGCGTCGGGATTGAGAATGTCCAGAATGGTAACCTGAGCGGGTCCCCCGCCACGCTGGTAATGGGCGCCAAACAGGAAGTGTCCGTCGCCCCACACATCGGCACAGGGCACTGCGGAGTGCCAGCGCGCCCGCGCGTACATATTCACGGGCGGCCCTGACCGTGCCCCTTTCCGCAAAAAATAAGCGTTAGCACCAATACCCTTCCTGGACGCCAGTGGATTGCCATAACGATTCACCACTGTAGAGATTCGTCTGGTACAGAGCGGCTTCCTGCCTGAAAGGGGTTGTGCCGCTCACTGACAGCGTAGCTCTTCGGCAACCTGTGCCGAATGCGAACACCAGGGCGAGCAAATCCGTGAAGAACTAGGGGCGTAAGCCTTCCAGGATCCCTTGCGAAACAAGGGAGCCAATCCCTACCACGCGCTGGCGCACGCAGCTCCACACGAAGCCCTCGCGGCTGGCAAGGGAGCGTCATGGCTGGCTCGAGAGGGTAGCAATCACCTCTCAGCGAAGCGCTTCCAGCACCGTCTCCACAATCGCGTTCGCGTTGATGCGATACGCCGCGAGCAAAGTTTCGGGCTTGCCCGAACGAGGAATTTCCCGCACCGCCAGCGAAATCACCCGAATACCATGCCCCTGAACCGCGGCGGCGACCGCCTCGCCAATCCCGCCTTCGGGGTAGTGGTCTTCCACCGTGATGATGCGCCCGCTTGTTTCCTGCCCACAGCGGATGAGCGTCTCGCGATCCAGCGGCTTGACCGAGTAGAGGTCTATCACCCGTATCGCGATTCCCTGTTCGCGCAGAATTGCGTAGGCTTTGAGCGCCTCGTGCAGCGTGATACCCGCGCCCACCACCGTGGCGACATCCTGCCCGCTCTGGCGCAGCACCTTACAGCCGCCTATCGGGAACTCCTCGTGGTTGTCGTAAATCACAGGGGTTTTGGGGCGCGTCGTGCGCAGGTAGGCGATACCGGGGTAGATTGCCATGCGCTCCACCAGTTTGACCGTAGCTACCGCGTCGGCAGGGTACAGCACAACCGCGTCGGGGACGGCGCGCATCATGGCAATATCTTCCAGCCCCATCTGCGAGGGACCGTCCTCGCCGATGGAGACACCCGCGTGCGAGCCGCAGAGCTTAATCGGCGCGCGCCCTATTGCTGCCATGCGGATAAAGTCATAGGCGCGGGTGAGGAAGCAGGCAAAAGTGGAGGCGAAGGGGATTTTGCCGCAGTCGGTCAGCCCCACGGCGACGCCCACCATGTTCTGCTCGGCAATAAAGCACTCTACGAACCGCTCTGGGAACGCGGCGAGAAACTTTTCCGAGAAGGTGGAGTTTTTGACATCGCCGTCCAGCGCGTATACCGTGGGGTTCGCCTTCCCCAGCGCGACCAGCGCGTCGCCGTATGCTTCGCGCGTGGCGACTTGCTGACCCAGCGTGTAGGTGGGCAGGGTGGGTATCTCGGTTGCAGGCTCTTTCCACTCCAGGGCGGCAGGGGGCTGAACACGCAGGGCGCGGGCGCGCTCAATCTGCTCTGGAGTAGGCGTCAGCTCCGCAATCGCCTGCTCTGCCATGTCGGGGGGCAGGGGCTTGCCGTGCCAGCCTTCTTTGTTCTCCACGGCGGAGGCGCCTTTGCCCTTGAGCGTGCGCGCCAGAATCACATAGGGGCGTTGCACTGTCTCGATGCGCTCGTAGGCGCTCAGAATCTGCTCAAAATCGTGCCCGTCAATTGTGGCGACTTCCCAACCGAAGGCGCGAAACCGCTGGGCGTAAGTTTCCAGATCGTGTTGCAACATCGTCGGCTGGCTCTGTCCCAGCCGATTCACATCCACAATCGCAATCAAGTTATTCAGTTGATAATAGCTGGCAAAGGCGCAGGCTTCCCACACGGCGCCTTCGGCGGTTTCGCCGTCGCCCATCAGGCAGTAGACCCGCGCAGGGATGCCATCGCGCTTCAGTCCCAGCGCTATCCCCGCAGCGATGGAGAGTCCCTGCCCCAGCGAGCCTGTTGCCGCGCCGTACCAGCGGAATCGGGGCGTGGGGTGTCCTTCCAAATCGCTGGTGAACTCGCGCAGGGTGTCTAAATGCTCCACCGGGAACGCGCCTGCCTCCGCCCAGGCGGCGTACAGCAGGGGCGCGGCGTGCCCTTTGGAGAACACCACGCGGTCGTTGGCGGGATTGTGGGGATTAGGCACATCGTAGCGCAGGCGCGTGAAAAAGAGCGCCGCCACTAAATCGGCTGACGACATACAGGTGGTGGGATGCCCTGACCCCGCGCGCGTAGTAGACCGAATGGAGTGAATACGCAAAAGATTCGCCTTTGTCTGTAGCGCCTCAATCAGCTGTGGGGTTGCCATCGTCCTGCTCCGTCGGGGGGTAGTATACCCCATCAGTGCGTGCGGGCGCAGTAGGTAATTTGCTCGAATTCTTCGGCGTTCAGGCTCGCGCCGCCCACCAGCGCGCCGTCAATCTCAGGCTGATGGAGCAACTCGTGCGCGTTCGATGCTTTCACGCTCCCCCCATACAGAATGCGCACATGCGCGCTGAGTTCGGGTTCAAAATGGTGCGCCAGCCACTGGCGAATCCAGCCGCAGACGCGGTTTGCCTCAGGGGCGTCGCACACCTGACCCGTGCCGATTGCCCACACGGGTTCGTAGGCAATCACCAGCTCATAGAGTTCGTCGGCAACCAGCCCCTCCAGTGCGCCCTGCAGCTGGGTTTCGATCACCGACTCGGTTTGCCCCGCCTGCCGCTCCTCGAGCGTTTCGCCGACACACAGGATGGGTTTCAGCCCGTGCGGGAGTACGGCGCGTATCTTGCGGTTGAGCGTGGCTTCGTTTTCGCCAAAATAGCGCAGAATCGCGTCGGTGAAGCTGGGGTCGGGCGTGCCGAACCGTCCGCGCGTTTCGGAGTGTCCCAGAATCACATACTCGCAGCCCACTGCCACCAGCATCGGCGGCGAAATTTGCCCCGTGTACGCGCCCGAATCGGCCCAGAACACATTCTGGGCGCCAAGTTTCATCTCGCTGCCGCGCAGAGCGTCCGCCACCGCAGGGAGCGCCACGAACGGGGGACACAGCACAATCTCAATGTCTGCCCGCATACCGATTCGCTGGCGCAGAGTGTTCGCCAGCGCGCCCCCTTCGGCAGGAGTCAGATTCATTTTCCAGTTGCCTGCAATCAAACAGGTTCGCATGGGAGTCTCACCACCTCTCTAATTGCCCGCCGCGAGCCATCTTCCTGCAGGCAGGCGGGGTATAACCGTTGTGGTTATCCTTGCAGCAGGAGACGAGCAAGCGATGCGCGTGGTCTATTCTGGGAAACAACACCATACCCTGACGCCAGGACAGACTTACACGGTTCTGGGGATTCGCACCATCACGCACGAAAAAGTGCCACGACGCCATCAATTTGAGGATAGAATTCTGTTTCTAATCGCCAGCGACCCGATGATATGGGCGATGGAGTACCCCGCCTCGGCGTTTCAGGTGGTGGATGCGCGTCTTTCGCGCTACTGGGTCTGGGCGTCGGTGGAAGGCTACGGGGTGGAGCTGTCGCACCCTGTGTTCGCAGGCACAAACCTTGTAGAGCGTTTGACCTTTACTGATCTAGACTGCTGGGACGAATCTTATGACCATGATGTCGCGCTTTACAAAGCCGCTTTGTGGGATATGCTGAACGAGTTCGGTGTCCTGCTTCACGAAAAGCCCCTTCTGGGGATTACCGAAGTTGAGGAGCAGCTCGCGGCGTTGCGGGATTGCCTGAGCATGGAAGACCCTGCCCGCCAGTCCGAATGCCTCGGAAGGTTTTTTCAGAGGCTGACCGTGCCAGAGCCCTGGGAGATTAACTCGCAGGATGAGCAGGCAGGCTGGGGACTGCTGGAGTATGCGTTCGGTTTATTCGTGAGCGGGCAGCTCACGGGCAATCGGGATTGCCAGCAGGAGATGCAGGACTACCTTGATGGACGATACCCGTTTCTGGGGGTGTCCCTGCGTGTGCCCCGTTTGTGGCAGCAGGCAGAGGGGTAGAAAGCATTTGCGGAGTCCTCGGGAGTGCTCACCTAACACCCGTTTCCGAAGTTGAACAGCACCGTCAGCAGGTCGGCGTCGTCCACCACACCATCACCGTTCACATCTTCGGACAAGCCGCTACCCGACTGCCCGAACGCGAACAGCACGGCTAACAGGTCCGCATCGTCCATCACCATCTTCAGCAGCGTATCGCCCGCGCGTGTGCCCCAGTTCTGCTGCCAGAGGATGGCGCCGCTGGGGCTGTATTCGACCACCATTCGGGGGTCAAATCTGCCCACGCCGTCAGGAAGCCGCCGGCGCAACTCACCAGCAGCCATCTGACAAACCCCATTAGACGCCTCTCTTTTTGCGTGGGTGCTCACCCAAAAGCAATTAAACGAACAGTCCACCCATCGGTTCCATAGTAAAATACAGAAGTGTTATACGCCAAAGAGAAAAGTCTTGGGATTTCCCAAGACACTGGATCTGGACGCTTGCTCTTAGCTCCCCTTCTTCCCCAGGCGCGGGAAGATAGGGTGCGGCGGTTGTAAAG
>CAZQPV010000050.1:0-16091 GCA_964595265.1 uncultured Fimbriimonadales bacterium
GAAGCCATTCGCATGTTCCAGCAACAGAACCCCGACCTCGTGGTGCTGGATGTGATGTTGCCCGGTCGAAGCGGATTTGAACTCTGTCGGCTCATCCGCCAGCACAGCCAGACGCCAATTCTTTTCCTGACCGCCCGCACTGCCGAAGAGGACAAACTGCGCGGCTTTGAGCTGGGCGCAGACGACTATCTGGTCAAGCCGTTCAGCATGGTGGAGCTGATTGCCCGCATCCGCTCGTTATTGCGTCGCACCCAGCCTGCGATGCCTGCCACCCTGCGCTTCGGCGAGGTGGAGATCGATCTGAAGGCGCATCGGGTCTTCAAGGCAGGCGAGCCGCTCACCCTCACGCCGAAAGAGTACGCCCTACTGGTGCTGCTGGCGCGCAACCCGGGCAAGGTCTTCACGCGCGACCAACTGCTGGATAACATCTGGGGGGTGGACACCTATGTTAGCCCGCGTACGGTGGATGTGCATATCCGCTGGCTTCGCAGCAAGATCGAACCCGACCCCAACCATCCGCGCTACATCCAGACTGTGCGCGGCGTGGGCTATCGGTTTGAAGGGTAGGATGTTTTCAAGAAAGCTCCCTACGATTGTCGCCCTGATCGCTATCACGGCAACCGCCTGGGCGAACATGGGCACGGCGGTGATGATTGCCGCCCTGATGCACTTTGTGTTCTTAAACCCCGTAGTAGCGCTGCTGGAAGCAGCGTTGCTCACTCGCTGGGCGCAGATGCCGTTTTCGTGTGCGCTGGCGGCGATGCTGATTGCGAACTACCTTTCCTACTTTGCTGGGTTGCTATTCGGTAGTCCCCTCTCGCTTGCGCTGGGATCCCTGATTCGGACACTGCTGGAGAGTGAAATCGCTTTCTTCCGCGCCCTGCCATATCTGCTGGGGCTGTTGACGGTGGTGCTGTTCCTGCTGACGGTGCTTATCGAGTCGCCAGTGGTGTATTTTGCAGGGAGGCGCAGCTGGCAATTCGCGCTCCGCAACACAGCGAAGGTGAACCTCTTCAGCTATCTTCTTCTGGTCTTCTTCTACCTCTCGAGTAGTGACTTTGGTTTCATCAGAAGCCGGTTCGAGAGCGACCTGCGCTTTGTGTAGACTCAGCCGACGACGGTATATTACATCGCGCCCGACGGCATGCTCACGGCGATTCCTCTCACAGGAGGCGCTCCGCGCTCGTTAGGCAAACGGGTAGTGGAGGATACGCGCACACTCCAGTTCGTTTATGCATTCCGAGGGATGCATCTGGAGCGCGACAAAACGACCGCTCAGTGGTGGCTGACCTTCCGAAACCAGCACTTGCTACCGATTGCCACGAATCCGCCTGATTCCGCGAACGCAGAAATCATTCGCATACTCGATGGGCGCCAGGGAGAGAGCCGATGGCGGATTACCGAAATCCCCGACAAACCTGCAGTCGTCTACGACAAAGAGAACCGCTACTCCATCGGGCTAGTGATGCCGTTCCATTTTGACCCTTGCCAGAGCCTGGGTGTGTTCATGATGCGAAATGTTTCTTATCTACCTGGCGACTACGCTGTGTTCGAGCTGGGGGGACGCATCTGGGTATTGCACATGCCCACGCGCCGAGTCGGCTTGCTCGCGCGGGGATATATGCCTGTTGCGATTATGGGAGGACGCCGAGAGCAAAGCGCTTCATCAGGTATCCTATAAAGCGCCCAGCCATCGAAGGAGCCGCCTATGATTGAACGCTACACAACGCCCGAAATGCGCCAGCTCTGGAGCGAGGAGAACAAGTACCAGACATGGATGGAAGTAGAGATCGCCATATGCGAGGGCTTAGCACACTACGGCTATATCCCTATGGAGGCGGTGGAGACGATTCGCGCGCGCGCCCGTTTTGACCCCCAGCGGATTGCGGAACTGGAGCGCGAAACCCGCCACGATGTGATGGCGTTCGTGCGCAACCTCGCGGAAAACATCGGCGAGGCAGGACGCTGGGTTCACTACGGCATCACTTCTTACGATGTGGTGGATACCGCGCTTGCCATAAGGCTCAAACGCGCAATAGACCTCATTCTGACCGAATGCGACGCGCTGATGGGCGAGATGAAGCGCCTCGCGCTGGAACACCTGCAGACCCCCATGATTGGGCGCACGCACGGCATCCACGCCGAACCCATCACCTTCGGTTTTAAGCTGATGGGCTGGTACGCCGAGATGGCACGCCATCGCGAACGCCTCCAGCGCGCCCAGGCTGAGATTGCCGTCGGAAAAGTTTCGGGCGCCGTCGGCATTCACGCGAACATCGATCCGCGCGTGGAGGAATATGTATGCGCCAAGCTGGGGCTAACCCCGGACCCCGCCTCCACCCAGATTGTCGCTCGCGACCGCCACGCCACCCTGATGGCGCACCTCGCCGTGCTGGCTGGCTCCCTGGAAAAGTTCGCCACCGAGATCCGCAATCTCCAGCGCACCGAGATTCTGGAGGTGCAGGAGGCGTTTGCCGCAGGGCAAACAGGCTCCAGCGCGATGCCCCACAAGCGCAACCCATGGAACTGCGAGACCCTCAGCGGGCTGGCGCGAATCGTGCGGGGCAACACCCTCGCCATGCTGGAAACCATCTGCACATGGCACGAGCGCGACCTGACCAACTCCAGCGTGGAACGAATCGCCCTGCCCGACACCTGCACGCTGATCCACTGGATGGTGCGCAAGTTCACCGAGATCCTGCGCGGGCTGGTGGTGCTGCCCCACAACATGCGGCGCAATTTAGACCTGCTGAAAGGCTTGCCCTTCAGCGAGCATGTGATGCTCGCGCTGGTGCAGAAAGGGCTTTCCCGCGAGCAGGCATACCAGCTGGTTCAGCGCAACGCCAGCCGCGTGTGGGACGAGGGCGTGGACTTTCTGGAGGCGCTCCGCCAGGACCCCGAAGTAGGCGCGCTCTTTTCGGAGCAGGAGCTGCGCCAGTGCTTTGATCTTCAGCATCACCTGCGCTATCTGGAAGAAACCGTCCGGCGCGTGTTTGGTGAATCGAGTCGCGAGTAGCAGGAATTGACGAATTTTTTGACGAATCTTGCTCCTGGAGGCGAGAACGGCGATGGAACCGATGAAGCGTTCGGAAGCCGTGGAAAAAGAATATACGCAGGCAGTCATCTATGGGATTGTCGGCGTGGTCAGCCTGTTGCTCGCGCTGCTCTTCTGGCGGTATGGGGGGATGTTTTCCCACCTATCGTGGATTTTTGGGCTGGCGTGGCTGGGCAGCTGGGGCTACGCAGGCTGGGCACTGAACAAAGCGCGACAGGTGCCTTCTTACCCTGTCATCTGTCCCTTCTGCTCCAAAGAGAACCTTTTCACCGCGTCGCCGCAGTCGGACTTCACCTGCGACCATTGCCACCGCCGCGTGCCCATCGAAAACGGGCAGGTGCTGGAGGTGGTGGCGGTGCGATGTCCCCACTGCGGTTCCACAGAGCAGGTTTCGGTGAAGGCGACGGTGGTGATTTGCGAGCAGTGCCAGCGTGAGTTCAGCCCTGCGGGCAAGCGCACGCAGGTGAGCATGCCCCTGCCGCAGGACGACCCCACACCCTACGAGCTGGTGTTGCTAGGTGTGGAGCGTCTCAAAGAAGAAGAGGCGATTATGTATCTGGAGTCGCTGTTGACTCTCACCCGTCCCGATGTCAAAAAACTGCTGGAAAGCACGCCGATTGTGATCCTCACCAACCTCCCGCGTCGCAAGGCGGAGATGCTGGTCAAAGACCTGCAGCCACACGGTATCAAGGTAGAGATGCGGGCGATAGAGGACCCGAATCGCGTGCCGACGCCCTGGTAGTCAGCGCTCCAGAAAGCCTTGGAGCAGGGGGCGCATCAGGGGTTTCACGCGTTCCACCAGGAACGAATCGTGCCCCCACGGGCTGTCGAGAATCGCGTGGTGAACCCGTTTCCCCAGCTGGCGCAGGGTTTCCGCCGCCTCTTCCTGATCGCTGGGCGGGAAGAGCCAGTCGGAGGTGAAGCTGATAAAGAGCATCTCTGCCTGCACTCGCGCCAGTGCACGGGCTAGCTCGCCTGCGCCATAGTCGCGTGCGAGGTCAAAATGGTCCATCGCCCGTGTGATGTAAAGATAGCAGTAGGGGTCAAACCGCTGCAGGAAGGTGTGCGCCTTGTACTCCAGATAGCTCTCCATCTGGTACGCCACGCCCCAGGGGTCGGGGTTCTCGACGGCGTCGCGGGCGAACTTGCGCCAGAGGGCGTCTTCCGAGAGGTAGGAGATATGCGCCAGCATGCGCGCCAGCGCCAGCCCGCGCTGTGCCCCCACCTCGCCGCCATGCTCCAGCCCCATCAGAATCGTCTGACGCTGGATGTGGTTGAGCGCAATCACCATCGGGCTGGAACGCGCTGGCGCCGCAATGACCACCGCCTTATCCATCCAGTCCGGGTAGCGCACTGCCCACTCGAAGGCGCGCATGCCCCCTGTGGAACCGCCCACCACCGCATGCAGGTGGCAAATGCCCAGATGCTCCAGCACGGTGCGTTCCAGCTCCACCCAGTCGGTTACGGTAATCGGCGGAAAATCGAGCCGATAGGGCTGCCCTGTGGTAGGGTTGATGGAGAGCGGCGAGGTGGTGCCGTAGGGGCTTGCCAGCACATTGATGCAGATAACGAAAAATCGCTCGGTGTCCAGTGCTTTGCCCGGTCCGATATAGAGGTTCCACCAGCCCGGTTTGCGGTCGTTGGGGGTATGGCGTCCTGCCGCGTGGGCGCCTCCCGAGAGGGCATGGCACACCAGAATCACATTATCGCGTGTGGGGGCGAGCTGACCGTAGGTTTCGTAAGCCACCTCCACCGGCGCCAGTCGTTGCCCGCACGCCAGTTCTAAGCCTTCAGGGAGGAGAAGTTGCTGTGGCGTGACGAGACCGACCTCGCCCTCTTCGGGTGAAGCCAGCTCGGAGAGCGCATAGGCGCTGACGCGCTGGAGCTTGGTCTCGTTCGCCACGGCTCGTGCCTCCCTGAGAATGCGTTAAGCGTATGGGTGAGTCAACCGGGGGAACGTTCGCGTATCCCCCGGCGCACCAGCATCACATCCATACGCTCGGGTTCGAACGCCTCGCGCAGAATCGCCAGCGCGCGCTCGGCGTCCACGCTCTCGGCGCAGAAAAACAGGTCTACCGCCGCGTAGCGCTCTTCGGGCCATGTGTGGATGGTGTAGTGTGACTCCTCAATCACGACCACGCCCGACACACCGTGTGGCTGAAACTCGTGGAAGAAATGCCCGACGATATGGGCATAGGAGTGGTGCGCGGCGTCCACCAGGGCGCGCTCCACTTCGGGCACATACTTGAGCCGCTCCGGGTTGCAACCGTACAGTTCCACCAGCAGATGGGTTCCCAACGAGCGGGTGTCGTCTTGCTGGAGTCGCTGTGGCGCGATTTCGAAATCGAACCGATGGGGAACGGGATAGACAACAGCCTGCGCTCTGGAGGGTGCCACGGCGCGCAGAATCCAATCGCGCGCTGCGCGTCCCAGCGACTGCAACCAGCCACGGACACCCGCCGACCGCGCAGGTCGGCTCCCCAGCAAACCAACCTGACTCATCGTTTATTCCTCCTGACCTGAAAGTCTCGTAGCCTTCAGGCTACGACCGAGTGCGAGGTAGCATCAGCTACGCCGAACTCGGAGGCGATTGGGGTGGTTTTGCGCGGTCGGTTTCGGTACTCAGACGCTCTCACATGCCCGCTGGGCAAGCGCCTATGGCGATGATCCAAAACGGTAAACGAACCGATGCGTATTCGCCCACCGAGTTGGACCGCGACATAGCGCCCGTCTCGCCTCCCCCGTTTTCGGGTGGTGTCTCTGCAGGGCGTTAGACGCTCTGCAAGCGGGGGGTATTATACCCCCACCCCTGCCCCCCTGTCAACCCCTGCACGCCTCGAAAGCCAGAAAATTCGCCGAAATTAGGGCACGAAATCCGGCGACGACCCCTGCGGGTATAATTCCAACACCCATGAGCGCCAGTTTCCGACCACAGACGCCCATCCTCCAGCAATACTTTCGGATTAAGGCGGAGCATCCCGATGTATTGCTGGCGATGCAGGTGGGCGACTTCTACGAGTTTTACGGCGAAGATGCGGAAATCGCCGCCCGCGAGCTGGAGATTGTGCTGACAGGGCGCGAGGACGGCAGCAACGGGCGCATCCCGATGGCAGGCGTGCCCATCCACGCCTATGAACGCTACTTTGCCCGACTCGTGCAAAAAGGCTACCGCGTCGCCATCTGCGACCAGATAGAAGACCCCAAACTCGCCAAAGGGCTGGTCAAACGGCGCGTGACGCGCGTGCTGACCCCCGGCTCGGTGCTGGAAGATTCGATGCTCGACGCCCGCTCCAATAACTATCTCGTCGCCGCCGTGATTGGCGAACCCGTGCATGGGCTGGGCGTCGTCGATGTCTCCACTGGCGAATTTCTTGCCACCGAAATCGCGGGCGAGAACCGCATGGAGAAACTGCTGGACGAAATCTTCCGCCTTCAGCCTGCCGAAATCCTCGTGCCCGAAGACCAGAGCGAACTGATTCAACTTCTCAAGGAGCAGACCGACGCCGCCATTACACCCGTGCCCCTTCAGGAGTGGGTGGGGCGCGACGCGCGACAGATGCTGCTGGAGCATTTTCAGGTCGAGACGCTGCGTGGGTTTGGGTGCGAAGAGTATACACGCGGGCTGGACGCCGCCGCGCTGGTGCTGAAATATCTCCAGCATAACGAAATTCGCGCTCTGCACCATATCCGCACGCTGGCGACCTATTCGGTGGAGCGGTTTATGTATCTGGATTCGGTGGCGCGCCGCCATCTGGAGCTGACCCAGAACTTGATGGACGGCTCCCGCCGCTATACCCTGCTCTCGGTGCTGGATACGACCTGCTCGCCGATGGGCGCACGCCTGCTCAAACGCTGGCTGGACGAACCCCTGCTCCATCCGGACCCCATCAACGCGCGGCTGGACGCTGTGGAGGCGCTGGTTCAGCACAGTCTTGTCCGCGACGCGCTCCGTGAACGCCTGCGTAAGCTCGCCGATTTAGAACGGCTCACCGCCCGTGCCAGCACGGGCACTGCCAGCGCCCGCGATCTGGTCGCCCTGCGCAACAGCCTGCATCTGGTGCCCGAACTGCACGCCGAGCTGAGCGCTCTGCTGGAGGCGGACGCAAACCCGCCCGCGCTCCTGCGCCAGATTGCCCCGCGCCTCACACCGCTCGAAACGCTCACCGACCTGCTCCAGCGCGCGCTCGTGGATGACCCACCCAGCGACCTCAAATCGGGCGGTATCATTCGGGACGGCTACGACCCCGAACTGGATCGCCTGCGCGCCGTGCGCTCGGAAGGCAAGCAGTGGATTGCCGAACTGGAAGCGCAGGAACGCAACCGCACGGGCATCCCCTCGCTCAAGGTGGGCTATAACGCAGTGTTTGGCTACTATATCGAAGTCTCCAAACCCCATTTGAGCAAAGTGCCCCCCAACTACATCCGCAAGCAGACCACGGCGAACGCTGAGCGCTTCATCACGCCTGAGCTTAAGGAACAGGAAGCCATCCTGCTGGGCGCGGAAGAGCGCATCAATAATCTGGAGTATGAGCTGTTCTGCCGCGTGCGCGACGAGGTGGCACGCCATACGCCTGCTTTGCAAACCCTCGCCCGCGCCCTTGCGGAGCTGGATGTGCTGTGCGCCTTCGCCGAAAACGCCGTCCGCAACCACTACACGCGCCCTGTGGTGGACCTCGAAGATCGCATCCTGATTATTGGGGGGCGCCACCCGGTCGTGGAACGCTACAGTGAACATCCCTTCGTGCCGAACGATGTCCACCTCCACCCCCAGCAGCGGCTGATTATTCTGACGGGACCGAATATGAGCGGGAAGAGCACTTTTATTCGTCAGAACGCTCTGATTGTGCTGATGGCGCACATCGGCAGTTTCGTGCCCGCAGACCGCGCCGAGATTGGGATTGTGGACCGCATCTTTACCCGCGTGGGCGCTCGCGACGAGCTGGCAACAGGGCAGTCCACCTTTATGGTGGAGATGACCGAGACCGCCAACATCCTCAATAACGCCACGCCGCGCAGTCTGGTCGTGCTGGACGAGATTGGACGCGGCACCAGCACCTACGACGGTCTGGCGATTGCCTGGGCGGTCGCAGAATATTTGCAGGCGCTGGGGTGCAAGACGCTGTTCGCCACGCACTATCACTATCTGAACGAACTGGCGAATCGGCTGGAGGGAGTGGCGAACTTCCGCGTGGCGGTGAAAGAGCAGGAGGGGCGCATCCTCTGGCTCCACAAGGTGTTGCCGGGCGGCACGGATCGCAGCTACGGGGTGCATGTGGCGCGCATGGCGGGTATTCCGCCCGAAGTGGTGGAGCGCGCCGAGGCGATTTTGCGCGAGTTTGAACGACGCGGCGTGCAAAGCGCTCTTGCCCCTCCCAGCGAGGGGAGCATTCCCATGCGCACGAAGAAACTTCAGCTCACCCTGTTTGAAGCGGAGGAGCACCCGATTCTGGAAGAGCTGCGCCAGTTAGACCCCGCGACACTGACCCCTGTGGAAGCGCTGATGAAAATCGACGAGTGGAAGCGTCGTCTTGACCAGCACAGGCGCTAAAGGGCGTGTCCCCCTGTAGCGCGTAATCACCCCTTGCGAAAGTTCGCAACACCTGATTGCTGGAGCGCCTCTAGAGCCGCCTTAAAATACGGCTTGCGTTCGGGGTTCTCCGCGTGGGCGCGGTACAGGGTCGCAGCGCGAACCGCCTCTTCCAGCGCCATCAAGCAATCTGCCCCTTCCAGCAGCCCCTGCAGGGACTCCAGAGAGCGCTGCCACTCTGGGTGCTTTGCGAGGCTCTCCTGCGCCATCTGGAGAACTGCGTCCGAGCGGATGGTGTAGACGCGGTTTTGTGTGCCCTGCGCCAGCTGCGAATCTTTCAGGTAGCCCTGCTTGAGTGCCTCGTTCACGAGGGTTTGCGGTTGCAGGCGATGCTTCTGGGCAGGCGCGTGCAGGCACACTAATTGCGCGACCTGTTCCAGCTCAGGCTCGGTAGCGCCCCACGCCATCTGCAGGTAGAGGTTCAGCGCCTGGAGGTAGGCGGCGTGTTCGGGCTTCGGCGGCGTGGTGGACTCGGCATAAATGATGACTTCCACCTCGTCGGCAAGCGGCTGGAAGGCTTGCTCAATCAGGGGGCGCACCTCATTCCAGTCCAACCCTCCGTTGCCGCAACCCAGCGGCGGAATCGCGATGGAGCGAATCCCGCGCTCACGCACAACCTGAACCAGGTCCTGCAAGCCGTGCTGGATGTAGTCCAGTCGCGAGCGTCCGCGCCAGTGCTGCTTTGTGGGGAAGTTGATAATGTAGCGCGGGTAGAGCCGATTCTTGACCTCGTACACCAGAACCTTACCAATTCTGACTTCGCCTTTTTTGCACTGCTCTCTGTAGAACTCGTAGTTTTCGGGGAACAGCTCCTTGAAGCGCAACGCGAGACCCTTCCCCATCACCCCCACCGTGTTAACCGTGTTGACCAGCGCCTCCGCTTGCGCCGCCAGCAAATCGCCGCGCACGAACCGAATCATCGTCGCCTCCTGATTAATAATACCACCTTCGGCAGATCTGTACCGCAGGTTTATGCGCCGCGTTCTGGAGCAGATTCTGCACGCGCTGGAGCATATCGCTGTCGTACACCCCTATCATGACCACGCACTCCCACGGGAGGCAGTCATACACCAGAAACTCCGCCTGACGCAGGCTCTTTCGGTCCGGGATGTCCCATGTGTCGTGCCAGTATTCTGAGCGCATGATGTCCCAGCGTATCACATGCGGAAGCAGGTCCGGAGTGTTGTAGAACTGCACAGCAGGCGAGATCGGGTGGCGGTCTGTGAACACATAGGGCAGTCCACGCTCCAGAACCTGCCCCACAGTGGTCACGAGGTAGATAATCTGGCTCTGTCCGGGTACGCCTGGCACACAACCTGTATAGATGGCATACAGCATCGGCGAGCGCGGCGCGAAGTGAAACGGCGCGTAGTCCGCCACCACGCCGCCGGGCGCGAGAGGAACCCGACAGAACTGGCGCTTCGCTTTCAGATACCCATAGGCAATACTTCGCGGATTGCGGCTCTGCGCTCTGTTATCGCAGAGGAGACCGCGCTCCACAATACCCTGCAGATTCTGAATGTGCGTGATATGGTACAGCGAAATCTCCTTAACGGTCATCTCCCTTCACCTGCACTGCAATTATACTGACATGAGTGCCAATAAGTTCCGCCACGCAAAGCCAGAGGGGGACCGAATTGCGAGGAATTCGCCAGAAGGCTGCGAAATTCCTATCTTATGAACACCGAAAGCCTTGCCCGTGACCTCGCGGCGATTGTAGGGGCGAACGGCGTGATGACCGACCCTGTTGCGCTGGCGACCTACGACTGCGACGCTTACACCATCGAGAAGGCGATGCCCACCGTGGTGGTGCTGCCTCAGGATACGGAACAGGTCGCCGCGATTATGCGCTATGCCTATCGGCAGGCGATTCCTGTGATTCCACGCGGGGCGGGCACGGGGCTGTCGGGCGGTGCGCTGGCGGTCAACGGCGGAATTGTGGTGGCTACCAGCCGCATGAACCGTATTTTGTGGGCGGATGTGCGCAACCGACGGTTGCGAGCGCAGGCAGGCGCGGTGAATCTGCATCTCAGCCGTGCGGTGGCGCATGCGAACCTGCACTTCGCGCCCGACCCCTCCTCGCAGGGCGCATGCACGCTCGGCGGAAATATCGCCGAGAACTCTGGCGGTCCCCACACACTGAAGTACGGCGTTACAGTGAACCATATCACCGCCATTCAGGGGGTCCTGCCCGATGGCGAGGTGGTGGAGCTGGGCGGCGACGAAGACGAACCCTACGGCTACGACCTCGTGGGGCTGGTGGTGGGTAGCGAGGGAACTCTGCTGTTTGTAACGGAAGCCACGGTGCGCCTGACGCCCAACCCCCAGAGCGTGCGCACGATGCTCGCCGTGTTTGAGACCTTAGAAGACGCCAGCCAGACGGTTTCCGATATTATCGCCGCGGGCATTATCCCCGCCGCTCTGGAACTGATGGACGCGCTGACGCTTCAGGCAGTCGAGTCGGCGTTTCAGTACGGCTTTCCCCTGGATGCGGAGGCGGTGCTGTTGATAGAGCTGGACGGGCTGGAAGCCGAGCTGCCCGCTGAGGAGGCGGAGGTTGTGGCGTTGTGCAAGCGTAATCGCGCCCGCGAAGTGCGCCGCGCCCAGACCCCACAGGAGCGCGCCCGGCTCTGGAACGCCCGAAAAAAGGCGATTGGCGCCCTGGGACGGCTCGCGCCCTCATGCGTGACGCAGGACGGGGTGATACCGCGCTCCAAACTGCCGCAGGTGCTTCGTGAGGCAAGCCAGATTGCCCGGAAATACGGGCTACCGCTGGCGAATGTGTTCCACGCTGGCGATGGCAACCTGCATCCCGTGCTGCTGTTTGATGACTCGGACGCCGATCAGGTGGCGCGCGTGGTGGAGGCAGGCGATGAGATTCTGGCGCTCTGCCTGCGCGAAGGGGGGAGCCTCACAGGTGAACATGGGATAGGCGTGGAAAAGTGCGCCATGATGCGTCAGATGTTTTCGCCAGCGGATTTAGACACCATGAAGCGTGTCAAAGCGGTGTTCAATCCGCAAGACAGACTGAACCCTGAAAAGATGTTCCCCGACACGCGCTATTGCTACGAGAGCAAGCGTCGCCTGCGCCACCGTGCGGCGAGCGTTTAGAAGCAAACGCGGGGGCAAGCGCCCCCGCGTGCGTGTTTAGTAGCGTCGCTTGCGTTTCCCCACATGCGCGGGGCGCTTCTTCGTCTGGGTGGTTTCACCCTGCGCGTTCGCTTCGGTTGTGGAGGGGGAAGGGGTACTGGCGGCTTTTGTGGGTTTCTGGGGCACTGCGGTCGCTTTCGCCTCCGCGATCTGGCGCTCGCGCATGCGCTCCGCCGCGCCCTGCCAGCTCACCATAATCTGACTGGCGATAAAGATAGAGGAGTAGGTTCCCACAATCACGCCGATGGTCATCGCCACATAGAAGGTGCGCAGGTCATGCGTTACCGAGCCGAAAATCCAGAGCGCAACCAGCACAATCACCACGGTCAGGCTGGTGTTAATAGAGCGCGCCAGCGTCTGGTTCAGGCTCCGGTTGACGATTTGCGCCAGCGTGTCGCCGCGCGCACGATGGCGCAGGTTCTCGCGAATGCGGTCGTAAGCAATAATCGTATCGTTGATAGAGAAACCGATCAGGGTCAGCAGGGCGGTCAGGAACAGCGCGTTCACTTCCCAGCCGAGCGTGTAGCCCAGCACCGCCATCGCGCCGATCGTGAACAGCACATCGTGCGCCAGCGCGATAATCGCCGCAATCCCGAACTTGAATCCGCTCCAGCCGCCCTCGATGGAGAAGCGCACTGCGATATAGAGCAGGATGGCGATGAGCGAGAGCATCACGGCGGTGATAGCGCGCTGCACCGTTTCCGCACGCACGCGCGGGCTGATGCTGGCAAAACTCACATCCTGGAGTTCCCCAAGCGGCTTGAGCGCTTCCAGAACCTTCGCTTTGTCGGCTTCGGTGGCGTCGGCGATATGCACAATCACCTGGCGGTTGTCCTCCGCAAACTGGGCGCCGACTTTCTCGAAGCCCGCTTTGCGCAACAGCGACACGACTTCGGAAATCGTGGACTGAATCGGCTCTGGTTGCGCATTGGGGGGCGCATTCGGTGGCAGCGGCTTGCTCAGCACAATCTCGCTCCCGCCCGCGAAGTCGATCCCTGGCTTCAAGCCGCCCAGCCCGAACCAGAAGAACAGCCCAATCGCAATCAGCACGGCGCTGAGGGTGTAATAAAGCCCGCGCTTGCTGACGAAATCGAACCGATCGCGCGCGACGCTCAGGTCGCTGCTCAGCTCCACGCCTACCTGCCGCATCAAGCCGAACCATTTCGGCGAGGGATGCACGCCCAACCCCACCAGCGTATAGAGGAACGTGCGCGTGCAGGTAATCGCCGTGAAGAAGCTCATCAGCACGCCAATCGCCAGTGTGGTGGCAAACCCCTGCACAGGTCCCGTGCCGTAGTAGTAGAGAATCAGACAGGTGATTAGCGTGGTGAGGTTCGAGTCGATAATCGCCGACAGGGCGCGCTTGAAGCCAGCGTCAATCGCGGAAAGCAGCGTTTTGCCCAGCCGCAACTCTTCCTTGAGGCGCTCGAAGATGAGAATGTTGGCGTCCACCGCCATGTCCGTGGACAGCACGAAACCTACAATCGCGGGGAGCGAGAAGGTCACGCCCAACCACTTAAACAGGGCAATCGCAAACAGGATATAAAGCACGAGCGCAATCACCGCGATTAAACCGGGCAGGAGATAGTAGGCAGCCATGAAGACCATCACGCCCGCCACGCCAATCGCGCCTGCCTGCAGAATGCGCTCCCATGCGCGTTCGCCCAGCGTGGCTTCCACGCGACTGATCGATTCCACGCTCAGGCTGACAGGCAGAGCGCCCGCGTTCAACAGGTCGCGCAGGCGAGTCGCCTCGCGCAAAGTGAAGTTGCCCTGAATCACTGGCTCGCGCAGGTTCGGCGACTGAATCACCGGCGCCGAGATAATCTTCTCATCCAGCACTATCGCGATATGCTCTTTCAGATAGAGCGTGGAGGCGCGGGCAAATTTTTCCTGACCCTCGCGGTTGAAGATGAGCAGCACCTCCGGACTGATGGCCTGCTGGGTTACTTCGGCGCGCTCCAGTTCATCGCCCGAAACAATCAGCGGGCTATTCTGAATAATCTGCAGATACTCGGGCGTGCCCTCTTTAATCAGGCGTCCCGGCTCTTTCGGGTCGCCCATATCGCGAAACCGCACAATCTCTTCGCCGCGCTCATCCTTGTCTATCACAATCTCATAGCGTCCTAAAGGATTCTTTTCACTGCGCACATCTTTGAGATAACGGAATTCCAGTCGCGCCGTGGTCTGGAGCAGCTCGCGCGCCTCTTGCTCGTTCGTAAAGCCTGGCAGCTCAATAACCAGCTCCGTATCGCCCTTGATATAGATTGTTGGCTCTATCACGCCCAGAATATCGATGCGCTTCTGCAAGATATCCACCAGCAGGCGCATGCGTTCGGGACCCCAGGTCTTCTGCTCTTCGGGGGTGAGCTTCTCCACCTGCGCCTGCAGAGTCATCCGAATCCCGCCTTTGACATCCAGTCCCTGACGGATTGGCTCTTTCCAGCCGAAGATAGCATAAGCCGCAAGTCCTGCTAAGGCTACGATAATCGCCAGGTAGATAAAGTGTTTATTCACGGTTGCCTCCTCCTGCGTATCGAGTGGGTATTATACCCGTTATGCGATTCCCGAAGGATTTTTTGTGGGGCGCGGCGACCGCCGCCTACCAGATTGAAGGCTCGCCTTTAGCCGACGGCGCGGGGATGTCGATCTGGCATCGGTTCAGCCACACGCCGGGCACCATCTTGAACGGCGATACGGGCGATGTGGCGTGCGACCACTATCGGCGCTGGCGCGACGATATCGAGTGGATGCGCCGACTGGGGCTGAACGCCTATCGGTTCTCCATCGCCTGGGCGCGGGTGCTGCCCGAAGGGCGCGGTCGGGTCAATCCCAAGGGGTTGGACTTCTATCAACGGCTGGTGGATGCGCTGCTTCAGAACGGAATCACGCCCATGGCAACCCTCTATCACTGGGATTTACCCGCCGCCCTGCAAGACGAAGGCGGCTGGGCGAATCGGGAGTGCGCTTCATGGTTTGCCGAGTATGCGGAGCTGATGTTTCGCACGCTGGGCGACCGCGTGAAACTCTGGGCAACCATCAACGAACCATGGGTGGTGATGGCACTGGGCTACCTGATGGGACACCATGCGCCCGGCATGCGCGATATCGGCGCTGCCAGCCGCGCGGGACATCATATGCTGCTGGGGCACGCGCTGGCAGTGCAGGCGCTCCGAGCGCTGGACATCCCGGACGCCCACATCGGCATCGTGACCAACCTGGGACCCCAGCAACCCGCCAGCGACAACCCCCAGGATCAGGCAGTTGCTCTGCTCTGGCATCAATTTATCAATCAATACTTTTTAGACCCGATTTTCGTGGGCGAATACCCCCAGACGGTGCTGAGTTTTGTGGGCGAGTTCGCGCCGCCCGTGCGTTCAGGCGACATGGAAGTGATTCAAACCCCGATTGATTTTATTGGAGTGAACTACTACACACGGAATGTGCTGGCGTATGACGCCGACAGCCCCTTCGGCTCGCGCCCTGTGCCCCAGCAGGCGCTTCACACCGAGATGGGTTGGGAGGTCTATCCGCAGGGGCTGTATGAGATTTTGAAGTGGCTCCATGAGACCTACGGCGCTGTTCCGCTTTACATCACCGAAAACGGTGCGGCGTTCGCCGACACGCTCAACGAGAACGGCGAGGTAGACGACCCGTTGCGGGAAGAGTATCTCCGCGCCCATCTGGAGCAGGCGTATCGGGCGCTTGAAGAGGGCGTGCCCCTGAAGGGCTACTTCTACTGGTCGCTGATGGACAACTTCGAGTGGGCCTTTGGCTACTCCAAGCGCTTCGGGCTGCTCTATGTGGATTTTGAGACCCAGCGTCGCATCCCCAAACGGAGCGCGCACTGGTACGCCCAATTTATCGCCCAGCAGCGCGGGGCATGAGGCTTGGCTCCCCCCGCTTGTGGGGAAGCGGAGTCGGCTTCGTATCGCAGGCGCGGCTTTAGCTACTCTGCCGCAAGGATGCCCATGCCACCTCGATGCACGATTCATTTCGCTGCGTGGGGCGCGGCGACCGCGCCCCTCCTGACGCTCGTACGGACGCGGTTCCCGCGTCCTTTTTAGCGAATCCTCCTTCTTTGCAACAAAGCAGCTTTAGCTGTCCGACAGAAACGCCCTCCGGTTGTACGGTTCCATCGTTCTCTCAGTATGCGCGTCTACAACGTTTGAAGTTTCAATCTGCACCCGCCCTTGGGGGCGGGTGCAACAGGATGCCAGCCGACAGGATGCCAGTGCCGCTAGAGTTTCAATCTGCACCCGCCCTTGGGGGCGGGTGCAACAGGATGCCAGCCGACAG
>CAZQPV010000051.1:0-13411 GCA_964595265.1 uncultured Fimbriimonadales bacterium
GGCGTGCTGATTCTGGAATCGCTGGAGCATGCGAAAGCGCGCGGCGCCCGAATCTACGCCGAAGTGTTGGGCTACGGCATGTCCGCCGACGCCTACCATATCACCCAGCCTGACCCCGAAGGCGACGGCGCCCGACGCGCCATGCTCAACGCCCTCAAAGACGCGGGACTCCAGCCCACCGATATTGACTACATTAACGCACACGGCACCTCCACGCGCTATAACGACGCCAAAGAGACCCTCGCCATCAAGCGCGTGTTTGGGGAACACGCCTACAAGCTGGCGGTCAGCTCCACCAAGTCGGTTACAGGACACCTGCTGGGCGCGGCGGGCGCCGTGGAGGCTTGCGCGTGCATCCTCGCCATCCAGCACCAGATGTTGCCCCCCACCATCAACTATGAGTATCCCGACCCCGAGTGCGATTTAGACTATGTGCCCAACACGGCGCGCCCCGCGAAGGTGCGCTACGCGATGTCCAACTCCTTCGGCTTCGGCGGGCACAACAGCGTGCTGGTGTTCGGCGCGTATGCCGACTAAAGGCATGCGAAAGCAGTGAAACCAGGCACCTATGGAACTCGTCCTTGAATGGGACCGCCAGCTCTTTTACACCCTCAATCATGGCCTGAACCACCCCTGGCTGGACGGGTTGATGTGGTTCATCACCAGCCTGGGGCTGGGGTGGGTGCAAGCGTTGCTTCTGCTGGGTTGGACCTTGGCGGCGTCGCGCAGAGGGCGTGAGTCGGGCGGCGTCTCCCCGTGGAAGAGCATCTTTCTCTCAGGCGGTCTGGCGTTGCTGTTGAGCGGAATCACCGTGCAGGTATTGAAGCATCTTTTCCCGCGCATGCGCCCCTCGAATCTGCCCGACGCGCTCGTGGCGCCCGACGAGCGTATCTTTTACAACTCGTTTCCGTCGGGGCACACGGCAACCTCGTTCGCGCTGGCGTGCTGGCTGTGGCTACGCCTGCGCCACACACGCTACCGCTGGGTAGGCTACCTCGCGTGGGCGCTTGCCGTGCTGGTGGGGCTTTCACGAATCTATCGCGGTGTCCACTACCCGCTGGATGTGCTGGTCGGCGCACTGATAGGAATCATGTGGGGTTTTGCGATAAATCGGGTAAAATCCCTACACGAGGCGAGTCGTCGATGAAGAAGATTCCGCGCATTGTGGTGGCTAAAGTGGGTCTGGATGGGCACGATCGCGGTGCGAAGGTGGTCGCACGCGCCCTGCGCGACGCAGGCTTCGAGGTCATCTACACAGGACTGCGACGCACCCCTGAGGATGTGGTGCAGATTGCGCTTCAGGAAGACGCCGACATCATTGCCATCAGCATCCTCTCAGGGGCGCATATGACGCTCATCCCGCGCGTGCTGAACCTGCTTAAGGAGCAGAACGCCGAGGATATCTATGTGATTGCGGGAGGCACCATCCCCGAAGACGACGCCGAGGCGCTCAGGCAGATGGGCGTCAAGGCGGTCTATCCCCCAGGCACGCTGATTGAAACCTTCGTGGAAGACATTCGCCGATTGCTGTCAGAACGGGAAACTTTAAGCACTGTCTAATCGTATCTCCCCCTCGGAGGGTGCGGGCATGGAAATGTTCATCGGGTTGATGGCGTGCGTGGGGGGCGGCTTGCTCCTGATTGTGATTGCTTACGCCGTGATGTATAACTCGCTGATAGGCAAGAAAAACCAGGTGGACTACGCCTACAGCGGGATCGATGTGCAGCTCAAGAAGCGCCACGATTTGATTCCGAACCTCGTGGCGACGGTCAAGCAATACATGGAGCATGAGCGGGGCTTGCTGGAGCGCATCACCGAGTTGCGAGCGCGCGCTACCGCAAGCAATCTCCCCGAATCGGAGCGGATACAGGCGGAAGCGCAGCTATCGGGCGCGCTCCGGTCGCTGATGATTGCCGTGGAGAACTACCCCCAGCTCAAAGCGAACGAGAACTTTCTGCACCTGCAGGCGTCGCTGAACGATATCGAAGAGCAGATTGCCGCCGCCCGACGCGCTTACAACGCCGCCGTAACCGACTACAACAACGCCATCGAGATGTTCCCCACCAACCTCATAGCGGGGATGATGGGCTTGAAGCGCCGCGCGGTGTTCGAGGCAGAAGAGTCGGAGCGCGAGACGCCGCGGGTCGCCCAGCTATTTAAGCAGTCCTAATGCGCCCAATCACGGAGATCCAGCAGGAGCTGGAGCCAGTTTTGCGCGATATAGAGCTCTGGCGCACCGAGAGCGTTCGGCAGTTCAGCCAGATTGCGCTCTGGAGCGCGATTATCGGGGGGCTGTTGACTCTGGGGCTGGCGGCGGCGTTCCGAAACCCCTGGAGCCTTGCCCCACTGGTTATAGCGCTGATTGTAATCGGGGTTGCCTATGTCCAGCGCGCCAGCGAGTGGCGTCAGGCGTTCAAAACGCGCGTGATGAGCCAGCTCGTGAAAGCGGTCAGCCCCGAACTGAACTATCGCCCCAGCGCCCATATCACCCGCGCCGAGTACGATTCGAGCCTGCTGTTTCATAACGCGCCTGAACCCGACCGCTATCAGGGAGAAGACCTGATCGAAGGGCGACTGGGCAAGACCGACATCCGACTCTCCGAGCTGCACACCGAGTATAAAACCGTGACCTACGACAGCAAGGGGCGTCGGCAGGAACACTGGCACACCATCTTTCGCGGGCTGTTCATTATCGCCGATTTTCACAAAGATTTTCATGGCGTTACGCTGGTGTTCCCCGACACGGAAGAGCAACTGCTGGGCAAGTTCGGGCAGTGGCTGCAGGGGCTGAGCGCCAAAATCGGCATGCAACCGGGCGAGCTGGTCAAGCTGGAAGACCCCGAATTCGAGCGCATGTTCAAAGTCTACTCCACCGACCAGATTGAGGCGCGCTATATTCTGACGCCCAGCCTGATGGCACGGATTGTGGATTTTGCGAAGAAGACCCGCGCCTCCATTCGGCTTTCGTTCGTGAACTCGAAGCTCTTTCTGGCGATTCCGACATGGCACAACTATTTCGAGCCGCCCTCGCTGTTTGCGCCCGCTTATGCCCTCACCCGGATCGAGACGCTCCAGAAGTACCTTTCCGAGCTGGCGTTCGCCCTCGGTGTGGTGGAAGAGCTGAATTTGAATACGCGAATCTGGGGGAAACGGTAGACTCCCTCTTTTACTTCTTGAAGGGGTAGGTTTTTTGAGAAGGGCGCCGTCTGATGTGCTCCTGAAGTGTGTTGCGGAACGCCTCCGCCCTGACGGCTGAAGCCGTTCCTACGAAACAAAGCCAGCCTGCGCTGCCCCCCCGTAGCAGGGGCATCATGCCCCTGTCCACGCGCAGGATGCGCGTGCTACTTGAGCCGACGAAGGTCGGCTTCGTCTTATAGGAGCAGCTTTATCTGCGCTGTTGCAAGGATGTTCATTCCCCTAAGGGCACGGCAGACTTCGCCGCGTGGGGCGCGGCGACCGCGCCCCTACGCATGCTGGTAGGGACGCAGTTCCCGCGTCCTACTTCCTGAACCCACTGATCTTTGCGACAGAGCGGCTTTAGCCGTTGTGCTTTCACGCAGGCTACAAAAACCTATTTATTTTCACTTCCCCCGCGGCGACTCGTAGACGGCAAAGGCGTTGTGGTTGTGAATCGATTCGATAGACTCGCACTCCACACGGAACCAGCAGAGTTCCTCACGAGTCTGCAGGCGCAGGGTCAGCTCACGTGCTACATCTTCCACGAATCGCGGGGTTTCGTAGGAACGCTCGGTGACATATTTCTCATCGGGGCGCTTCAGCACGGGGTAGACCAGCGCGCTCACCGATTCCTGCACCAGCGGCAGGTAGGGTTCGGGCAGGCGCGGCTGGCGGTCTTTCGTGCACAGCCACATGCGCACAATCGCGCGCTGGTTGTGCGCCCCGTAGTCCGAAATCTCCTTACTGCAGGGACAGAGGGTCATCGCAGGGAACGCGAAGAAGCTCACCGACGACGAGGCGCCATTATTGAGGGTGCAGTCCCACTCCACCTCCACATCCAGCAGCCCCGGCGTCCCTGTTACGGGCGCCTGAAGCGTAATGAAATAAGGAAACTGCAGCTTGAGGTGAGCGCGACGGCTCTGAAGGCGTTCCTGCGTGAGCTGGAGCAGGGTCTGCACTGAACCGGGCGACTGGGGCGCGCTCGCCCACTCGTAAAGCGTGCTGACCAGCCGACTCATATGGGTGCCGCGCTGTTCGGCGTCTATATCCACACTTAGGTCAGCGACAGCGATCACAGTCTGCTCAGCTCCTGTCCCCCCAATCAGGCGGAGAGGCAAACGCAGTCCACGAATCCCTACAGCATGGAGCGCCACGCCACGCGTATCCCTCTCACTCGCCACATCGGGCAAATCAACATGCTTTTTCATACGCCGATTATGATACCCCAATCGGCTTGGAATCGGGTATCCTATCCTGCCGATGTGGGCGAAGTGGGCGGCGCTGGGGAGCCTGATGATGGCGCTGGGGGATGCCTGCGCCCAGACCCAGATTCGGGTGGAGTCGCTGCTGGGGGATCCGGTGCAAGCCAACCCGGCGCCCGTGCGGGTCGAGTTCCAGCAAGGCGGGAGCGTTACGCAAGGCACGCTGATACTGCGTCGCCGTTTTCAGGTTGAAGAGCGCTATCCCCTGCAGTTGCCCCCGAACGCTCGCAAAAGCCTCACGCTCGCGGTTGCGGAGGATGCCGTAGCGCTGGACTGGGAGTCCCAGGACGGCAGAGCCACCCCCCTCGAGCTGCCCTACTCCGGCGAGGAGCATGTGCCAATTGCGATTGTGGGGGATGTGAAGGGCGGTTTGCAGGTGTTATCCCAGATAGAGGCGGAGCGGCGCAGGGGCGACACGCTCTACTGGCGTCCTGTTTACTGGTCGCCCGAAGCGTTGCCGACCGACTGGCAGGCGCTGTCGGGTCTTCGAGCGATCGTGCTGGTGGACGGCGCGGAGCGGCTCTCTGAATCGCAGTGGCGCGCGCTCGCTACATGGATGCTCACAGGAGGGCATCTGATGGTTTCGCTGGGCGGGGCGCTGCGACTCACGCTTAACGCGACGCCCCTGAAGCCATGCCTGCCCCCGATGGGTACGCCCGTGAAGCGAGTGGTTATATACAACAATCGCCCCAGCGAATATGCGATTATCCCGACCACGCCTCCGCCCAGTGGCTGGAGGGTAGAGCGCGACGGGGAGGCTATCATTTCCCTCTCGCGCCCTGTGTTTGCGGGGAAACTTACCTTCGTGTTGAGCGATCTGACCAGCCCTGCATGGCGGAATCCAGGATTCGCCTCTGAGCGCTGGCAGGGATGGCTCTCAGAGATGGACACACGAGTGCCCGCCGAGCAAATACAGGCAGTGCTCAACATGGAAACACCGCACCCCACGGCGATAACGCCCCAACAGCTTGCAGGCGTACTGACGCTGATGACGCTCACGCCGATTGGGGTGGCGGTCATCTGGCACAGGCTCCGTTCGCGGGGACGGCTGGCGCACGCGATGCCGTGGCTGGTGGGGTGGGCGCTGGTCTCCACAGGGGCGACGCTAAGAGCGCTACCCCGTGAGACCAGCCAACCGCAGAGCCTGCTCTCCCAGATATTCCTGATGGACCCCGCTTTGCCTGTAGCGGCGCGCGCTGTTGTCGTCTACTTCCCCGTGCGTCCAGGCGTGCAAACCCTCACCGCGCCTGCCGACACGCGCTGGGAGGTGCGCCCCGGGCATGGCGTCATGGCGCAAGTTCGCTACGAAGACCGCCCGAAAATCGCGCTCCGCGCACGGGGGCGTTCGGCGGCATGGCTTTTGAGCGTGGAGCCAGTGGTTCCGCCCGTGCGTGCCTTCTGGCAGGGCGGAAATCTGGTGCTGGAAGCCATGCAGGGCGCCTTCGTGAGTGAGGCACAGACTGACTACTTCACAACATTTCAGCCCACGACGCCGAAGCGGCGCCTGATGGTTCCCCGAAACACCCTCGCAACAGCGCGTGCCGTTTTCGTAAGGATGCGCGGTCTACCGTATTCCATTGAGCCGACCCCTGAGCAGGAGGTTGCAGTCGCATGCATCGCGATTCCGTGAAAGTGGAGAGCCTGTGGGCGCAGATTCGCGCATGGTGGGAGGAATATTTCACCGATAACCCCGCCATTTGGCTGCTGCTTCGCCAGTTTCGGTACGATTTGATGCGCAGCACGGGCAGTGTGCGCACCATCGAGCAGGCAATCGCCCAGGCGCAAGCCGCAGGCGACGCGGAAGCGATGCGGGAAGCCCTGCAACGGGCAGGGGTCTATCTGCAAATCCCCTACTCATGGCAGTTCTGGCGGCGTGGCGACTGGCTGAGGGGCGGCTTCTGGTGGCTGATAGGGCTGAGCCTGATCATCATGAACGCGCGGTTTGGGTGGTCGCAGGCAACTTCGCAGGGGGGTGTCTCCTTGTACGAGATAATTGTGGGCGGACTTGGGGTTGTCTTGGCAGTGTTGCAGGGTGGGTTTTACACGCTGTTTTATCGGGAGCGCCAGGTGGGCACGCTGATGTTTTTACGCCTGACGCGGCTGAGCAGTTGCCATCTTGTGTACGGCGCAGCAATTGTGAACGCCTGTGTGCGCTTTTTCAAAATCTACCTGCTGGTGGCGATGCCGTTTGTCTGGTTTCTGCTGACGCTCCGAACCGACTCGCTGTGGGTTTCGTTCTACTACGCAGTCGTGGTGGGCTGGGTTTTCTGGGCGTTCGCGGTGCTGTGGGCGATAGGGAGCAGTTATCTGTTGCCCCGACGCATGACCGCCATGGAGACGACACTTATTTACTTATTACACAGCATTTTTTTGGTCTTGTTCTGGCTGGGAGGCGCCGCGCTGATTGGGGTCTGGGCGGTCTGGGCGAAACAATCGGACTTTTTGAGCGTTCCGCCGTGGTTGTGGGTGTTGCATCGGGAGTGGTGGATTAGTTTGCATCCCTCAGTAGCGGTCGGGGCGCTGACGCATGTTCCCTCGCTCCTGTGGGGCTGGGTGCATGGAGCGCTTTATCTGGCTCTGGCACGGCTGATGTTGCCCTCCGTATTGCGGGTCGTGCAGCGGGCGTTGAATCTGCCCGAATATGTAGAAGAGTCGAATCGGGGGGAGTGGGGCTGATGTTATACGAGATTCGCCTGCTGTTTGGGATAGAGTTTCGGCGCTACCTGCGTTCGCGCCGATTCTGGCGCGTAGTGATGACCAGCACAGGCTTCGTGGCGTTTTTCAGTCTGCTGCTGGCAGTGGTTCTGCTCATAGTGCCCGAACAGGTGCAGCAGGCGATTCGGAATTTCGTCTACCTGTTTGACCTGATGTGGGTTTTCTGGAGCATCGTTTACCTGATTGCGGAGGCGATTCTGGTGCGCGAGGTGTTCAGCGACGCCTATCGCACGCGCCCGCTGAACGACATTTATCTGGTTCCGTTTCACCCGCTGGCGGTGGTGTGGGGGCGACTGCTGGTGGTGTGGGTTCAGATGGGCATGCTGCTGTTGCTGGGGTTGCCGAGCATGCTGTTTGTGGCGTGGCTGGTGGGGCTTGCGTGGGGGGATTTCGGGCTGACGGTGCTATGGGGCTGGCTGGCGACGCTGGGCGCAGGCGCGATTCTGGTGTTCGAACTGGGCAAGTGGTTCCCCGAATCGCATATCAGCGGGCTGATTCCAGTGCGCACCCCGGGCACAGGCTACACCTTGCTTCTGTTGCTGGTGGGCGGGCTGGTGGTTCTGCCCATTGCTCTACGGGATCAGTGGCTGGCACTGCCTGTGGCGTATTTGCTAATGCCCGCGGCGTCTTATACGGCGTTCAGCGGCTCGTGGGCGACGGGGGGTGTTGGACTGCTGTTTCTGGCGACGGTGCTGGCGCTCACGACGGTAGGCGCGGCGCAAAAGCTGGGCTGGTGGTCGGAGCGCGTGTTCTTCTGGACGCGCGTGATGGGTACAGGCGCCGTGTGGCTGTGGTTCACGCTCCATCTCTACTGGCTCAGTGGCGCGCTGGTGAGTAATGCGTTTGACGCAGAGGAACTGCTTCACGCCAGCATGGGGATAGGCACACTGCTGCTTCTGGGATTAGCGACGCCGCTGCTGGGCTACTACGCTGTGGGGAGGCTGAAAGCGCAAGAACGGGGACACTTCTCCCCGATTGCACGGGGGCTGCTGGGCGAGTGGGTGCTGATTGGGGTCTTCGTGGTGCTGGCGTGGCTGGCAGTCGGCTGGGGGTCGGGGTTCTGGGTGCCGCTGGAAGGGTGGCTTTCGCGGGCAGGATACCTGCTGGCGTTGCTGGCGCTGGCGCAATCGCTTTACAGCGCGACGCACCTGTGGAACCGATACCTGTATCATGAGTCTGTGCGTCTCCCTTCGGCGATTTTCGGGGTTCTGTATCGGCTCTGGCTGAACGCCTATTCGTGGCGGACAGCGGGAGGAATGTGGCTGCTGGTGTGGTCGTGGTTTATTATCAGCGCGGTGTTGAATTCCGTTCTCTCTTGCATGGGAGCCGCTCAGGCGGTGCAGGTTTTGACGAGGCTTCATCCGCTGAATGGGTGGCTCAGTCTGCTGCAGACGCCCGTGTGGTACGGGCAATACGCGCTCTATGCCCTGGGGCTGTCGGCGCTGGCGTGGGGAGTGGGTGCTTGGAAAGTGCGTCGCTGGCTGGCACAGGCTGAGCAGGGTTCAGAGGCGTCGAAAGCAGGGCGGGAGTGAGGTATGCTTATCCTGTAAACGATTTGGGGGGCGTGGCAGAAGTGGAGTATCTGTTTCTGGCGATTGCCTTCACGGCGATAGGGGCTATTCTGTGGCTAATCCGCAGAGAGGCTCTGAGGTGGCTGTCAGCGGTCGCGAGGTGCGGTCCTGCTTTTCTGTGGGGCAGGCAGTACCTTAGCGGGCGCTGGCAACTCACGGAGCCGATTCTCCATGAGGGGCTGGCGCTGGCGCATCAAGCTCATGAGCAGCTATGGGGTGCAGGTTGGTCATATTGCGTGCTGGGCGCGTCGCCGCGCTGGCGCGTGGAGTGGCGCAACCCGAACGGGTCAATTAATAACACTTACATCATCGCGTGGGATCGGGGGCGGCATCAGTGGCTGGTGCGTCCCGTGCCAGGCGTCTACGATTTGGTAGACGGTACATGGGATGTTGTGAACGGCACGCTCTACAGCCTGCCTGATGTTGTTGCGCTGGGTGCTGCGCAGGCGGGCGGCTGGATAGACATCACGGGACTGGCTTACCTGCAGCGCAGAGGGATAGAGCAGGCTGTCAGAATGCATAGCCAGAGTGTTCGCCTGCTTCCGTAAAAAGCAAGCTTCACGCAGGAGGATGGAAATGCAACATGCAGTCCGATGGGCAACTACGGAGCCGCATATAGAGGCGCGCGTGGTGTTTCTACGCGAGTATTTTCACCGTCCCGCTCCCTTGGCGATCCTCTGCGCCTCTTCAGCCGTTTTCAGATGCCCTATCCCCTGCGCCAGGTCGCGAATCAGGTCTTCGGGGTCTTCCAGCCCGATGTAGACACGGAACAGCCAGCGCGCCCTGCCCGTTTCGTCGGGTTCTTCGATTGCCCAGCCCAGCATCAGGCTCTCGTAGCCGCCCCAGCTGGGACCGAAGCGGAACAGTTTGAGCGCGTCGGTGAAAGCGAACGCCTGCTCTTTGCGGATGGGGTAGGTCTCAAAGCTGAACAGGCTCCCGTAGCCGCGCATCTGTTTCTGGGCTAAGGCGTGCTGGGGGTGCTGGGGCAAGCCGGGGTGGTGGACTTTCGCAATCATGGGTTGCTCGGCGAGCCACTGTGCCACGCGCAGCCCGCTTGCGTAATGGCGCGGCATCCGCACGCTCAGCGTGCGAAGCCCCCGAATTAGCAGCCATGCGCCGAACGGCTCCAGCGTCGTGCCCAGCAGCTCGCGCGTCTTTTGCAGGGGTGCCAGAAGCTCGCGCCTTCCCGCCGCCACACCCGCCACGAGGTCGCTATGCCCCGCGAGATACTTGCTTGCGCTATGCACCACGAGGTCTATCCCCAGCGCATGCGGGTTCTGAAACAGCGGCGTTGCCCAGCTGTTGTCGCACACGGTGAGAATGCCTTTCGGGCGCGCCCATTCTGAAACCGCCTGCAAGTCCTGCAGCCGAAACACGAGGCTGGAAGGGCTTTCCAGGTAAACCAGCCGTGTATTGGGGCGGAGCGCCTCCTGAAACGATTCCAGCGTCTCACCCGACACGAAGGTGGTCTCCACTCCATAGCGCGGGAGCCAGTTCGCGAGCAGGTCGCGTGTGGGCGGATAGGCGGTGTCCACGCAAATCACATGGTCGCCTGATTGGGTAAAGGTGAGCAGCACGCTGGCAATCGCACCCATACCCGCTGTGAAGCAGAGGGCACCTTCGGTGTGTTCCAGCATGGCAAGTTTGCACTCTGCCAGCTCCAGTGTGGGGTGCGACACGCGCGCGTAGTGATAGGGCATCGATTCAGGGGTTTCGTAGCGTTCACGCAGGGTGCGCGTGTGGAAGAGCGAGGTCTGCACAATCGGCGGCGCGACCGCGCCATAGGGGAACGGCTCCTCTTCGCCCAGATGCTGGAGCAGGGTCTCGGTGCTGTATGGCTCCATGCTCCAGAGGATACCCTATGCGGCGAGGGGCGTCGCGGTGCAGGCGCATAGGACTTCCACGCATTCGGGATCCAGCGCTGTTCCGGCTTCGCGGCGCATGATAGCGAACACCTCGTCCAGCGGGAGCGCGGGGCGGTACGGGCGCTCGGCAGAGAGCGCGTCGAACACATCGGCGACCGCCAGAATGCGCATCTCCTTTGTGAGTTGCTCCGCGCCGACGCCTCGCCAGTAGCCGCGCCCGTCCAGACGCTCGTGATGCGCACCTGCAATCTCTGCCAGAGTCTCGAACGAGCGAATCTGGCGCAAAATCTCGTAGGTGTAGCGCGGGTGGGTGCGTATCTGGGCGAACTCCTCGTCCGTGAGGCGTCCGGGCTTCTCCAGAATGGTGTTGGAAACCCCCAGCTTGCCAATGTCGTGTAGTAGTCCCGCGCGATAAAGCAGCTGGATTCGCGCTGGCTCCCAGCCGAAGTGCTTGCCAATTTGCGTGGCATACTGCGCAACACGCCTTGAATGCTCGGCAGTAAAGCTCGATTTGGCGTCCACAATCATCGCGAAGGCTTCGCAGATGCGGTCAATATCGGTGGTGCTGGCGACCTGCGCGAACTCGGGAAGGGGAAGCTTCAGCTCAGGATTGCGGAGCAACTCGGCATGGAGTGCCCATAGGCGCGTATCGTCTTTGAACGCTTGCGCCGCACGCACCAGCTCAGGGTCAAACCAGCGTTTACTGCGCTTCTGGAGCATCGTGTAGGTCGCTTCTACACCGAAGGTGGCGGCGAACACCTCCATCGTTTGCGCCATACACAGAATCCGCGCCAGCAGTGGAATCTGCTCCCCCTTGAGTTTGTAGGGCGAGCCGTTGCCATCCCAGTGTTCGTCCAGATACTCGATGGCTTGGGCGGTCGCTTCCGAGAAGCCGATGTAGCGTGCAATCTGGGCGCCGCGCGTACATCGCGCCAGTGTCACCTCATCCATCACGCGAGGCGAGCCGCGCGTCTCTTTGAGCGCGTGGAGTATCTTCTGAATGATGCTGGAGCCAGGCATGATATGCTCCAGCGCGAACCGAACCGACTCAATCGGGTTAGACCAGTTGATGAGTTTGACATGGCGCTTGGCAAGCAAATCATCGCCTGCGAAAACTTTATAGATACGTACAGCGTTACTAGAACAGCCTGCATCTTTGAGCAAGGTAGCGTAATAGAGGTCGTGCCGTTCCGCCTCGGAGAGTTGAAGAATTTCCGCGAGCCGCATCGTAATCAGACTGGTGCGCACTGCATGACCGCGTGGTTGCCCCTCGGTAATATCGAGCGCATGGCTCAGGGCGCTCAGAATCTCCGCAAATGTGATGGACCTTTCCATCAGGAGCAATTATCGGCAAGGCGCTCGCCGTTCTGGAGCGAGCGGGTATCATAATACCGCCCGATGATACGGATGGGGTTAGAGGAGGAGTTGTTCCTCACGGAGCCGATGCGCCCGCGGCTCGGCTCGCTTTACTACATGGCTCGCCTGCTGTTGCGCAATCCACGCCATTACTACCAATACTCCGCCACCAACTTTGCGCGTGGGAAAGATGTGCGCTACGGGCTGATGAGTACGGTGGAGATTGCCACCACGCCCCACTGCCAGATAGAGAGCCTGCTGGAGGAGTTCGCCCTGCGCCGCCGCGAGCTGGGTAGCGTGGTGGACAACGCCTATATCGTGCCCGTCGGGCACCTGTTTGATACCGAAGCGCCCACCAACACGGGCGGGTTGCACCTCCATGTGGGCGTCGCGCCAGAACAGCGCATGCACGCTTACGCGAATATCGCCTACTTCCTGCCACTGCTGATGTTGCTGACCGCAAGCAGCCCCTATGCGGGCGGACGCTATTTCGGGCAGTCTTACCGAATCGCCCACTCCTTTGCAATCGGCGCTCTGCGTGAAGACCCCGCCTATCGGTTTCAGGATTTAATCATCTCGCGGCGGCTGGGCACGGTGGAGATTCGAGTGTTTGATCCCGTGTGGGACATGGAGCGCGTGCGCTGGGTGTTGCGCGCCGTGCAGACGATTGTGGCGTTGCCTCACACCTATCCGCTGGATCGGGAACGCTACGCCGAGTTGCGGGAGCAGGCGTGCCGCACAGGCTACACGCCTCCCCTGCAGGCGCTCTACCGTGAACTCCGGGAGTATATCGCCATTCCCGAACACCTGTTCCAGCAGACAGCTTCCGACCATCTGGCGGAGTGGACGGTGCGTTATGGGATTCTGGGGACTTACGCCAGTCTAGACCACGCCTATCGAACAGGCGAGTGGGCGTACCGCACGCCGCGGGAGGTATCGCCTTCGATGTGGCGCGCAGCGGTGGGGCTGGTGGGCTACTATCTGCTCAGACTCCCCTACACTGCTTACAAAGCGTGGGCGGAGTGGCACGGATAGCGTGGGGTACAATTCGGGGCGATGGAGTGGCAGGTGCTGCTGTTGGCGATGGTGGTCGCGTTCTGGTTGGGCGCGCTTCCGTTTGGCTACTGGATTGGGCGCCTGCGCGGCGTGGATGTGCGCACAGTGGGCAGCGGCAATATCGGCGCGACAAATGTGTTCCGCACGCTGGGTCCAAAAGCAGGGCTGACCGTGCTATTTCTGGACGCGCTCAAGGGCTGGTTGCCGACTTTTGTGGTGATGCGCCTCGCCCAGGGCGACAGCTTCGCAGGCGTGCTGGTGGGAGTCGCGGCGATAGCAGGACACCTTTTCTCGCCGTTTCTGGGTTTCAAGGGCGGCAAAGGGATTGCGACGGGGTTGGGCGCATTACTGGCGCTCTCTCCGAAACTGATTGCAGTGGTGCTGCCTGTGTGGGCAATAGTATTTCTGT
>CAZQPV010000051.1:13511-15803 GCA_964595265.1 uncultured Fimbriimonadales bacterium
GGGGTGCTGGTGGAGTGGCAGGGCGAACATGTGGCGCTGGTGCCGCCCCTGCCCGATGTGCGCACGCCCGAAGAGCAGATTGCGCTGGCGTATGCGCGCGGGGGCATTCCGCGCGAGGCGTCGGCGCGAGTCTATCGCGTGCGGCTCCAGCGGCTGGGATAGGCGATGTGGGTCAAAATCTGCGGCATCACTCACCCGGAAGACGCCCATGTCGCCATCGAAGGGGGGGCTGACGCGCTCGGATTCGTCTTTGAACCCCGCAGCCCGCGCCATCTGCCACGCAACCCCCGCTGGCAGCAGTGGCTCGCCCGTCTTGCAGGTGTGCAGCGGGTCGCCGTGTTCGTGAATCGCGAGAACCTGCCTGCCGATCTGACGCTCTTTGACGCCTTGCAGTGGACGCCTCTCACGCCCGAAGCGCTGGAGGCGGAGCTGCCCGCCCTCCAAGCCTATCAGAAGCCCCTGTGGGTTGCCCTGCGTTTGCCGTCAGAATGCTCTGCAGAAGATGCCCTGCAACAGATTGCGTGCGTGGCATCTTTTGCGGAGCGGATTGTGCTGGATTCGTATCACCCGACGCAGTATGGGGGCACAGGCGCGACGCATGACTGGGCGCGCGCCCGCGCGATTTGCGCCCACAGCCCGCTGCCCGTGATTCTGGCAGGCGGCTTGAACCCTGAGAATGTGGCAGACGCTATCCAGCAGGTGCGCCCCTTCGGCGTGGATGTGAGTTCTGGCGTGGAGGCTGCCCCCGGGCGTAAGGACCCCAACAAAGTGCGCGCGTTTCTCCGCGCGGTGAAGGAGACAGCCCTATGAAAACGCGCGTGCCCCCTGTTCGCGAGCAGTACGGCAGCGCAGGCACAGGCATGTTCCTGACGCTGATTTTTTTGAACATTCTGTGGGCAGGCGCGAACCCCGCCGCGAAGGTGATGATGGAAAACCATCGCCCCGAATGGGTGGCAGGGTTTCGCTTTATCGGCACATCGCTCATTTTGGGGTTGCTGCTGAGTCTGCCCGCGTTTCGTCGGGTGCTCGCGCCGCGTTTCCCAACTTACCTGCCCCATGTGCTGACGATGGCGGCGGTGGGGTTCTTCGGGGTCTCCAGCGCGTACATCTGCTACTTCTGGGGCACACAGCTTGGTACCGCGACCGAGGCGACCTTGCTGGTGTCCAGCTCGCCGATTTTTTACGCTCTGCTGGCGCGGCTGGCGCTCCGCGAGCCGTTTCCCCCACAGAAGACGCTGGGCATCCTGCTGGGGCTGGCAGGTGTGTGGGTGATTGTGAACAAAGGCTTGCTCCTGAACGAGTTCACGGGCGCCACACTGGGCAACCTGCTGGTGCTGGTGGGCGTTCTGATCGAGAGTATCAATGTGGTGGTGGGAAAGTCGCTCGCGATGCGCTATTCAGGGGTTGGCTTGCTGTGGATTGAATCTACCGCGGCGGCACTCTCGCTCACACTAATTGGGTTTCTGGTAGCGGGCATGCCCCACCTCCAGTGGACGGTTCCAGACCTCTGGGCATGGGGCTACCTGACCCTGATCTGCACGGTGTTTGCCTTCTCGGTGTGGTTCTATCTGATGGAGCGTGCGCCCGTGGGTGGGATGGGCGTCTCGGTGTTCGCACAGACGCCAGCAGCGGGCTTTATCGGCTACTTCCTCTTGAAAGAGCAGCTGCACTGGACCATCTGGATCGGGGCGGGGTTGATTCTGCTGGGGATGCTGCTAACCTTGCGGGTGAAGGCGCCTGCGGCTGCCTGAGGTGAGCTATCATCTCCGGGATGGTCACAAAGTGAAATCCCCTGGCTTTGAGCGCCATGAGCAGCTTCGGTAGAGCGTAAGCCGTGGGAAGATAGGTGTCGTGCATGAGCAGAATCGTGCCGTTATGGGTTCGACGGGCGACCCAGCGCGCCCACTGGTCTTCGGGGGTATACGGTTTCGGATCGCTCGCTATGGAACACATCACCAGCGGGAGCCGCCATCGCCGCACCGCTGCTAGCACCGACTCGTTGTAATCACACCATGGCGGGCGATAGGCGACAAACTTGCCCCCCACCCAGCGTAGCACTGTGGTGCTATCATAAATCTGTTGCCAGACCTGCTGTTCTGTAAGTCGTGTTTGACGCTGGTGGTCGTAGCTGTGGCAACCGATGGCATGCCCCTCTGCCAGCATGCGCCGCACAATTTCGGGATGCTGTTTGATTTTTTTACCCACCAGAAAGAAGGTGGCTTTCACATTCGCCTCGCGCAGGGCGTCCAATACAATTGGGGTTGTGATGGGGTCGGGACCGTCGTCAAAGGT
>CAZQPV010000052.1:0-6772 GCA_964595265.1 uncultured Fimbriimonadales bacterium
GCGTCCCACATCGGTTCAGGCACGAGTTCGAACCCCATATAGCCGATTCGTTTCGCTTCGGTGATCAGTCGTTTGGGCTCCACACGCCCCGCCACGGTCCACCAGCAAATGTCCTGTTTCATAGCGGTGTTGTCTTTCGCCAGCCCCGTGTGCCTTCCTGCTGGCGTGGGGTATAACAGCGGTATGCAGGTGCGGATTGAGCTGGTGCAGTCGCATCAGGTGGGGCTTTTGCTGGGGTTGATTCGCCAGCTGGCAGAGTATGAGCGTCGGCTGGATCAGGTTCAGGCGGCAGAGACCGATTTACGCGCGGCGCTGTTTTGCGAAGGCTCGCCCGTG
Source organism: uncultured Fimbriimonadales bacterium (assembly GCA_964595265.1). Lineage (GTDB taxonomy): Bacteria > Armatimonadota > Fimbriimonadia > Fimbriimonadales > GBS-DC > LDYB01. Next base: position 337 of record CAZQPV010000052.1, read on the forward strand.
CGCGCGGTGCTGGCGTGGGTGGGGCATGAGGCTGTGGGGTATGCGCTCTACTACCCTGTATTCTCTACTTTTCGCGGGCGGTTTGCGCTCTACTTGGAGGATATTTTCGTGGTGCCTGCGTATCGGGGGCAGGGAATCGGGCTGGCGCTGATGCGTTATCTGGCGCAGGAGGCGCTTCGGCAGGGCTACGACCGCATCGAGTGGCAGGTGCTGGACTGGAACACACCCGCAATCGAGTTCTATCGCCGCCTCGGCGCCACGCCCAAAGAGACGGAGTGGGTTCCCTACAAGCTGGAGGGGGAGGTTTTGAGGAGATTGGCAGAATAACCCCTCAAAACCACCCCCACCCTGTGGAATAACCCCTCTGCAGTCGCGCTAAGGAGGAACTTGACGATGGCAACGACACTCAAGACCGTCTCATCGGCAGAGGAGCTGATTAGCAAGTTGCAGGACCTGCCCAGCCTCCCCGCCGTGGTGATGCAGGTCTACCAGATGGCGGACGACCCGAATGTGCATGCGCAGCAGATGGCGTATGAGATTGGTAAAGACCAGGGGTTCACCGCGCGTCTGCTTCGGGTGGCGAACTCGGCTTATTACGGCATGAGTCGCCAGGTAGGCACGATTGAGGAAGCGGTGGTCGTGCTGGGCATGAACACGGTCAAAAACTTAGCTCTGATTGCGGCAACCTACCCGCTGTTCCAGCGGGCGCTAATTGGCTACACGCCCCATGTGAGCGGGCTGTGGATGCACTCGATGGCGGTGGGACTGATTGCCCAGACAGGCACGCGCGTGTTCGATACCCCCGTGCGCAACGAAGCGTTCACCGCAGGGCTTTTGCACGATATAGGCAAGTTGGTAATCAGCTCTGCGCTGCCTGACTGGATGGGCGACCTGTACGATATGGTGGTGCATCGGCGCATGCCCGTGCATGAGGCGGAGAAAGAGCTGTTCGGGTTCACCCATGAAGAGGTGGGCGCCCTGCTGGTGGAGCGATGGAAGCTGCCAACGCGAATTGCCGAGCTTATTCGGGCGCATCACCAGTCGCTGGCGACGGGCGACCGCGCCTGCGCCCTGATTGAGTACGCCGACTACTGCGCCAACCAGCTGGGCTATATGATGAACTCCGACGCGCCGCCTGAACCTTTTGACACCCGCGTGCTGAATGTATTGGGCATCACGATTGAGGAGTCAGACCAGTTCCTCAAGCGCGCGGAAGAGGTGCTTCGCGCCTCCCAGAGCTTGATGAGTCTCAAATAACGCGGGAGGGAACACCACCGATAGCGCAGGGTCAGCGGGTATACTCTCCCCGATGGGAGGATGGCGCGGAATCGTTCTGGGAATCGCCCTGCTGACCCTGCTGATGGGGGGGCTACCCCAGGCAGACAAACAAAAGCAGCGGCAGCAGTTGCAGAGCCAGCTCCAGTCGCTTCAGGGTAAGATGGGGGCGCTTCGCTCCACCATCAACGAAAAGAAGCGACAGGAGCGCAAAGTCCGACGCGACATTGCTGAGCTGGACGCCCAGATTGCCTCAGTTTCCAAGCGCCTGCGTCAGACCCGTTCAGAACTCGCTTATGCCCGTAAGCGTCAGGCAGAGCTGGCGAAAAAGCTGGAAATCCTGACGGCGCGCCTCAAGCGTCGCGCCGAACTGCTTGCTCAGCGGCTCCGCTCTGCCTACAAGTACCGCAGTATCTCGGTGCTGACCCTGCTTTCAGGCGCACGCGACCTGCAGGAGCTCAGTAGCCGCAGCTACGCCCTCCGCCAGATTGTCAAGACCGACCGCCAGCTGCTGGATCAGGTACGCGCCGACCAGCAAGCCGTCGCCGCAGCGAAGGCGGAAATGGACACGGTAGTGCAACGAATCAGTCGGCTGGAAACCAATCTGCAGGCGCAGGAGCAGGAGCTCAAAGATGCCCAGCAGGAGAAGAAAGAGACCCTTGAGGCGATTTCCCAGGAGCGCGCGCTCTATGAGCGTCAGCTGGCGATTCTGGAAGCTGAGTCGCAGGCGATTGCCCGACGCCTGCGGGCGCTGATGGAGACGGGCGCCGGACGCGCCCGCGCCGACAAGCGCTGGACAGGACGCTTTATCCGCCCTGTCAGCGGGCGCATCACTTCTGGCTATGGCATGCGGGTGCATCCTATCTTCAAGGTGCGCCGGATCCATACAGGAATCGATCTCTCGGCGCCGCATGGCACCCCCATTCGGGCTGCCGATAGCGGAGTCGTGGTGAGCGCTGGCTACATCCGCGGATACGGCTACACCGTGATTATTGACCACGGTGGCGGTGTGGCGACCCTCTATGCCCACTGCTCGACGATTTTAGTGAGAGAAGGGCAGGAAGTCAAACAGGGGCAAACAATCGCGCGCGTCGGCAGCACAGGCTACGCCACAGGACCCCACCTCCACTTTGAGGTGCGCATCAACGGCGACCCTGTGAACCCCGCCGAGTATGGGTTTTAGAGCGGGAATCCACTGGTGAACTCTAAGCGGCGACACGGTTGCTGCAGAGACGCCTTAGAGACTGTCTACAGAATCAGAGAGCGCTGCTGCCTGACGGCTGAGTCTGCTCGGTCGCAAAGAACGGGGAATTGGGTAAACAGGACGCGGGAACCGCGTCCGTACGGGCATCAGTAGGGGCGCGGTCGCCGTACCACAAGGTGAAATGCGCATCTTTGCAACAGATCGCTAAAGCCGTTCCTATCCTACGAAGCCGACCTGAATCGGCTAAAGTGGCACGCGCATCCTGCGCGTGATTTTGGGCGGGATGCCCCGGCGACGGGGAGCCAGTTGACCCAATCTCCCGTTCTTCACGATAGAGTCGCTGCAGCCGTCGAGAGAATCGCCTGTCTCGCTTTGCGCTTGTTCCTCATCAGGAAATAAGACCCGGACTCCGAAACGCCCCCATATCTTTGACGCCCGCGTCCATCGGGTACAATTGATTGCGATGAGTACGCCGATTGGACGCGAGGTGCGCCAGGTTCCCGTCGAGGAGGAGATGAAACGCTCCTACCTCGACTATGCGATGAGCGTGATTATTGCCCGTGCGCTCCCCGATGTGCGCGATGGTCTCAAACCCGTTCAGCGCCGAATCCTTTATGTGATGCGCGAGCTGGGCTTGACCCCCGACTCAGCGCACACCAAATCCGCCAAAGTGTGCGGCGAGACCACCGCGAACTATCACCCCCACGGGCAGGAGGTGGTTTACCCCACCCTAGTGCGCATGGCGCAGGATTTCAACATGCGCTATCCCCTGGTGGACGGTCAGGGGAACTTCGGGAGTATTGATGGCGACCCGCCTGCCGCGATGCGTTACTGCGTTACGGGCGAAACGCTGGTGCGCACGCCACAGGGTCTTATCCCGATAGCGAATCTCGCGCAGTCGGAGGCGATTGACCTGCCTGTACGCTCGGTGGGGGGGCGTGTGAACCGAGCCACGCGCTGGTTTGACTGCGGGGAGCATCCGACGCTCCGTGTACGCACAAGCTACGGTTATGAGATTCAGGGCACACCCAACCACCCCGTGCTGGTGTGCCTCGCCGATTCAGAAGGCAAGCCGCGACTGGCGTGGAAAACGCTCGACAGCCTGCAGGTGGGCGATTACCTTGTGATTGACAGGGGCGAGAGTGAAGACGCCGCCGAGCCAGTGGACCTGACGCCGTATCACCCGACTTTCCCCGAAGGCTCGCGCGTGTGCCAGCACCAGCTCCCCCAGCAACTGGATGAGGCGCTCGCCACCGTGATGGGCGCGCTGATTGCTGAAGGCACGCTCAGCACAAACCGTATGGAATTCACCTGCACGCCGGGCGAGTTTGCAACCGAGTTTGTACGGTGCTGGCAGCAGAGCTTCCCCGACTGTCGCCTGCACCAGTGGCTGCGCGAGCCTGTCGGGTTCGGCAAGCGCCCCTTCTGGCAGATGCAGGTGGTGAGCCAGCAGGTAGTGCGGTTTCTGAACAACCTGGGGCTGCAGGAGCGCTCGTCGGAGCGGGCAGTGCCAGAAGTGATTCTGCGGGCGCCGCGGGCGATTCAGGCTGCCTTCCTGCGAGCGCTGTTTGAGGGCGACGGCGCGGTGGAGCGCTCCGGGCGGAGCCTGATGCGTGTCAGCCTCGTCTCCAGCAGCCGCCGCCTGCTTGCGCAGGTGCAGGTGATGCTTCTCGCCTTCGGCCTCGTGGCGCGCCTGCGTCAAGAGACGCGCGGTCGCACCTATCGGCTTATCATCGCTGGCGCAGATAATCTGCAGCGCTACTATCGCCATATCGGCTTCCTCTCGCAGGCGAAAAGCAAGGCGCTCACAGAGGTGGTCGAATCGCTGTCAGGGAAGGTGCTTTCTAAGAGCGACAAAGTGCCCTTCCTGAGCGCGTATGCGCGGCGGGTCGCGCGGTGCCATCGCGAATGGCTCGGCAAGCACAATTTTGACCGCTTCAGCCGCCTGACCCACGCGCTCCCGAAACTGCTCGAAGCGCTCAGCCCCGAAGATGCCGAGTTCCTCTGCGCCCTCGTGGAAAACCGCTATTTCTTTGATCGCATCGTGGCGATTGAAGAGGCGGGCGTCCAGCGGGTCTACTCTATTCGCGTGGAGAGCGAGTGCCACTCGTTTGTCGCGAACGGGTTTATCAACCACAACACTGAAGTCCGCCTCACCCCGATTGCGATGGAGATGCTCGCCGATATAGAGAAAGAGACCGTCGACTGGATGCCCAACTACCTGCAGAGTACCGAAGAGCCGACGGTTTTACCTGCGCGATTCCCCAACCTGCTGTGCAACGGCGGGAGCGGAATCGCTGTTGGGATGGCGACCAATATCCCCCCCCACAACCTGAGCGAGGTGGTGGACGCGCTGATTTATCGGCTGGAGCATCCCAACTGCTCGCTGGATGCGATTATGAAGCTGCTGCCCGGACCCGACTTCCCCACCGGGGGGCTGATTCTGGGTACGCGCGGCATCCGTCAGGCATATGAAACAGGGCGCGGCAGCATCGTGATGCAAGCCAAGACGCAAATAGAGCCGCTGGATGGCGGCAAAAGCGCGATTGTGATTACCGAAGTGCCCTATCAGGTGAGTAAGGCGCGCCTGATTGAGCAGATTGCACAGCTGGTCAAGTCGGGCAAGATTGAGGGCATCACCGATATTGCTGACTACTCCGACCGCACGGGCATGCGCGTGGTGATTGAACTGCGCCGTGATGTGAACCCGAACCGCATGCTCAACACGCTGCTGAAACACACGGCGATGCGCACCACCTTCGGCGCGATTCTGCTGGCGCTGGTGGACAATGTGCCCCGCGTGATGAGCCTGCTGGATTTGATGGACCATTACCTCCAGCATCGGCGCACGGTGATCGAGCGGCGCACCCGCTACGAACTCTACCGCGCCAAGTCGCGCGCCCACATTCTGGAGGGCTTGCAGATTGCGCTCAACTTTCTGGACGAGATTATCCGCCTGATTCGCAGCTCCGAGACCGCCGAAATCGCGCGGCGCGAAATGATCCGCCGCTTTGGGCTGACCGCGCTGCAGGCGGACGCGATTCTGGCGATGCAGCTGCGCCAGCTGGCGCGGCTGGAACAGGAAAAAGTCGCCGAGGAGTATCGGGGACTGCTCCGCGAAATCACGCGACTGGAGCATATCCTTTCCGACCCGCGTATGGTGGAGAACATTATGAAGGACGAGCTGCGCGCGCTTAAAGAGAAGCACGGCGACGCGCGGCGCACCCGTATCGTCGCCCGCGAGGCGGAAGACATCTCCGAAGAAGACCTCATCCCCGAAGAGGAGACCCTCGTGCTGATTACGCGCGACGGCTACATCAAGCGCGTCTCGCTGGACGCCTACCGCTCGCAGAAGCGCGGCGGCAAGGGCGTGATTGCCACCACCGCCCGCGAAGAGGACGAGGTGGAACACCTGTTTCAGGTCAGCACGCACCACTACATTCTGTTCTTCACCGATCGGGGGCGCGTGTATCGGCTCAAGGCTTACGAGATTCCCGAAACCTCGCGCCAGGCGAAAGGGACGGCGGTGATTAACTATATCAGCATCCAGCCCGATGAGAAGGTTACGGCGACGGTCTCCATCCGCGATTTTGACGCGCCCGGCTACCTCACAATGATTACGCGTGGGGGCGAAATCAAGCGCACGCCCCTCAGCGAGTTCGCCAACCTGCGGAGCAACGGGCTGAACGCCTTTGACCTGGAGCCGGGCGACTCGCTCGGCTGGGTGCTACACACCACGGGCAACGATGACATCCTGCTGGTAACGCGCGATGGGTTTGCAATCCGCTTCCCTGAAACCGATGTGCCGATGCGCTCCCGTGCGGCGGGCGGTGTGATTGCTATTCGGCTTGGCAAGGGCGATGCGCTGGTCGCGGCGTGTCGCGTTGTGCCCGACGCCTACCTGCTGGTGGTCTCCGAGAACGGCTTCGGCAAATGCACGCCGCTCAAAGAGTATCG
>CAZQPV010000052.1:6872-15763 GCA_964595265.1 uncultured Fimbriimonadales bacterium
GAGCGTCCAACTCAGGAGGGAACCATGAAAACAGGATGGCTGCTCGTAACAGGGCTGTGCATGGCGACGGCGCTGGCGCAGGTGGACCTGCCCGTCTCGCGGGTGGTGCTGTATCGTAGCGGTGTCGGCTACATCGAGCGAACAGGAACCGTCAGCGGCAACGCGCGCATCCAGCTCAGTCTGCGCGAACCTCAGATGAACGACATTCTCAAGTCGCTGGTGCTTGTCGACTTCGACGGCGGGCGGATTGAACCCGTGCAATACACCACGCGCGACCCGTTGAACCGTGTGCTGAGCTCCTACGCGGTCAATATTGCAGACAACCCCTCCCGTGCTGAGCTGCTGAAACGCCTGCGCGGCGTGCCTGTGGAGGTTTTCACCCAGAGTCCCATCAAAGGAATCGTTTTGAGCGTGGAGGAGCGTGTCGTCCGCGACGAGAAGAGCGGGCAAACACGTACCGAACCGATGCTCCACCTGCTCACGAACGAGGGCATCACGACGGTGGCTCTGAGCGAAGTGTCGCGCTTTCGCGTGCTGGATGAGCGCCTGCAGAAGGAGATGGAGAACGCCCTTGCGGCGCTGGCAAGCGGGCTGGACACCAACCGTAAAGTGTTGGAGCTGGCTTTTACGGGCAGGGGGCAGCGGCGCGTGCTGATTGGCTACATCACCGAGATGCCCCTCTGGAAGATGAGCTATCGGCTCGTGATTCCACGCGAGGGCAAACCCCTGCTACAGGGCTGGGCGATTGTGGAGAACACCACCGACGAAGACTGGGAGAATGTGCAGATGACGGTGGTGTCGGGGAAACCCGTAAGCTTCATCCAGAACCTGTACGAGCCGATTTACATCAAGCGCCCGGAATACCGCCCGCGCCTGGATGTGGGGATTATGCCCGAGATTCCGCAGGCGGCGCTGGAAGCAGACCTGATGAAAACAGGCGCGGCGCCAGCCCCAGAAGCCATGCCACGCGCCGCGGGGCGTCCGCTGGCGCCGGGCGAGGCGCGCGAAGCAATGGAAGAGAGTATCGAGCCGATGGCAGAGGGGCACGCCGCAGGCGCGCTGTTCGAATACCGCGTGCAGACCCCTGTCTCCATCCGACGCCAGCAGTCGGCGATGCTCCCTGTGATGAATCAAGCCATAGACGCCGAACCCGTCTCGCTTTATAATCCCCGCCGAAACGCCCAGCATCCACTTTTTGGCGTGCGACTCACCAACACCACCAACCTCACGCTGATGGAGGGACCCGTTACGGTCTACTACGACGATTCTTACGGGGGCGACGCGCTGCTGGACACGGTGGAGCCGAAGGGCGTGCGCATTATCACCTACGCGCTGGACACCGATGTGGAGGTGAGCGTGGATTCTGGCGGCACCGTTCGTGAGGTGTTGACCACCCGGATTGTACGGGGTGTGCTGGAACAGCGCACGAAACTGCTGCGCACCACACGCTACACCCTGCGCAATCGCGGCGCCCAGCCGCGAACCGTGCTGGTGGAGCAACCCTACGATGGGGAGTGGACGCTTCTTCAGCCCCCTGCAGAGGAACGCACCCGCGACTTCTATCGTTTCAAGCGTGCCCTCGCTGCGAATCAGACCGACACCTTCGAAGTGCGCGAGGAGCGCGTCATGTCGGAGACCTATGCGCTTTTGACCGCGGATATTGACAGCCTGCAGGTGGTGTTGCGTAACGCGCGCCCATCCGAAGCGATGCGTAAGGCGATTCAAGACATTATCGAACGGCGACGCCAGATTGCGCTCCTGCAGTCGGAAGTGCGACGCGAGCAACAGAAGATAGAGTCTATCGAGCGCGATCAGGAACGCATCCGCCAGAATATGGCGCAGTTAGACCGCGCGTCCGACCTCTACAAGCAGTATGTGCAGAAGTTGACCCAACAGGAGCGCGAGATCGAACAGGCGCGCGAGCGCATCGAACGCCTGCAGAAACAAATCAGCGACGCCCAGCAGGCGCTCAACGATTACATTCAGGGATTGAACATCGAGTAGCGGGCGAACCCGATGGCGAGGGGTAGAGTCTCACGGCGCCATCGGGTATCATGTACCCCAATATGTTAGCCCCTTCAGCGCCCGCAGGTGTACGCGAACAGGTGGTGATACTGGACTTTGGCGGTCAGTACACCCAGCTGATAGCGCGGCGCGTGCGCGAGTGCCATGTCTTCTGCGAGATTTTGCCGTATGATACGCCCCTGCCTGCCCTGAAGAGCCGCCAGCCGAAGGGGATTATTCTGTCGGGCGGACCCGCGAGCGTGTATGAGCCGAACGCGCCGCGTGTGGACCCCGAACTTTTCACGCTGGGCATCCCCGTGCTGGGAATCTGCTACGGGCAGCAGCTGATGGCGTACATGCTGGGCGGTGAGGTACAACCCTCGCAGGAGCGCGAATATGGGCGAACCCTGCTCACGGTGGTGCAGAGCGAACCCCTCTTCACGGGGCTGGACTATCACCTGACCTGCTGGATGAGCCACGGCGATAGGGTGTTGCAGCCTCCGCCTGGCTTTGAGGTGCTGGCGGAGACCGAAAACACGCCCGTCGCGGCGATGGGCGACCGCCGACGCCATCTCTATGGGGTGCAGTTCCATCCTGAGGTGGCGCATACGCCCTTCGGGATGAACCTGCTCCGTAACTTTCTGTACGGCGTGTGTGGGTGTAGCCCTTCGTGGACGCCTGCGAACTTTGTGCAGGAAGCGATAGAAGCGATTCGCCAGCAGGTAGGGCAGGAGAAGGTGCTGTGCGCCGTGAGCGGGGGCGTGGATTCCTGCACAGTGGCGGCGCTGGTGCAGCGTGCTGTGGGCGAGCAATTGACCTGTATTTTCGTAGACCACGGGCTGCTGCGCAAGGGCGAGGCAGAGCAGGTCCGCGAACTCTTCACGCGCCACTTTCCCAGCCACCTGATATTCGTGGACGCCCGCGAACGGTTCCTGCAACGCCTGAAGGGCGTGGTAGACCCCGAGCAGAAGCGCAAGATTATTGGCGAGGAGTTTGTGCGCCTCTTTGAAGAGCATGCGGAGGAGCTCGGCGCGTGCCGATTTCTGGCGCAGGGCACGCTCTACCCTGATGTGATAGAGAGCGGCACGCGGCTCGCCGCCAAAATCAAGACCCACCATAATGTGGGCGGCTTGCCCGAATGGATGCGGATGGAGTTGCTGGAACCCCTGCGCTACCTGTTCAAAGACGAGGTGCGCGCCGTCGCCGCCGAGCTGGGGCTGCCGCCCAGCATCGTGTGGCGTCAGCCGTTTCCCGGACCCGGGCTGGCGGTGCGCGTGCTGGGCGAAGTCACGGGCGAGAAGCTGGAGATTGTGCGCGAGGCGGACGCGATTCTCAACGAGGAGCTGGAGCGCTCTGGCTGGAGTCGGCGCGTGTGGCAGGCGTTCGCGGTGCTGCCCGAGGTGCGCTCCGTCGGCGTGATGGGCGACCAGCGCACCTATCAGTATCCGATTGTGCTTCGCGTGGTTCACAGCGAGGACGCCATGACCGCCGAGCCTACCGAGTTGCCGTGGGATTTGCTTTTGCGGATTGCCAACCGCCTCGTGAACGAAGTGCCAGGGGTCAATCGGGTGCTGTATGACCTCAGTTCCAAACCGCCCGCAACGATCGAATGGGAGTAAGCGTATGGAAGCGCAAGTGGCTCAAGAGGCGTGCGTTATGACGGAGACGGCAACGGATTGGAGCCGCGCCTTTCCAGAAGTGGAAGTGCTGCTGACCGAAGAGCAGATTCAGGAGGCGGTGCGGCGACTGGGCGAGCAGATTGCCCGCGACTACTCGCCCGAATCGCCGCCGCTGCTGGTGGGCGTGCTGAAAGGCTCGCTCGTGTTTCTGGCAGACCTGATGCGGGCGATCCCGTTGCCCGTCTCGTTCGATTTCGTTGCTATCTCCAGCTACGGCGCGGAAACGCAGACCAGCGGGCAGGTGCGTCTGCTCAAAGATTTGGACACCCAGATTCAGGGGCGCCATGTGCTGGTGGTGGAGGATATTCTGGATACGGGGCTGACTTTGAGCTATCTGCTGGATTTGTTGCGCACGCGCCAGCCTGCCAGCCTGCGGGTGTGTACGCTGCTGCGCAAGCCCGACCGCCATGTGGTGGAAGTGCCCGTCGACTACTGCGCGTTCACCATCCCGAACTATTTCGTGGTGGGCTACGGGCTGGACCATGACGAACGCTATCGCAACCTACCCTTCATCGGGATTTTGCGTACCCCTGTTTCGGAGTGAGCCTTGGTTCGCCTGAGAAACTCGTTTCGGACTATGAGCCGTAAACTGGCGTTTATCTGGTTTCTGGTGTTGTGCCTGCCTGGATGTTCGGGCGCGGTTCAGCGGCTGACCGAAGCACAGCGTGTGGAGGTGTTCCAGTTTGTCTGGGTGCAGGTGCGCGATTCGCACTACGACCCGAAACTGGGGGGCGTGGACTGGAATGCGGTGCGGGCGGAATTTGAACCGCGCGTGCGGGCGGCACAGTCGGATTCTGAGTTTTACGCCCTGCTGAACGAGATGCTGGGCAGGCTTCGGCAGTCGCACACGCAGGTGATTCCGCCGGGGGCTTTTGTGGCGGAGCGCGAATCGCGTGGAGTCGCCAGCGGCGCGGATGTGGGGCTGGTGGTGCAGCTGGTGGAGGGTAAACCAATTGTGGTGCGGGTGCGGCGTGGCTCATCGGCGATGCGGGCGGGCGTGTCCCCAGGCAGCGAGATTCTGGCAGTCGGCGAAACGGAAGCACAGAGCGTGCTGGAAAAGGTTCGCGCACGCCGACTTCCCCTGGTTCAGGAGCGGATGCAGGTGCAGCTGGCGTTCGCAGGGCTACTGAGCAGCGCCCCAGGAGCCAAGATACAGGTTCGGTATCGCGATATAGAGGGGCGCGAACACACGGTGGAGCTCACCTGTGAGAAGCCGCGCGGCGAAGTCGCCCAGTTTGGCAACCTGCCCCCCATCCCCGTAGTTATCGAGAGCCGACGCCTGCCCGGCAATATCGGCTATGTCGCTTTCAACGCCTTCATGCCGGGCGTGATGCGCCAGCTGCCCGAAATTATCCGCTCCATGCACGACGCGCGCGGGCTGATTTTAGACCTGCGGGGCAACATCGGCGGGATTGGGCTGATGGCAGCAGGCGTGGCGGGCTATCTGGTGGAGAAAGAGACGCCGCTGGGCACGATGTGTCTGCGAACGGGCACTTTCGGGTTCGTCGCCTACCCTCAGGCGGGCGCGTACACCAAACCTGTGGTCGTGCTGGTGGACGAGATGACCGCCAGTACCGCCGAGATTCTGGCGGCAGGCTTGCAGGAGGCAAAGCGCGTGAAGGTGGTGGGACGCCCGACGCCGGGCTTGGCGTTACCTTCTAAGCTGGTAGACCTGCCTTACGGCGGGCTGCTCCAGTGTGTGGTTGCTGATTTTGAAACTCCGCACAAACGGCGTATTGAAGGCGTAGGTGTCCTGCCCGATGTGCCTGTTGAGCTGACTCAGGCGATGTTCCGTGAGAGTGAGGACCCTATTTTGCAGAAGGCGGTGGAGGTTTTAACACCCACCCCCAAACTGAAACAGCGCCGCCAATAAATCCGCGTCGTCCACGGTTCCGTCGCGGTTGACATCGCCGGCGAGCGAGTCGCCCGTTGCGCCGAACTCAAACAGCACCGTGAGCAGATCCGCATCGTCCACGCAGCCGTCGGCGTTTGTGTCGCCGTAGCGCCGCACGAGGGCAATCGCGCTCACTTCTGTAGACGACCTACCGAAAACACCCAGCGAAGCGTTGCCCGCATGCACAATCCGCACAAAGTGGGCACGCTCTAAGTTTACAGGCTGACCTGTCTGCCAGTCCACCGCCCACTCCAGCTTGAAAGCGTCGCCCCCGGCGGAGATGCCCTGAATGTCGGGCTGCCAGGGGTCATCAGGCACTAAGGGGTTGCCCTGAGTGGTGAGGGGCGTTACATCCGCATAGCCGACAATTGGGCTTGGGCATATGTTGAGAGTGCCGAACCATGTGTCGGCGAGCGGAAAGCGGGGGATGCCCTGCGCATCTCTGGGGTCGGGATGGGGCGGCAGCAGCAGGTACCAGCGCGTCTGCGCGTCGGGAATGCCGCTTCCGCTCGCATCCACGCCCACCTCCACATAGCCTGGCTCCGCCCACACTTGACACGGGTTGCCCCCCACGTAAAACGCATTCCCAAACACAATCAGGTCGTAGCCGTCGGGGTTGTGGGGGTCTACGCCGGCGGGCAGGTTCTGAATCGGGCGTGCGAACCCCACCTCCACATAGCCGCCCCAGCCAAAGGAAAAGAGTTTGGTGTTGTCAGGCACGGTTGGGGTGGCGCCGGGCGGTGGGAAGCCCAGCACGCGCGTCGGGTCGGTGTTGAAACCTGCCGCGCCGTTCACGCCGCTCCAGCCGAACACCTGGGTGGCGAAATCTTCCCGCACAAAATGCCCGCGATATTGGGCAAAGCCGCATAAGGGCAAAAGCACCAGCAGCATTAGCCACAATCGCATGGGGAAAGAAGTATACCTCTGTGGAACAATCTGAGTGGGGTACAGGGATGATTCTCTTTTTCGCAGGGATGGCGCTTTTTTGTGGGTACGCCTTCTGGCGGCTTGGGGAGCGCTCGCTTCTCGTATGCGGGCTATTGTTTGCGGGACTGGCAGGCGCACCGCTGGTACCTGCGGGCTGGTTCGGTGTGTATGCTTGCATTGTTATGGCGCTGGCGGCGGGGGCAAGCTCACGCCGAACGCGCCCCGCGACTCCACCGACGCAATCTGTCCATCACGCAGTGTGTAGACCGTATCACAGTAGCGTAGCATCTGAGGGTCGTGAGTAACCAGCACCACCGCGCCCTCGCCCCGATGGCGTTCCAGCAGTTCCAGCACCTGTAGCCCCGTGTGCTGGTCTAAAGCGGCGGTCGGTTCGTCGGCGAAAATCACTTCGGGTTCCATCAGCAAGGCGCGGGCGACACACGCGCGCTGGCGTTCGCCCCCAGAGAGTGCAGAAGGGTAGCGGTGCGCCTTGTCGCCCAAGCCCAGCTGTTCCAGCAGGGTTAGCGCGCGTTCGTGGTAGCGGCGTATATCGGGCGCTGGCGCCAGCACATTCTCCAGCACCGTCAGGTAGCCCAGCAGATACGGTTGCTGGAACACAAACCCGAACCGTTCGCGCCGAATCGCGCTCCGCTCGCGGTCCGAAGCTTCGGTGTAGCAACGCCCCCGATAGCGCACCGTGCCCGACGATGGAATCTTCAACCCGCTCAACAGATAGAGCAGGGAGCTTTTGCCCGAACCTGACGGTCCCACAATCCCCACGAACTCGCCCTGATGCACCTGAAGCGTCGCCGCACGCACGGCGTAAACCGTGCGCGCGCCGTCCTGATAGGTGAGGGTGGCGTTCTGTGCGTCAATCAGTACGGGCTTGTCCATCTTGCTTCAGTATACCCCGATAAGGTATACTCTCGGCGCGTGATTAACCGCACTGGAGGATAGAACAATGCGACGGATGTGGTCTTTACTGGCAGTGGCGAGCCTCAGCGTGATGAGCCTCGCATGGACTCAGGAGAACGCCCCCAAACCCGACGCGCCACAGGAAGGCGCTTACACCCTGCGGGTCAATGTGAAAGAGGGCGAAGTCTACAAGTATAAGCTGACGATGGACATCGACTTCGGCGGTCAGCTCGTGGTCTTCTCGGCGACCATCGTGAACAAGATTCTCAAAGTGGACAGTGAAGGTAACTACACGGTGGAAAGCTCTCAGGAGAACGGTCTGGTCAAGTTCGGCGACCAGGAGATGCCCGCGTCTGCAGGGCCTGCAACGAAAATCACCTATCGCCCCAATGGGAGCGTCCTCAAAGTGGAAGGCGCAGGGAACCAGATGGCGGGCACCTTCGGCAACTACTCTTTCCCCGACAAGCCCGTGAAGGTGGGCGATAAGTGGGAGCAGGAAGTCAAGCCGAGTGAGCAAGCGCCCAAGATTAAAACCAGCTACGAAGTCGTGGGAACCGAGAAAGTGGGCGACTACGAGACGATCAAGATTAAGGTCTCTGGCAAGGGCGAGAGTGAGACCCAACCGATGAGCTTCGAGGGGCATGTGTGGGTGGATCTCAAGACGGGCATGGCGGTGCGCACGGTGATGACCATCAAGGGCTTGCCTGCGGAAGGCGCGCCAATGCCCATCGACGGCACCCTCAAAATGGAACTGGTGAAGTAAGCGTTCAATTGCGCCCCTCCCTTTTCGGGAGGGGCTTGCGTTTAGCCTCATCTCCACGCCTGCATCACAGCCCATATGGGAGGATCCCAGAGCCACTCCCCCGTGTAAATCAGGTACAATATTGCCCACCTATGGCGCAGAACTATCGTGAGACGCTGAATCTGCCGAAGGATGAGCATACGATTCCGATGCGAGCCAACCTGCCAGAGCAGGAGCCGCGCTGGCAAGCCTTCTGGCACGAGCATGACCTCTACGCACAACTGCTTGCCAAACCCGCACCGAACGGCGACTTTATTCTGCACGACGGACCGCCCTACTCCAACGGCAACATCCACATGGGGCATGCGCTGAATAAGGTACTGAAGGATATTATCGTTCGCTCCTACGCGATGCGCGGCTATCGCACGCCCTATGTGCCGGGCTGGGACAATCACGGCATGCCCATCGAGAACGCCGTGAGCCAGCAGTTTCTGCAGCAGGGCAAGACCCCCAGCAAGGTGGAGTTGCGTCAGGCGTGCCGCGCCTATGCCCAGCACTTTGTGGAGGTGCAACGGAAACAGTTCGAGCGGCTGGGGCTGGTGGGCGATTGGGAGCATCCCTATCTCACGATGGACTACGCCTTTGAGGCGGGCATCGTGCGTATTTTCGGCGAGCTGGTAAAGCGGGGGTATATCTATCGCGATTTGCGTCCTGTGCTGTGGTGCCCCGT
>CAZQPV010000053.1:0-15219 GCA_964595265.1 uncultured Fimbriimonadales bacterium
TAGTTTTCCACGCGCCAGCCGACATCATAGAACCAGAAGGCGTATTCGGGCTGGGTGGTCAGCCCCTGATCCACAAACACCGACTTGGGCCAGATGCCAATCACGCCGCCCCATGTGCGCTTGCCAATCAGCACGCCGATTTTCATCAGTTTGAAGGCGTGACTGAACATATCGCCGTCGGAGCCAGCGCGCTCGTCGGTAATGGCGACAACAGGTCCCATCGGCGAGTCATAGGGGTAGGGCATCGGCTTGCCCCAGCGCGGCACATCGTAGCCGAGTCGTTTTCGCGCCAGTTTCTCCAGTAGCAGCGCCGAAACGAATCCGCCGCCGTTGCCCCGCACATCCACAATCAAGCCAGGGCGCACCAGCTCTGGCAGGAAGCCCCGATGGAACTCGGAGAAACCCCAGTAGCCCATATCGGGGATGTGAATATAGCCCACCTGCCCGTTGGTTTTCTCATGCACATAGGCGCGATTGCGGTTCACCCACTCACGGTAGAGCAGTCTGGCTTCACTGGTGAGCGTTCGGGTCACGACGGTGCGGGTCGTGCCGTCGGGTGCACGCAAGGTGAGCTGCACGGGCATCCCTGCCTGATTGAGCAGCAGCTCGCCCGGGGGGCGCGTGCGCGTAAGCCGTTGCCCATTAATGGCAATCAGCACCTCGCCGACCTGTGCCAGCACGCCCGGCTCGTTAAGGGGCGAGTCGGCGTTTTCCAGCCACGGGTCGCCCGTGTGAATGTGGGTGATTCGGTAGCCTTGCGTCGCTTCATCCCATTCAAACTCGGCGCCCAGAAAGCCCAGCGTATACTGCGGCGGCTGGCGATAATCGCCGCCAAACTCATAGCAGTGGGAGGTTCCCAGCTCGCCCTGCATCTCCCACATCAGGTCGGAAAACTCGGCGCGGGTGGCGACGCGCTCCAGAAGCGGATAGTAGCGGTCGTACACCTTCTGCCAGTCCACTCCCGACATGTCGGGTGTCCAGAAGAACTCGCGCTGGAGGCGCCACGCTTCGCGGTACATCTGGCGCCACTCTTCCGTAGGCACGACGGCGCACCGCACACGCGAGAGGTCAATCCAGCCACTCTCGCGCGAAGGCGGGTCATGCTCATGCTTCTCGTCGGGTTTTTGACCTGCGGGCAGCACCCGCAGACGATTGCCCGTCTGATAGACCAGCGTCTTGCCGTCCAGCGATAATGCAAAGCGCGTGCTGCCGTGAATCAGCTCCTCACTTTTGGCTCTGGAGAAATCGTAGAGAATCAGCGTGCCCTTGCCCTCTTCCTCGCTCGTGTCGGTCCAGTCGCCTTCGTCCAGCGTGCCCTCAATAGGGAACGAAGAGACCAGCAGGCGCTTTTTATCCAGCCCTGCCACCTGCCCATAGATGCCTCCTGGCAGGGGTACGGTCAGCACACGCAAATGAATATTGTCAAAGTCAATCTGCACAGACTTCGGCTCGCCCGATTCGGGATTCTCCTCTTTTTCCTCCGCCTCTTTCTCGCTCCCTTCCAGAGGCTGGGGCGCTGGTAGGAGCGGGTTGGGCACATCCTTGCGCAGGGCAACCGCCATCACGCGCTGACCCCGCGGAAAGCTCAGCTCGTACTGCATCTGGTCATACACGGGGTCGTAGTCCCGATACGAGATGAAGTAGAGCAGGTCGCCCTCAGGGTCCCATGCGGGCATCACATCGCGGAATTCGGGGTGCGTGATGGGGTGAATCGTGCCCGACTGTGCGTCGTAGACCTTGATGATGTGCGTGCGCTCGTTAGGCGCGAAGCTATATGCCAGCCAGCGCCCATCGGGCGACCAGGCGAAGCCCTCTATCATCCCCGCGTCGCTACGCTCCACCAGGGTGGGCGTGCCCGACTCTAAATCGAATACCCACAACTCAAAACGATGGTTCGAGAGCGCCACCTTATCGGTAGTCGGGCAGATCTCCATGCGGTAGACGATGCCCACATCGAAATCTTCATAGCGCCTCACGCCCTCAGGGGTATGCAGCTCCAGCCGTTCCTCGCCTGTGGCGTCGGAGACCGTCACGATTCGTTCGCCGTCTGCCAGCCAGCGGGCGATGCGGTAGCGCACCCCTTGCGGCTCGCCGTGTTGGACTACCGCGCCTTCCCAGTTACCCATCGTGAAGGGCTTGCCCCGCACAATCAGCAGCAGCGAGTGCCCCTTCGGATGGAGGCTGAATCCCTGCAGGTACTTCTCGGCTTCCACGAACTTGCGCTGGGTCTGCACGCGCGGGCTGGGCGTCTCCATACGGATTTGCGCGTTCTCGCCCGTGGCAATATCGTAATAGTAAAGTTCCGCGCCCGCGTGATACACAATCCGCCTGCCGTCGGTCGTGGGGAAGCGCACATAGTATTCCTCATGGTGGGTGTGGCGTTGCAGGTCGGAGCCGTCCGGCAGGCAGGAATAGAGATTCGCGATACCCTCGTAGTCCGACACGAAGTAGATGCGCTCGCCAATCCACATGGGGGCGGTGTGGTCGCCGTTGGTGGGCTTGAAGAGGGTGAAAGTTCCCGTGCCCTCGCGGTCGATCCAGAACACCCCTGCTGTACCGCCGCGATAGCGTTTCCAGCGGGCTGGGTCCACCGTGTGGCGTCCGATAATCACGCCGCCATTCGGACCGAAGCTGATGGCGTGCGCGATTCCATAGGGGTACATGCAGGGTTGCCCCCCCTCGCGCGGCACGCGCCAGAGTCGCACCTCGCGCGGAGGGCAGCCTGCCGTGCTGTGATAGATAATCTCGTTGCCGTCGGGCGTCCAACCGACCACGCGCACCACCGTTGCGCCCTGATAAGTAAGGCGCTTCGGCTCGCCCCCCGCTGCAGGAATGAGATAGACTTCGGGATGCCCTTCATCCCGCGCCACAAAAGCAATCCATTTGCCATCGGGCGAGTAGTGGGGTGTGCTGACCATGCTGAGCGTGGTGGTGAGTCTGCGAGCGACGCCTCCATGCAACGAAACTGTCCACAAATCGTCTTCACAGACGAACGCAACCTGTTCTCCATGAACAGTCGGAAACCGATAGTACCCCTTTGACATGCTGGAGATTATACCTGACGGGCAGGGCGAGGCGTTTTCAGCGGCGCGCCCACAAGCCAGCCCACCATAAAGCAAGTGCCTCCCAGGTAGAGGTAGGCGCGCCCGAGTGTGGGGAGCGCGGCGGAGATATCCGCGAAGGGAAGCATGCCCGCATACCAGAGCAACAGCCCATAGGCGATAGGGGGCACAGCGAGGCTCATCGCCAGTGCGCCTGCCCAGCGCAGCACACGCGCGGAATACTTAGCCCCCCAGCACATCAGCACCACGCCCCACACCAGCCCCACAAGCGTGGCGCTTAGAACGGGCGCTATGCTAAACGCGCCAGGCGCATACCAGCGCGCGATATCACGACCCGTGGGGAAATATCCCTGCGTGCTCCACACACACGCGAGCCAGAGAGGATGAATCAGCCAGAACCCGAAGCCTGAGACCAGGCTTCGGGCAAGCAGGGTGAGAAAAACGCCAAACTGCTTCAAAAGTTAGGCTGAAGCGGTTGATTGCCCTGGGTCGGCTGACCCGGTTGCCCTGGCGCCGCCGGCGGCGCGGCTGGAGGCATCTGGGTTGGCGCTCCCGTCGTATTTGCGGGCGGGGGCGGGGTGGTTTCTGGGCGAGTCCAGATCCAGTAAAATACCGCCGCCACAATCACTAACAGCACGGCGATAATCGCCACCGCGGTTCCCGTGGAAATTTCCTTCTTCATGCGTTCCTCCCTCTTTGTACAGGGGAGGGAGACTGCTCCCCCTCCCCGCGCGTAGAACCAACTTAGATGTTGAACTCGTAATCAGGTCGGAACAGCCACGGATTGCAGCCATCCCACCAGTAGAATTGAGGAAAGCCCTGACTGTCATAGCCCGTGTAGGGATCCACGCGCCAGTCGGTGTTCGCAGGAGCAATCTGCGCTCCCAGCCGGCGCCATTTCGCGCTTCCGTCGGCATGCACAAACAGTGCGCCGTTGGAGTGGATCCACATCGGACCGTCCAGCACGAACATCGCGCCCGTTGGGTAGGCGTTGCCCGGATTGCCATAGGTGCAGCTGAAATACTGACACGGTTTAGTGGCATCCGTACACATGAGCGCTGGGTTAGTCAGGGCAAAGCCTTCCACACTAGACTTCCCACGTCCTTCCCAGAAAAGCGGGAGCTTGGACGGGTGCGCGATGCGCGCCTGGCTCAGCGACTGCAGCAGCCCATTGTAGGTGTAGGCAACCTTTGCTGGCTGTGCCTGAGGGTTGTTGTAGTCAGGAGTGTTCAAGCGCTTCGGTGGGCACGAGGGACACTCGTACAAACCGTAGTTCTTCATGTAGGGCTGGAGCGTGTGCGACCAGTGAACCAGGTATGAAGCATAGCGTGGGTCGCTGGGTGAAACGCTGGGACGCCAGTTATAAGGCGCCGCATGGTAGAAGTTCCACAGCCACTGCCCTGTGCCACCTGCGCGTCCGAAACCAAGAGGGAAGGTCTCGTCATAGTCGTTGATATACATCATCGCGCCGAGACCAATTTGCTTGGTGTTGCTGGTACAGGTCGTCTGGCGTGCCTTGTCGCGCGCCTGCGCAAAAACGGGGAACAGTATCGCCGCAAGAATGGCGATAATCGCAATAACAACTAACAACTCAATCAGCGTAAAGCCCTTACGATGACTCAGCATAGCACATCCTCCTATCGGAGTTTTGGCCGATGAACCCTTTGACGCATATGTGCGCGTTCAGGTTCCCTCTTAATATACCTCACCCTGTTCTTTTTTCTTGCCAGTTGAGGATCATCCGAGCAAAAATTTGGTCAAACAACCTCCACCGATACGAACCGTACAGGAATTTCTTTCTCCTGCTCGAAACCTCCCTGACGAGGTGGTTAACCCATGTACCCCATCTGGGAGAAGTTAGACCCGAAGGAGAGGGGCTATCTGCTGGGGTTCTATCTGTTGTCGCTGGCGGTGGTGGGGCTGCTGGCGTACGGGTTGGGGCGCGGGCAGAGCAGGATTAGTCCCACCATCGGCCCGTCGGTCACTGCCGCGCCTCCTGCCGAGATTATTCCGCTGGAGTCTGCCCCAGAGCCGACTCCTGCTGAAACCGAGCCAGTTCGTAAGCCCCCTCAGGATAGCACGCTCGTGGTGCATGTGGCAGGGGCGGTGCAAAAACCGGGGGTCTACACCCTACCCCCTAACAGTCGCGTGGGGGATGCGATTGAGCAGGCAGGCGGCGCCCGCGCCGACGCCGACACGAACGCCCTCAACCTCGCCGAAGCGCTCCAGGACGGTCAGCAGGTCTATGTGCCCACAAAGACGGAAACGCCCACGCCCTCGCCTCCCGCACACAAAACCGCCTCCAGCGCTGCTCAAACGCCCGCTCGTAAGCAGGCGCGTTTTCCGATAGACCTCAACCGCGCCAGCGCCGAAGAGCTGGAACAGCTGCCCGGCATCGGACCTGTGCTGGCGCAACGAATCGTGGAGTACCGCCAGCAGGTGGGACGGTTCGAGAGCGTGGACGAACTGCGCAATGTGCGCGGAATCGGCCCCAAGCGGCTGGAGCAAATCCGCCCGCTAGTGGTGGTGCGGTAGGAAACTCACAACGGGCGGCGAACTGTATCCCCTGAAGGACACAGAGCGATGCGATCCGATCTGGCGCGTGTGGGACTGGTGGTGCTGATTGGCGTCTCGGCGCTGATTACGGGGCTACGGTTTCTGTGGTATGACCTTTCGGATAGGGGGCACTATCTCCTTTATGTGCAGTTCGAGGATGCGCGGAATCTCAGTCGGGGCGCGGCGGTGCTGATGGCAGGGGTGCCTGTCGGCTATGTGCGCGCGGTGAATCTGGTCGGCACGCCACCCCGTGCTGAGCTGACGCTGGCGATTCAGGAGTCGGTTAAAATCCCGCGCGGCTCCACTTTTCGGCTTTCGGGCGGCGGACTGCTGCCAGCGGATGCACGAGTGGAAATAATCCCGCCCCAGCAGGTCGTGGACTATCTGCCCCCCGAATCGCGCGTGCAGGGCGAGACACCGATGGATATCAACGCCGCCTTGAGCCGACTGACCCCGGAGCTGGAGAAGACCCTGCAGGCGTTTCAGCACACGCTGGCTTCCGCCCGTAGCCTGCTGGAAGATGAGGCGCTCCGCCAGAGCGTTACTGAAACCCTGCGCTCTGTGCAACGCCTGAGCGAGCAATCCGCGCAGCTAGCCACCGAAGTCGAGTCGCTGGTGCGAGAGAACCGCGCGGCGGTGCGTCAGCTCCTGCGTCAGGCGAACGCCACCACCCAGGAGTTGCAACGCACGCTCCAGTCAGTGAACCGCCTGCTGAATGACCCCCAGTTGAACGAGGATGTGCGCGCAACCCTTGCCTCTGCGCGCGCCTCCGCGCAGAGAACCGAACAAATCCTCAAAGAGGTGGAGCAGCTGGTCGGCGACCCTGAGCTGCAAGCGAACCTCAAGCAAACCGCCCAGAATGTGCGCACCGCCTCCGAGAAAGCCTCTACAGTTGCGGACAAAGCGGGCGAAGTGCTGGAGAACGCCAACACGCTCACCCAGAGTCTTAATGAAACCGTGCAGGAGGCGCGCCCTCTGATCAAAGAAGCGGGCGAAGCGTTCCAGCGCCTCAACGAGACCTTTGACCGTGTGCTGTCCCTGCAGACCCTGGGAATCGTGGACAGCACCTACCGCATCGATTTGAACTACAACGCCCGAACCGAACGCTACCGCACCGATTTGCTGGTTAACCTCACAACGCGCGACCAGCGTACCATCTGGCTGGGAATCTACGACTTTACCGAGACCGACCGCCTGATTGCGCAGTTAGGCATGCCGCTGAGCCAGAACTGGAGCCTGCGCTATGGGTTATACGGCTCCAAGCCCGGCTTCGGCATGGATTATCGGCTGGGGATGAACAACTGGCTCTCGCTGGATATTTTTGACCCGAACGACTGGCAGGGGAGCCTGCGCTGGAACTGGCAGGTCTCGCGCAATGTGTGGCTCTGGGGCGGACTGGAAAGTCCGTTCCGCCAGAACCAGCCTGCTTTCGGGGTCAGCATTCAGCGATAGTGCTTCAGGTATAATCAGCACACGCTATGGAGCGCCCGACGCTGGTGGTGATCGATGGACATAGCCTGCTGTATCGCGGCTTCTATGCGACGCGCCCGCTCACCACTTCCGATGGACGCCCCACCAATGCCGTCTACAGTTTCACCAACATGCTCCTTTCCCTGCTGGAGCAGGTGAAGCCCGATTCGATTATTGTGGCATTTGACGCGCCTGCCCCCACCTTCCGCCATGAGGCATTTGTAGAATACAAAGCACACCGCCGTGAAACCCCCGACGACTTCCGACCGCAGGTGCCCATGACGCAGGCGCTACTAAAGGCGATGGGCATCCCTGTCCTCGTGGAAGAAGGACTGGAAGCGGACGACCTCGTGGGGAGCCTCACGAAATTCGCGCTGGACCACGGCTACGAGGTGCTGATTTTCACAGGCGACCGCGACCAGCTCCAGCTGGTGGGCGCGCATGTACGCGTGTGCGCCCCCCTGCGCGGCGTGAGCGACCTGAAAATCTTTGACGCGCAAGCCGTGCGCGAGCACTACGGGATTGACCCCGAACAGATTCCCGACCTCAAGGCGCTTCAGGGCGACCCTTCTGACAACATCCCCGGCGTGCCTGGCGTCGGCGAAAAGACGGCGGTCAAACTGCTCCAGCAGTTCGGCACGGTGGAGAACCTTCTCGCGAATCTGGATCAGGTGGCTGACGAGAAGCTCCGCGCCCGAATCGCCGCGCATGCCGACCAGATTCGCCAGAGCAAGATGCTGGCGACAATTTTGCAGGATGCGCCCCTGCCCCTGAACGAAATCCCCGAGTTCCGGCTCACGCCCGACCGACTGCAGGCGCTCCAGCAGGTGCTGGAAGATTACGAGTTCCGCTCCATCCTGAAGCGGCTACCCCAGTTAGCTCAGCAGTTCGGCGAGGGTCCGCCTGCGCCCCTGACCTCCACACGCGAGACGCTGAAGCCTGAAGTCATCCGCAACCCCGACGAGCGCACGCTCACACGCATGCTGGAAGGCAGAGGCGCCGTGGCGGTCAAACTGGCAGGGCAGCTCCAGCACGCCCGCGCGGCGGAACTGCACGCCCTCGCAATCGCCATCGAAGCCAACCGCGCGATTGTGATCGACTGGGGCGCCCAGCTGTTTGCCCCTGAACCTCTGATGCGCCTGTTGAACGACACCGAGCGCGTGCGAATCGCGTGGGACGCCAAGACCGAACTGTTGATTGCCCGCGTTCTGGAGCTGGAGATGGCGCCTCCCACCTTTGATGCGCTCATCGCCGCCTACCTGTGGCAGCCCACTCGAAGCCAGTATTCGCTGGAGTGGCTGACCGAAGATTTGCTGGAGATGCGCCTGCCCGAAGACGAAAACGCCCTGCCCGCCAGCGCGTGCGCCCTCTGGCAACTCTACCCCATGCTGCGGGCGCGATTGGAGCAGGAAGAGGTCGCTACCGTCTTCTACGAGATTGAGATGCCGCTGATTCCCATTCTCGCCGAGATGGAGTGGTATGGGGTTCGCGTCGATGCGCCCTACCTGCAGGAGCTCTCGGCGCAACTGCAGGCGCAGATGGAGCGCGCGGCGCAGGAGATTTATGCGCTCGCAGGCGAGGTGTTCAATATCGGCTCGCCCAAGCAACTGGGCGCAATTCTTTTCGAGAAACTCGGCTTGCCTGTGGTCAAGAAGACCAAAACGGGCTACTCCACCGACGCCGAAGTGCTTCAAACGCTGGCTGCCCAGCATCCGATTGTGCCCAAAATCGTGGAGTACCGCGAGTTGAGCAAACTGCGCAGTACCTACGCTGAGGCGCTGCCGAAGCTGGTGAACCCCGTCACGGGGCGAATCCACACGAAACTGAACCAGACCGTAACCGCCACAGGGCGCCTTTCCAGCAGCGAGCCGAACCTGCAGAATATCCCCATCCGTACGGAGGCAGGGCGCGCCATCCGCCGCGCCTTCATCGCGGATGAGGGCTACTCCCTGCTCTCTCTGGACTATTCCCAGATTGAGCTGCGCATCCTGGCGCACATGTCGCAAGACCCGATGCTGCTGAAAGCGTTCGAGCATGGCGAGGATATCCACGCGGCGACCGCCTCCATCCTGTTCGGTGTCCCGATAGAGCAGGTGGACAAGGAGATGCGCCGCCGCGCCAAGACGGTGAACTACGCCGTACTGTATGGCATGAGCGATTACGGTCTCTCGCAGGAGCTGGGTATTTCGGTCAGTGAGGCAAACGCAATTATCAAGCAATACTTCCAGCGGTTCCCGCGCATCAAGGCGTTCACGGAGCAGATTCTGGAAGAGGCGCGGCGCACGGGCTACGCCCGCACGCTGCTGGGACGCAAGCGCCCGATGCCCGAACTGCACAGCGCGAACCGCAACGAACGGCTCGCCGCCGAACGCGCTGCCATCAACATGCCGTTTCAGGGCACGGCAGCCGACATTATGAAGTTAGCCATGATTCGCGTGGCGAAGTGGTTGCCCGTTTGCGAGCCGCGTGCGCGCATGCTCCTGCAGGTGCATGACGAATTGCTGCTGGAGACCCCGCAGGGCACGGAAAAAGCTGTCGCCGAGGCGGTCGCCCACGAGATGGAGCGCGCCTACACCCTCCGCGTGCCCCTGACCGTAGAAGCCAAAGCGGGCGCCAACTGGCGAGATATGGAAACCATTTTCTAACGCACACCACTTATGCCTGATTGCGCTCGAATCTTTACCTGCTGGGCGCACCTTCAAAAGCTCCTGCACGCTCCATTACAAACGCGAGCTGCTGGTTGCGAGCAAGCACTATCGGATAGTTGCTGATGAACAGCTCATTGCCTGCGCGCGCTCGAGGCTGTTTGTAGTTATTCATCCCATATTGAAGCTTCCATCGGCTCTGATAGTAGCCTTCATACAGCTGGCGGATATACGGCGAGTCGTCATAAGTGAGAAGCCAGCGATGCGGACACCGCTGGAGCACACGCACCAGCCGCTCATGGTCAAACTGGAGGTGAAGTTCCCCGCGCTTTCCATAGAGGCGGGACTGTGCCACAGAATAGTACGGCGGGTCAAGAAAGATCAAAACCCCCGTTCCCTCTTCCATAACCACAGGCTCGTAATCGCCGCAGGTAATCCGAACGCCATCCAGAAGCGGCGCCACCTGCTTGAGCGCGTTTATGGCAGACCATGTAAACCGCCCGCGAAATGCCTGCTCGGAATATCCCCCAGAATCCACAGTACCCGAAAAAGTGATGCGGTTCAGCACGAAAAAGCGTACAGCACGCTCGAACGGTGTTCCCTGCCCATACTGCTCCAACAGCTTGTAGAACAGCGCGCGCCCGTCGGTTGTACGCGCTTTGATTTCGCTGACTGCCTCCACAAGAGCCTCAGGCTGTTCCTGAAGCACCTTCCAGAAGCAGTAGAGCTCATAGTTGAGGTCGTTAATCCAGTAGCGTCGGTCGGGGTAACGCTGCCGCAGGTACAGAAAGACAGACCCTCCTCCCACCATCGGCTCCCGATACTCTGCAAAATCGGGAACGAGGGGGGATAATTTGCTTCAGCCCGCGCGATTTACCTCCCGGAAAGCGAAGGGGGCTTTTGCGCATGGGTTCAGCCCTCAACCCCAGCAAGTTGCAAATACCGCTCACGCTGTTCCTGGGGCAGGGTGCGCCAGATGAGGAACTGCTTGCGCAGGATGTTGAGGAATCGCCGATTCACGCGCTTCCAGTTCGCAATATCGCCGCTGAGGCGCGTGAGCGTGAGCCGAATGTCGTACACGCCCGCGTAATCCGTGGGGATAATCTCGATGCGCACATGCTGGCTCACGCCGAGGTCAAACGGCGCAATCCACGCATCGCACTCCACGCGGTAGCCCCTGCCGTGTTCGCTCTCAAAGGTCTCGGTGCGCACCGCCTGTGTGATGAATTCGCCCACGCTATACTCTTCGTAGGCGTGGAACCACTCGGCTAAGAACCCGCTCAAGCCGTGCGCCTGCGCGCTGGTCACGGAGAACGGCAACGGGATGCGCCAGAGATCGCCTTCGGGTTCGGGCAGACGCCATGTGCGCTCTTCGGCAGGGCGCGCCACCTCCGCCGCCTTGCGGGCAGGATAAATCGTGGAGAGCAGCACCACCGCCACCACCACCAGCGTGGAAAACACCGCCGACATCGAGGAGAAGTTGAGGTAAAGCTCCGGGAACCAGCCCGTGACCACAATCAGTTTCGCCGCCAGCTGCGCCACAAAGTAGCCCGCGACGGAACCCAGCACGGCGTAGACCAGCGACTCGGCGAAGAAGAGCATCGCCACATGGTTGGGCGCCAGCCCAATCGCGCTGAAGATGCCAATCTCGCGCACGCGCTCGTACACCGAGCCGAGCATCGTGTTCAGCACAATCATCGCGGCGATAATAATCGGCAGAATCACATACTCCAGCCCCTGCCCCGAAGTCGCTTGAATCGTACTGTAGCGCACGATGCGGTCGCCCAGCCCCGCGTAGAGGTTCAACCCCAGTCGCGGCATCAGCTCCTGCTTGAGAACCCGATAGACCTCCTCGCGCGTGGCGAACTCAATCGCCAGCGAGTAGAGGTTGCCCCCCAGATTTATCACCGTCTCGTAGGGCATCATCACCACCATGTCGGGTTCCAGATGGACATACTCGCGGAAACCGCCCTGTCCGCCCTGACGCCCCTGAGTCTGCAGCCGTTGCATCAGGATGAAGTCCACAGGCGTGAGCGGCTCGGAGTCCAGGTCGTTGATGCGCTTGAGGAGCGCAGGGTCAAACACGCCAATCACGGTGTAGTCCACCCCTGCGAACTGGATTCGGGCGCGTCCGACCTCGTTGGGCTTGATTCCGAGCGCCTCGGCGGCGTTAGCGGGCAGGATGATGGTGTTGCGCTCGCCAGGCTGGAACCAGCGCCCATGCACCAGCGCCTCCTGCGGGCGCGTGACTTTTGCTTCGTCGGGCGTCATGCCGACAATCGTGCGGGCGCTGAAGCGTCGGTCGGCGCGAGTGAGCGTGATGAACGCCTGTTCTCCGATTTGTGTGCCGAAGAACCACGCGCGGGGCGCCACGCCGCGCGTTGCGCCGAACTCGTCGTTCATCAGGCGGTACGCCGAATCGCGCAGGGGCTGCCAGTCGGGCGTGCGCATCATAATCCCGTTATAGCGCGGCGTGCCGGGCGCGGGCGTCTCGTTGAAGCGCAACACACTCACGATGGAGGTGAACGACAGCACAATAAAAGTCACCAGCACGAGCGAGAGGCTAGTCATAAAAGTACGCAGGGCGCGCCGGCGCATGTTGGAAACGCCCAGATTGAACGCCGCTGCCGCGACGCTCATCCGTCCCACATCCACCTGATGCGTGCCAATCACTTGCTTGCGAATCTTCTTGAGCTGCTCCTCAAACTTGCCGGAGATGAACACCGCCACAATAATTGAGAGCGCTC
The DNA here is from genome assembly GCA_964595265.1 of uncultured Fimbriimonadales bacterium. Taxonomy (GTDB): domain Bacteria; phylum Armatimonadota; class Fimbriimonadia; order Fimbriimonadales; family GBS-DC; genus LDYB01. The sequence goes on from CAZQPV010000053.1 coordinate 12,481, forward strand.
CCATCGTGAAGGCGATAAACACAATAATCGGGTTGCCCGTAATCTCAAAGGCGGGGTGCAGGTAGCGCAACAGCAGGAACACCGCCACGAAAATCAGCGCGGCGTAGGCGAGTTGCTGCTTGAGGCTGGGCGCACCGAACAGCAGACGCTCCATAAAGTAGGCGAACGGCATCAGCAGGAACAGGTAGAAGATGACCCCGTTCACCACATCGTTGGCGGTGGCGCGCACATCGGGGTAGGCGCGCGCGGCGTAGCCCCACGCCATGCGGGCGTACACATCCAGCGCGGCATAGTCTTTCTTTTCCAGCGCGGCGCGCGCCTTCTCCAGCGCGGATTTTGCGAGCGCGTGCAGCTCGTCGATGCCCTTGTTCACGATGCGGTGCTTGGCGAGCGTGCGGATGCGGTAATCGTTCAGCGTGTACATATCCTCGGCGACGCGCAGGGCGGTGTAGGCAATCACGCCGCCGCGGGCAATCAGGTCGCGCTCGGTGAGCGTTTTGGGGTCAAAAGTCGGCACGGTGAAGCCCTGCGCCTCGCGCGGGTCGCCCCCCACCAGATAGCCTCTGCCTTCGGGATCGTCGGGCGTGGCGTTAATCAGCAGCAGGCGGTCTGCGCCCGGACCCATGCCCATCTTAATCTTGAGGCGCGAGCCGGGCTGCGAGAAAATCACCGCCACATCCTCCACATACGACGACAACGGCACATCCTTGGGAGTCATAATCATGCCGTACATCTGGGGCGTGCCGTTGGTGTCGCCGTCGTAAATCTCCATCGTCGTCAGCGGGCTGAGCGACTGGGGGTCTATCAGGTCATAAATCGCTGTCGCCACACAGCGGAACACGATAATCGGCGCCTCCTTGTCGCCCACCGTCATGCGGATGTTAATCGGGTAGACCTGCGAGCCCTGGATGCCCTGGTCGGGGGCGTACTCAATCTCGCCTGTCTGGGGGTTCAGGTAGTAGGCGTTAATCTCAAACTCGCGGTTCCAGCCGTAGGCGGTGATAGGGGGTACGCCCACGAACTCATAGCGTGCCTGCTCTCGCGGGATGGGGCTACTGTCGTCCACAATCTGGAACATGTTGCCTCGCACGCCCATCAGCGACTTCATCCAGTGGCGCAACACCACGATGGAGCCATTAATTGGCGTGTTGGGCAAGAAGCTGCGGTTGGGGTCAAAGCGGTAGACATTGCCGTGCAGGCGCCCGAAGCCGTTCTGCAAGCCGATACGCACCCACTGCGAGGGCTTTTCCACAGGAAACCGCAAAGCGAAATCGCCCCGCTTGTTCGGGTCGTTGAACACATGGTCTAACTGGCAGGCAATCACTTTGGTCTGCAGGGCAATATTGGCGATATTGCAGTTCTCGTAGGTGTCAAAGGGGGTGTCCACGAGGGGGCGCGAGTCTTCTATCGTGGCGAAGGTGATGCCCCACGCGCCTGCGAGGGTTGCCGCCTCGGCGTCAAACGCGGGCTTGCTGGGAATGTAGGTGCGCCAGTAGCGCCCCTGCACCGCGTTGATGCCGTCGGCGAAGAGCTTGGCAGGCTCCGTGCCCAGCACGGGGGCGATTCGCTCCGCATGCTCGCGCATCACGCGCCCGATGTCGGTGTAAAAGCGCTGAATGTCCTCGCGCATGTCGTAAAACCAGCCCTTGTAGAACACGCCGACGCCCGTATAGCGGCTGGCGAGGTCTAACCCCACGAACAGGTAGATATCGGGCGGCTGGCGCTTGTCGCCCAGCATCTTCTCGAAGATATTGGGGCGGCTCCATTCGGGCATGCGTTTCTCAATAAATTGGCGCACGCCCTCCAGCGCCTGAAAATGCCCGCTGAACGCCACGAACATCACGCTCCGCTTGGGCGGATACTTCTTGAACAGGCGCGCCAGCTCCAGCAGGCTGGCGATGCTGGTCGCGTTCTCCGCGCCAGGCGCCAGCGCTGGCACGATGGAGATGGAATCGTAGTACGCCGTCACGACAATCCACTGATGGCGCAGTTCGGGGTCCGTGCCGGGGAGTATGCCGATGATGTTATAGGCGGTGCGCTTTTCCCACGGCATGCTGGCTTTGAGGCTCGCCTGCGGGTTGGAATGCGTCTCGGCGTAGGCAATCAGGCGGGCGGCATGCGCGGCAGGGAGCCAGAATCGCGGCACATTCAGCGGGATGCCGATGAACTTGGCTTCCGCTTCGCCGCGGTCGGTGCGTTCAGGCTCAATAAAGAGAACCGCCTTCGCGCCCAGCCGCGCCGCGTTCAACCAGTTGGTGCCGCTATTGAAGTCCATCAGCACCAGGCTGCCCTCCACAGGCTTGCCCCGAAACCGCTGGAGCTGTCCATCGCCCACATAAATCAGGCGTCCAGAGACCCCTTCAGGGGGCAGCTGGCTGGTGCGCACCTGATTGGGCCAGAGCGCGTAGAGCCGAATCGTCGTGCCGTCGGGCAACCGCAACGACGCGCCCTTGTCCACGGGCACCGTCACGGGGAACGGCTCGCGTCTGACATCCTGAAGTCCAATCTGTCGGAACTGTTGCTCGATATAGTCCGCGGCGCGGGCATCGCCTTCATAGCCTGCCACGCGCGACCCCAGCGACGACAAATACTGAACCGTCGCACCGATTCGCTCGGTGGAAATCTCGCGTATCAGCTGGCGATAGCGCGCCTGCACTTTAGCGACATCGAGTTGCGCCTGCGTCCAACCCGTGAGAAGCAACAGTCCTGCAAGAAGGCACCCAATCAGCGTGCGCATAG